>NZ_JARRAG010000001.1:1685306-2022367 GCF_029589435.1 Paludisphaera mucosa | reverse complement strand
GTGCGAGCGCGGCCGGGGATGGAACTACAAGCCCAAGGCCGAGGTGCTCGGCAAGGCTCTCTCCGAGGGGCTCCAGCGCTCGATGCGCGACCTCCGACGCGCCGACGTGGCCGCCGCTGCGAGCCATGCCGAACGCCTGCTCGACGCGGCCGCCGTGCTCGGGATCAAACCCGATCTCTGGCAGTCGCAGAATCTCTTCCTCGACGCCTATCACGCCCTGACGGAAGCCGGCGAGCTCGACGACGTGCTCCGCCAGACCTTTCAGAAGTTCGCCGTCCGACTGGGCGTTGCGCCGAGCATCCTGGGTTGGCGGCCCTGACGCGAGGGGCGCGAAACGAGACCGGCGCCGAGACGGATCGTCTGGGCGCCGGTCTCGTCGGGATCGCAAGGACGCCGGTCGATCAGATGCCGGAGGAGGCGAGGGCGGGCTGGCGGACGGGAAGCTCGCGGACGCCGTCTTCGAGAATCTCGGCGACCTGGACGAACATGAGCGGACCGGGGACCAGGCCGGGCTGTTCCATCGTGACGATGCCGTAGGGGGTGTTGGCGTGGCGGGCTTGCGTCCGGTCCACGACGAGATCGCCGACGCGTCCCCGGATCGTGCGGCCCGCCGTGGCGACCTGTACCAGCGGATGACGCGTGCCCTGACGACGGCGGATCTCTTCGAGGACCGTCTCGAACTGTTCGGCAGTCATGGTTTTGGATTTCCTGGGGGACTTTCGCCCGGGGGAACCGCCCCCCCGTCCGAAGGAGGGAGGCTCGGGGCGGGCGCCGATTGACGACCGACCGGCAGCGACCGTCGGCCCATCCAATTGGTTCGGCCATTCTGAAGATCGGCTGTCGCCGGTCAAGGCCGACAGGTCGTAGCGATTTTGATCGGCGTTGACCGTGGCCGATATTTATGCCAAAACTCGGTCCGCCCGTCGCCGATAGATTGGAAGCATAGGCCGCGGATGATCCGCGCCTCAGGTCGTCGCATGCGCTACGGCCACCTATTCAGGACGAGGACGAGGAGCCGCTCATGGGCATGGATTCGCCACAATCGCCGACGGCCCGCGCGGGGGCGGTCCCCCATCGCTGGACGCGCGTCGAGGAGCCCGGCTCCGAGGCGGTCATCGATGCCTATGAGACGGTGATCGCCGGCGGCGGTCCCGCGGGGCTCACTGGAGCTTACGAGCTGTCCAAGAACGGTGGCTCCTGCACCGTCCTGGAGGCCGACCCCCGTCTCGTCGGCGGCATCAGCCGGACCGACGAGTACAAGGGCTATCGCTTCGACATCGGCGGCCATCGTTTCTTTTCGAAGAGCCAGGAAGTCAACGACTTGTGGCGAGAGATCCTGGGCGACCAGTTCATTAAGCGGCCGCGGCTGAGCCGCATCTTCTACGACCGCAAGTTCTTCCACTACCCTCTCAAGCCCGTCGACGCCCTGTGGAAGCTCGGCCTGATGCGGTCGGCGAGAATCCTCCTCAGCTATATCATGGCGCAGCTCCGGCCGATCCGCCCCGAGAAGAGCTTCGAGGACTGGGTCGTCAATCGCTTCGGCCGCGTCCTGTTCGAGACCTTTTTCAAGTCGTACACCGAGAAGGTCTGGGGAATGCCCACCAGCACGATCTCGGCCGACTGGGCGGCCCAGCGGATCAAGGGCTTAAGTCTCGTCCATGCCGTCTTCGGGGCCCTCACGTCGGGCCTCGGATCCCGCAAGGGCGAGGTAATCAAGACCTTGATCGAGGAGTTCCACTACCCCCGCCTCGGCCCCGGGCAGATGTGGGAGACGGCTCGAGACCGTATCCGCGAACTTGGCGGCGCGGTTCACATGGACCGACGCGTCGTTCGGATCGACCACGACGGCTCGGCCGTGACGGCGGTCGTGGCCAAAGATGTTGTGGGCCGTTCCTACCGCTATACGGGCCGCCATTTTCTGTCCACGCTGCCGATCCGCGAATTGATCCGGGCCATGAACCCGGCCGCCCCCGACGAGGTCCGTAGTGCCTCGGAGTCGCTGGGCTATCGTGACTTCCTCTCCGTGGTCCTGATCGTCGATCGCGCCGAGACGTTCCCGGACACGTGGATCTACGTCCACGAGCCCAACGTCAAGGTTGGGCGGATCCAGAATTTCAAGAACTGGTCGCCGCACCTCGTCCCCGACCCGTCGAAGTCCAGCCTGGGCCTGGAGTACTTCTGTTTCGAGGGCGACGACCTCTGGACGATGTCCGACGACGACCTGCTCGCGCTCGGGCGTCGCGAGATCGACGCGATGGGACTCGTCGCCGCGAAGGACGTGATCGACGGCTGCGTCGTGCGTATGCCCAAGGCCTACCCGGTCTACGACGACGTCTATCAGCAACATCTCGCCGTCATCCGCGACTGGCTCTCCAAGCTCGAGAATCTGGAGCTGGCTGGCCGCAACGGTATGCACAAATACAATAATCAAGACCATTCGATGATGACCGCCCTGCTCGCAGCTCGGAACATCCTCGGCCACGGCAGCTACGACACCTGGAAGGTCAACACCGACGCCGAATACCATGAAGACGGCCCGTCCGACGACGTCCAGACGCCGGGCGTCGGCCGCGCGGTGCCGCGGCGAGTCCAGTCGGCCTGAGTGAGTGCGAACTCCTCGGCATGTGTCTCAGCGTCTCGCATATCGCATCGTCTCGTGATAGGATCCTCGGCGAAATCCCAAGTCCCGGTTCGGCCGAACGACGCCTCTCGGCGATCCTCTCGCGATGTGATGACCCATGACCACCGTGTTGCTCGCCTTGAGCCTGATCGGCTTGGCCGCAGAAGGACCGGCGATCTCCTTGTTCGACGGCAAGACGCTCGCCGGCTGGGTCGCCGAGGGCGTGGTCGATGACGTGCGCGACGGCGTCAAGCACCCCGTATGGGTCGTCGAGGACGGCCTGCTCGTCTGTCACGGCAAGGGTTTCGGCTTCCTGCGGTACAAGGATCGGGAGTTCGCCGACTTCACGTTCCACGTCGAATTTCGCATGGCTCCCGGATGCAACAGCGGCCTCGGCGTGCGGACGCGGGCGTTCGACCCCGAAGATTCACGCGGCACGCGACCTTCGTTCTATTCCTATGAACTGCAACTGATGGATGACGCGGGCAAGCCGCCCACGACGCACAGCACCGGCTCGCTCTACCGCTACGTCGCCCCCCGCCAGAACGCCGCAAAGCCCGCGGGCGAGTGGAACACGCTGGAAGTCACGTGCGACGGCCCCCGCATCCGCGTGACGCTCAACGATAAACTGATCCAGGACGTCGACCAGAGTCGGATCGACGCGATCAAGGACAAGCCCCTGAGGGGCAACGTCTGCCTCCAGAACCACGGCGGGACGATCGCCTTCCGAGCCCTCGAAGTGAGGGAGCTCAAGGCCGAACCCGCGAAGCCCTGACGGCGAATCATTCGCTCACCGGCCTCCGGGGATCGAGTCTGGTAGGCGTCTCCACACCTCGGCGATCCGCCGCAAATGCCGCATGTGATCTTCTGGTCCCTCGCCCGAGAAGCCGAGGACCTGGAATCGGCCCTTCGCCGCGCGGCGGGTCTGACGCAAGCTGTCGCCCCAGTCAATGTCGACCATCTCGGGCGTGACGGCCGCGACCTTGATGAGGTCGTCGGCGGTCTCGGTCGTGCTGCCGTACCCCGGCGGAACCTGTGCAGAGTGGGTCACGATCATGGCCTTGCGACCCTCCGCCGCCTCGCGAGCGTAGCGTTCGAAGCCGTTCATCAGGTCTGGATCCACACGCTTCTCGATTGGGTCGCCGGCGTAGCCGCAATAGAGCGAATCGGCCAAGACGATCGCGTCGATACGGTCGAACGAGGCGGGCGTCTTGAGCATCTCACGCACGCCGCCGAATCCCGCGCTGAAGCTGCTGACCACCACATTGCCGACGTTCAGCGCCGCCGACCGCCGAGCCGCCACCGCCTTGACGGTCTCATCGATCAGCCGAGGGAAGAGCGTCGGATCGGTGAAGGGCTTCGAGTAGGCTGCGGAGAGTCCGTTTCGATTGAACGAGACGAGCACGGCGTTCCACCCCACGGTCACGAGCGCCGGTTCGGTCACCGTGGGCGTCCCGTGAAGATGCAGCAGGATGTCGACCTTCCCTTCGCGGGAATGCCAGCCCGAAGGGATGAACAGCTTCGCATCCTCAGCCATGTCGATGCGTTCGCCGTCCGGCGGGACGCAGGTGAGGAACGCGAGCCCGAGCCAGGAGTGGAGGATCGACAAGTCGGGTCTCCTTGAGGTTGGGGGCCGACGGCGTCCCTGCGCCGTTCAGGGCGAGTCGGTGTGACGCGCGGGGATGATCTGCTGGAAGATCGCGCGGGCCCGAGTGGTGTAGCGGGCCGAGTCGAGCAGGAACGTGGAGACGGCGAGCGTGGGGTCGACGGCGTCGTACTTCAGGCGTCGTGCGAGCCGGGTGAGATCCTCGGGGTCGTCGGGAAGCTCGGTCCCGGCGCGGTCGTGGATCAGTCGCAGCCGGGCGTCGACGCCGAAGAGGAAGCTGTAGATGTCGCAAAGTTCGTCGTGCAGGCTCGGCGTCAAGGCGCCGACGGTCTTCAGGGCGTCGAGAGCCTCCCAAGTGTTGGGGCGCAACACCTCGGGGTGCAGGGCGGCGTTCACCAGCATCAGGTACTGGACGACGAACTCGACGTCCGCCAGTCCGCCGATGCCGCGCTTGAGGTCCTTCCGCCCGCGTGAATCTTCGAGCCTCCGGCGCATGTCGGCGATCTCGGGGCCGAGCGTCTGCACATCGACGGGCCGGGCCAGGATCGAGCGAATGGCGTCGTCGACGTGCCGCCCGAATCCCCCGGTCGCAAAAACGACCCTTCCTCGCGTCAGCGCGAGGCGTTCCCACGATTGCGCGGTGGATTCGAAATAATCGACGAACGAGCCCAGGGTGTTCACCAGCGGCCCGGCGGCCCCGTGGGGCCTGAGCCGTGTGTCCACCTGATAGAGCCCCCCGGTAGCGGCGCCGCCCATGGCCTTGAGCAGGCGCTGGGAGACGTCTGTCACGAACTCCTGATTCGTCGTCGACTCGTCGCCGCCTCTCGTCACGCCGTCGCTCTCGTGCAGGATGACGAGGTCCAGGTCGCTGTAATAATTCAACGCACGCCCGCCGAATTTCCCCAATGCGAGGATCGCCCAGCGGTCGCGACCGCCGTCGGCGGATCGAGTCGGGCTGCCGAACTTCCGGGCTCGGCGGGCCCACTGGTCGCGCGCGAGCTGGCCGACGATCGCCTCGGCGACGTCCGCCAGTTCCCTCGCCACCTCGCGGATCGGCTCGCGGGCCAGGACGTCGCGGGTCCCGATCCTCACCCACTCCTTGTTGCGGAAGCTCCAGACGATCGGTCCGATCTCCTCGACGGCGCCGCGGGTCAGCTCGGCGAGCTCGGCCTTGATCGCCGCGCCGGGGAGGGGGCGGTCGACGACCAGCGAGTCCATCAGGTCGTCGATCATGCCCGGGTTGTTGGTCAAGATTCGCGAGACGAGCTGGCTCGTGGCGCAAAGCTCGACGTAGAGCCGGAGGCTCGGCGGGTTGAAGTTGAATAGCTCCCAGAGGATGGCCTTCGCCCCCAGCGAGGCCGACACCTTCTCCAGGTTCGCCAGCGTCAGATCGGGCTCGGCGGTCTTGCCCACCGCCTGCAGGAGCCGAGGAGCGATCGACGCCAGGAAGTGGCGGCAGCGGGCCTGTGAGAGGAACGGGAAGTCCTCCTTCGCCAGGGCCATCAGGTTGTGGTACGCCGCGGTCCGATCGCGAAAAGGGTATCGCGAGAGGGTCTCGGAAATATGTTCCTGCGTTGGATGCGGGTCGAGCACCAGGTCGACGATCGGATCGGCCTCGACCCCGTCGCCCTCGCCGTCGAGGAAGGCCTCGTGGAGGATGTGGTTGAGGATCCGCCGATTCAGCTCGGTCTTGCTGCGATAGTCCGCGAGGAACCGCTGTGCCGGCCCGGCCCGGCCCTCCAACGGCCCGAGCGGGACGTAACCCATGCGGATCGCCAGCGTGCGCTGCTCTTCCATGTGCCGGGGCATCTCGTGGGTCTGGCGGTCGAACAGCATTTGGAGGCGGTGCTCGACCTGCCTCAGGAAACGGTACGTGTCGTCCATGACGCTCCGCTCCTCGGGCGTCAGCGATCCGACCTGCTCGAGGCGATCGATGGCGTCGAGCGTGTTCGTGCATCGTACGATCGGGTATTCGCCGCCGTGCAGGAGCTGCAGGAACTGGACGACGAACTCGACGTCGCGGATGCCGCCGTGCCCGGTCTTGACCTCGAACTCGGCGCGACCGGCCGAGACCGTGCGTTGCTCGATCCGCCGCTTGAGCGACTTGATCTCCGAGATCTCCGACGCGCTCAGGTATCTCCGATAGATGAAGGGAGTGATGGCCTCGATGAAGCCGCCGCCCAGCCCGAGGTCGCCGGCCACCGTGCGGCACTTGATGAGGGCCTGTCGCTCCCAGGTCCGGCCGCGGGTGACGTAATATCCCATCGTCGCGTCGAACGACTGCACCAGCACGCCTTGCTCGCCCTCGGGTCGCAGGCGCATGTCGACGCGATAGGCCATCCCCAGGGCCGTGTGGTCGGAGAGGAGCTGCACGATCTCGGCGCTCATCCGGGCGAAGAACTCGGCGTTGGTGACGACACGCGGCCCCGTCGTCGCGCCGACCTCGTCGTAGAGGAAGATCAGGTCGATGTCGGAGCTGTAGTTCAGCTCGATCCCGCCGAGCTTCCCCAGGCCGAGGACCGCGAATCGCGCCGGTCGGCCGTCGGCGCAGGTCGGCGAGCCGAAGCGGCGCTCCACGGACGCTCGCGCCAGCCGGGTCGCCGCCTCGACGCAGGCGTCGGCGAGATAAGAGAGGTCGGCCGTGGTGACTTCCAGCGGGAAGCCGCGGACGATGTCGTTGTAGCCGATGCGGAGCGTCTCGCGGAGTCGGAATCGGCGCAGGACGATCCGGGGGTCCTCGACCGGGCCCTCCGCCGTGAGCGTGTTCCAGAGGTCGGCGATCAGGGTCCCACGGTCGCGGCGGTCGGCCCCGGATTGGAGCCAGTCGATCAGCTCGGGCCGGCGGATCAGAAGCTCGCTGAGATGCTGGCTCGTGCTGAAGACCTGGAGCAGCGTCTCCGTCGTGCGAGGCCGCGCCGCGAGCTGGGCCAGACCGCTCGGCGGATCGGGCAGAGCTGCGACGTAGCGCTCGAAGTTGGTCAAGGCCATGCCCGGGTCGGAGCTGCGGGGCAGGACAACGTCGAACTGGCCGGCGATCCGGGCGAGCAGGGGCCGAGGCTCGGGGCCGGCGTGGCGGGCGAGATCCTCGAGGTCGCGGAGCCCGCGGTCCAGGTCGCGGACGCCCAGCCCCTGGAGCCACTTCCGGGTCAGCTCGGGGAATTCCAGCTGGCGGACGAACCATTCGAGATTCACGACGACGCCCCCCGGAGACGCAGCGTCAAGGGGACGCCAGGTTGGGCGGAACGTGCTGGAGGTACCGGACGATCGCTTCGATGTCGTCGTGGGTCAGCCCGGTCCTCGCGGCGATCTCGCGCTCGTCGAGGCCTGCCAGGACCAGCGGCCCGACTTCGGCCGCAAAGGGTCGTAGGGGATCGGGAAGCTCGGGCTGGGGCGCGAACCGGCGATGGGCCTCCCACGGCGTCCCAAAGCTCTCGAAGTCGGATTCGAGCCAGTATTCCCGGCCGCCGTGGTTCAGCAGCGTGAGGAACCATTCCTCGAAGCTCCGGGCCACGATACGGGGCTTCGTGCCCGCCTCGTCGTCGCCGGAGACGAAGATCGGGCAGCCGCCGCCGGGCCAGCGATAGGCCAGGTCGATGCAGATCGTCTCGACGTTCGGGTTGCCCAGTTCGAACCAGCTCTCGGGCTGGATGTGCAGGTCGTCCATGCGGCCGAAGAGGATCATCGGGCCGATCGCCGAGATCGGGTGGATGAGCGGGGCCACGCGATGGAGCCCGTCGGAGAGCAGCAGCCAGGAGCGGAGCCCGGGGGGCAGGCGGAAACCGTGGCGGTTCTCCCAGCCCGCGATGGCGCCCGGGGACGCCCCGGGTCGGACCGCCGCGGGGCCGAAGTCGGCCGCCAGGGCCCGCGGATCGGGCCGATGCGCGAGGTCGACGCCGCCCCAGGCCATCCAGCAGTCCACCAGCTCCTGGAGCTGGCTCGGCATCGGCGCCCCCCTCAAACCGGACCCGTGACTTGTGCGTCCGCGACGCGCCCGAATAGGGTGACGGCGCTGGCGTTCTCGATCTTCACACGGGCCGTGAGGCCGGTCAGGCTCTGGGGGCCCGAGAACACCACGATCCGGTCGCAATGAGTCCGTCCGGTCATCTGGTCGGGCCCGTCCCAGCCTTCCTTGCGCGTCGTCGATCGGCTCGGCCCTTCCACCAGGATCTCCAGATCGCGACCCAGGAACCCACGGTTGTCCTCGAGGCTGATCCGAGTCTGCAGCTCCAGGAGGACCTGATTCCGTCGCCGCTTGACCTCCTCGGCGACGTCGTCGGCGAACAGGCCGTCGGCCTTCGTGCCGGCGCGGGGGCTGTACTTGAAGATGAAGCTGTTCTTGAAACGCGAGCGTTCGAGAAGGCCGACCGTCTTATCGAACGATTCCTCGGTCTCGCCGCAGAAGCCGACGATGAAGTCGCTCGACACCGACGAGCCCGGGATCGTCTCGCGGAGGCGGGCCAGCATGTCCTCGTAGAAGGCGGCCGTATACATCCGCTTCATCCGCTTCAGGATCATGTCGCAGCCGCTCTGCGCGGGGACGTGGATGTAACGCGAGACCTTCGGGAGGTCGCGTACGGCCTGGAGCAGGTCGTCGGTCATATCGTTGGGAAAGTTCGTGATGAACTTGATCCGCACGACGCCTTCGATGTCATGGAGCCGGGCGAGGAGATCGGAAAGCCGCGTGGTCCGGCCGTCCGGCTCCCGGTGTTTATAGCTGTTGACCGTCTGGCCGATGAGGGTGATCTCCTTGACCCCCTGCATGGCGAGCAGTCGGGCCTCGGCGACGATCGAATCCGGCGGGCGGCTCTGTTCGGGGCCTCGCACGGAGGGCACGATGCAGTAAGTGCAGAATTTGTCGCAGCCCATCATGACCCGCAGGTAGGCCTGGAACGGGCTCGGCCGGACGGCGGGCTCGCGGTCGGCGTCGTAACTGTCGAAGCTCGACGTGACGTGATCGCGGCTGCCGGCCGTACGCGCCAGGCTGACGGCGAGCTGAGGCGTCGATTCGGCCTTGGCCTTCAAAAGAAGCTCCGGCACTCGGCCGAGTTGACCGGGTCCGACTACCACGTCGACATGGGGCGCGCGCCGGAGGATCTGAGTCTGGTCCTTCTGGGCCATGCAGCCCAGGACCCCGACCGAGAGCCCCGGTTTTTTCTTCTTGAGGTGCTTGATCCGCCCGAGAGCGCTGTAGATCTTATCTTCGGCGTGCTGGCGGACCGAGCAGGTGTTGTAGAGGATGGCGTCGGCCTGGTCGATGTCGTCGGTCAGTTCGTAGCCGTCGTCGCGCAGGCGGGCTACGACGAGCTCGCTGTCGAGCACGTTCATCTGGCAGCCGACGGTCTCGATGTAGAGCTTCTTGGGCGGCTGCGAGGTCGGTTGGTCGGCCATCGCTCGGAAACTCCCAGGCGGCGGGGCGGTCGGACTGTCAGGCCAGGTCGTCCGGCCTCGGATGCAGGGACGGAACGCCGTCGGCCGGGCGTCCGCCTCCAGGTGATCGATCTTAACAATCGGCCAGGCGGATGGGAACGGCTATTGAAGCGCACGCGAGCCCGGCACGGCCGATGCAAGGAGGACCTCACCCCGTTCGATTCGGACGCCGAGCATCGACGAGGCCGACCTTGACGGTCGGGTAAACGGCGAAGACTGCCCAGGGGGTTACGAGTCGCGTCGAAGCGACGAGGCGAGCGATCGATCCTGGCGTGATGTCGCCTCGCTTGATATAAACTCCTAGGCAAGATTTCACCATTTCGAGACTCCCCGCGGATCCCCCATGAAAATCCTGGCCGTCCATCCCAGCTCCCTGATGTACACGAAAGTCTTCCTCCGGCTGGAACCGCTGGGGATCGAGACGATCGCGGCGGAGTTGCGCCGGGCCGGGCATGAAGTGCGATTGATGGACCTTCAAGTCGAGGACCATGCCGCCTATTTCCGCGAAATTGACGCATGGCGACCCGACGTGGTCGCGTATTCGCTCAACTACCTGGCGAACATTCCGGAGGTCGTCGACCTGGCGAAGGCGACCCGCGAACGGCTCCCCAACGCCTTCATCTTCGCCGGCGGCCACAGCGCCTCGTTCGTCGCCGAAGACGTGCTCATGCACTCCGACGGGGCGATCGACTGCGTGCTCAAGGGGGAAGGGGAGGCCGCCGTCGCGAAACTCGTGGAGGCCGCCGCGGACAGCGACCCGACGGCCTTGCTCGCCGTGCCCGGCGTCGTCACGAGCGACGGAGCGGGGCCGGCTCCCGCGTTCGTGCACGACCTGAACGATCTGACGCCCGCGCGCGACTTGCTTCGTCGGCGTCGCAAGTACTTCATCGGCGTCCTTGACCCCTGCGCGTCCATCGAGTTCAGCCGCGGCTGCCCGTGGGACTGCTCGTTCTGCAGCGCCTGGACGTTTTACGGACGGAGCTATCGGGTCAAGTCGCCCGAGGCCTCGGTCCGCGAGCTGGCCTCGATCCGCGAGCCCGGGGTCTTCATCGTCGACGACGTGGCTTTCATCCAGGCCGAACACGGCATGGCGATCGGCGAGGCCGTCGCGCGACAGGGCATCCGGAAGCAGTATTACTTGGAGACCCGCGGCGACGTCCTGCTGCGCAACAAGGACGTCTTCCGCTTCTGGAAGACCCTCGGCCTCCAGTACATGTTCCTGGGAGTCGAGGCCATCGACGAGGAAGGCTTGAGGACCTATCGCAAGCGCGTCTCGCTCTCGAAGAACTTCGAGGCCCTCGAGTTCGCGAGGTCGCTGGGGATCATGGTGGCGATCAACATCATCGCCGACCCGAACTGGGACCGTGAGCGTTTCGAGGTCGTCCGCAAGTGGTGCCTGGAGATCCCCGAGATCGTCAACATCAGCGTCAACACGCCGTATCCCGGCACCGAGAGCTGGGTGACCGAGTCGCGACGGCTCACCACACGCGACTATCGGCTGTTCGACATCCAGCACGCGGTCCTGCCGACCGCGATGCCGCTCCACGATTTCTACGCCGAGCTGGTCAAGACCCAGCAGGTGCTCAACCGGAAGCATCTAGGCTGGAAGGCCGTCTGGGCCCTCGGCGGCATTTTGGCGAACAACCTTTCGCGCGGGCAGACCAATACGCTGAAGATGCTCTGGAAATTCAACAGCGTCTTCAACCCCGAGCTCCAACTCGCCGATCATGCGCGCCCGGTCGCGTACCCCATGGCGCCGCCGCCGACGCACCAGGCGGTCGTCGACCCGCACACGCTCTACATCCACCCGGCGAAGGGACGGCGGAGCCGTTCGATCGACGCCGCGACCGAGGCGTTCGTCGAGCAGACCCGCATCGGCGGGAAGCCGCCGACCTGAGCCGTCAGGCCCGCTCGAACTTGTCGTGATTCACCTCGAACCGGGCGGCAAGCTCCGCGGCCTTCCGGTCGTAGGCGTCCGAGTCGGCCCACGAGGCGCGTGGGTCGAGCATGTCGGCCTCGAGGCCGGGGCAGGTGGTCAGCCGGCTGATGTGGAAGGCCGGGTCGACCTCCGTCGGGAGGTCGTCGAGCTTGCCGTCGAGCGCGGCGTTGATGAGCGAGCGGGTGATCGGCATCGCGATGCGACGGCCCACTCCGTAAGGGCCGCCGGTGATACCCGTGTTGACCAGCCAGCAGCGGACGTGGTGGCGTTCGATCTTTTCCCCCAGGAGCTCGGCGTAGGCTCTGGGGTGGAGCGGCAGGAAGGGCCCGCCGAAGCAGGGGCTGAACACGAGCTGAGGCTCGGTGACGCCCCGCTCGGTGCCGGCCACTTTCGACGTATATCCCGCGAGATAGTGGAACATGGCCTGGTCCGGGGTGAGCCGGGCGATGGGCGGCAGCACGCCGAAGGCGTCGTACGTGAGGAAGAAGATGTGCCGGGGATGGCCGGCGACCCCGCCGGCATCGGCGTTCGGCACGTGGGTGATCGGATAGGCGGCGCGGGTGTTCTCGGTGAGCGCGGCGCTGTCGAGGTCGAGGCGGCGGGTCTCGGGATCGATCACGACGTTTTCCAGGATGGTCCCGAACCGCCTGGTGGTCTCGTAGATCTCGGGCTCGGTCTCCTCGCGGACGCGGATGGCCTTGGCGTAGCAGCCGCCTTCGAAGTTGAAGACGCCGTCGTCGCTCCAGCCGTGTTCGTCGTCGCCGATCAGGGTCCGGTCGGGCGACGTGGAGAGGGTGGTCTTCCCGGTCCCGGACAGCCCGAAGAAGAGGGCGACGTCGTCTCGGTTCCTGCCGTAGTTCGCCGAGCAGTGCATCCCCAGCACCTTCCGCAGCGGCAAGAGGTAGTTGAGGATCGAAAAGACCGACTTCTTCATCTCGCCCGCGTAACGGGTGCCGCCGATCAGGACGAGCTTCCTGGCAAGATTGATGAGGATGAAGGTCCCCGTGCGGGTGCCCTCGGTCATGGGGTCCGCCTCGAACTCGGGAGCGTCGATGATCGTGAACTCGGGCCGGAAGTCGCGCAGGACGACCTCGTCGAATTCTCGGATCAACATATCCCGGATGAAGAGGCTGTGCCATGCGTACTGGGTGACGACGCGCACGGGGAGCCGGAACCGCGGGTCGGCTCCGCCGTAGCAATCCTGGACGAACAGCTCCTTGTCGGCGAGGTAGTCGCGCAGCCGCGACCAGACGCGGTCGAACGAGGCCTCGGTGATCGGATGATTGAACTCGCCCCACCAAATATGCCCGCGGCTGCCGGGCTCGTCCACGGTGAACTTGTCGTTGGGCGACCGGCCGGTGAAGGCTCCGGTGTTGACGACGAACGGGCCGAGATGGGCGATCAGGCCCTCGTCGCGTCGGACCGCGTGCTCGTAGAGCGCGGGGGCGGCGAGGTTCCAGTGCGTAGGGGCCTTTCGCGTAATCCCCTGCGCGTCGAGCCCGTAAGTCTTCACGACCTCCGCCGTTTTGCCGCTCATGATCGTCGGATTTCCGCGTGACCGAGTGATTCAGGATGGGAGCGAGCCCCGTCCCTCCATCATAGCGGGTCGGAGGGCCCCCCACAAAGACGCCGGGAATGCCGGCGATCGCGAGGATCAGCGAGGCCCGCGTCGCGTGCGGAGCCGGCCGTTGCGGTCGGACTGCCAGGCCTGGCCGGTGTGGACGTCGAGACCGGTCAGCCAGCCGCCGCCGTGGCAGTACGTGTCGATGCAGATGATGTGGCCCAGGTTGAGGATCTTGCCGTTCTTCTGCGAGCTATGGCCGACGACGGCGACCTTGCCCGAGTAATGCGGCCCAGGGATGCCGTTGCGGAGCGAATGCCAGCGAAGGAGCGCGTCTGGCTGACGGCTCAGCGGTTGCGCCGGGTCGTAGGCGGCGTGGAGGAAGAGGTGGTCCTCGGTCTCATGGTACGACCGGCAGCTCTCGAGGAAGGCCCAGTTCTCGGGCGTGAGCCTCGCCAGCTCGCGAGTCCAGTCGCGCGGGGGACGACCGCGGCGAAGGGACTCGGCGACGGTCGCGGCCGTCGTGGGCCGGCCGGTGCGGGCCTGGAGAAGCATCTCATCGTGGTTTCCCAGGAGAGGGACGAGCCGGCAACGCGATTGCAGGGCCGCGAGGGCGTCGAGCACGCCGCGAGAATCGGGCCCGCGGTTCACGTAATCGCCCAGCGTGACGATCAGGTCGTCGGGGGTCGGCCGGATCGCGTCGATCACGGTGTTCAGGGCCTTGGCGCAACCGTGGACGTCTCCGACGGCGATCGTACGTGCGGGCATCTTGTCTCGAAGGCTCCTCTCGATTCAGACGCCCAGCTTGCTTCGGAGCTGAATGTGGTTGCCGCGAAGGAACTCGGCCGCGGACATCGCCTTCTTTCCGGGGGTCTGCAGGACGACGAGTTCGACGGCTCCCTCGCCGGCCGCCACGACGAGCCCGTCGCTCGAAGCCGCCAGGACGGACCCAGGCTCACCGCTGCCGCCCACGACCCGGGTTCTGTGGACGATCAGGGGAACAGCCCAGTCGGGCTTCGAGGCATGCGCCGTCCAGTTCGTGGTCGCCCGGGGCCAGGGCTGCATCGCCCGCACCAGGTCGTGAACCTGCCGGGCGGGACGCGTCCAGTCGATGAGGCCGTCTTCCTTGCGGAGCTTGGGGGCCTTCGTGACGAGCGCGGGGTCCTGGGGCAGGATCTCGGCCCGGCCCGCGGTGACGTCGCGGATCGCATCGATCAGCAGGGAGACGCCGAGCTTCGCCAGGCGGTCTTCCAGCTCGCCCGCCGTCTCGTCGGGGTCGATGGGCGTTCGGGCGATGGCGATCATGCCGCCGGCGTCGACGCGGGGCGTCATCTGGATTACGGTCACGCCGGTCTCGGCCTCGCCCTTCTGAATCGCCCGCGCGACCGGCGCTGCGCCGCGATAGGCCGGCAAGATGGAACCGTGCAGGTTGAGCGACCCGATCCTGGGGACGCCCAGCAATTCGGCCGACAGGATCTGGCCGTAAGCCGCGGTGATGATGAAGTCGGGCCGTAGCTCGCGGATGTGGGAGACGGCCTCGTCCTCATTCACGCGTTCGGGCTGGAAGACGGGGATGTCGTGCTTTCCGGCTTCCACCTTGATCGGACTCGGGATCAACTCTTGACGACGGCCCTGTGGCCGGTCGGGCTGGGTGACGAGCGCGAGCATGCGGAAGCCTGCCTCGATGAGCCCCAAGAAGGCGGGGAGCGCGAAATCGCCGGTGCCCAGCATGACGATCGAGCTACGAGCGGTCACGGTTTCCTCCTGCGACCCGGGCGACGCCCCGGCGGGATTGGGTCAGGCGTCGGCCGAGGCCGGGCACTCCGTTGCGGCGGTGGTGGGGGCGCGCAGGGCGTCCAGATGCTTGACGATCTCCGCGTCCGGAAGGTAGGTCCCGGCGGCCTGCGCCCGGCGAAACTCCGACTCGAACTCGCGGAGCTTGCCCTTGAGCCCGTGGCGCGCGAGCGTGCCGAGGTAATCGATGAACAGCTTGCCGTCGAGGTGGTCGATTTCGTGCTGAATGGCCCGGCCGAACAGGTCGTCGGTCTCGATATCCACAGGAGCGCCATCGATGTTGAACGCCTGGAGCCGGATCTTCTTGGGACGCCGGACCTTGGAGTAGAGCCCGGGGAGGCTCAGGCAGCCTTCCTCCTCGTCGTCCCACGAGTGCCGCTTGACGATCTCGGGATTGATGAAGACCAGCTCTTGGTCCTTCTGCTCCGGGTCGGCCGTCACGTTCAGGATGAAGAAGCGGAAGGGCAGCGCCACCTGATTCGCCGCCAGGCCGACGCCCCGGGCCTCGTACATGAGGGTGAACATCTCGCGGACGACGGCGCGCAGCTCGTCGTCGATTCGATCGACGGGACGTGATGCGTACCGAAGGGCGGGATGTGGGAATTTCACGATGTGCAGCACGACGCGGGCTCCGACGCGGGCGGATGGACTGGGACCTGGTTCAATTATACTAAATTTCGACGACCCGAGAGGCGAGACCGCCTTGCGAACCGGACCTACGACCGAGAACTCGGACGACCTGGCTCCTCGTCGCCGACGCCGGCGACTCGGGCTGGGAGTCGGAGGAACCCATCAACCCACCTGCAAATCTCGGATCGGGGTGTTTTGGTCATTGGCCCGGATCATGTCCGCGACGAAGTCGTGCAAGGAGGCGTAGGCCTCGGCGAACGGCTGCTCAGCTCGCGAGTCGACGACCACGAGGGAGCCCTCGGACTGGAGATCGATCGCGAACCAGCACGAACCGCCGCTCCAAAAAACGGGGAGTATCGTCCGACCGCCGGGAGCATCTTCGGGAAGTTCGCCGACATGGCCTTGTAATAGCCGTAATGGGCCATGGCCAGCTCGAAGGTGGACGGGTAGAACGCGAGAACCGGGAAGAAGCCTTCATTCGATGGGGCGATCTCGGGATCGAGCGTCGTCCCGTCCTTCCAGGTAAATAGTTCGACCAGGAGATCGACGGGCCCCGTGATCTTCTTCCCCTTGAGAACACGTCGGACGTCGCTCTCCAAATAGCCCGGACGGAGCCGGGTCGCGAGCAACGGGCTTCGCGAGATCGCGGCTTATCCCAGGTCTGAGAGGGTTGGCGTATTCATGGGATCGACCTGACGAGGGCCGGCCGCATTCGGCGTGCTTCGTCGGATTTGGGGAGATCGGCCGTCAGGGACTCGGAGCCGGCGCGATGAAGGAGTCCGGGATCGGCGGAAGTCCTCCCTCGGCTACCCGAATCAAGTCTTCCCAGACCGGTGCCTGGAGGAGGAAGACGGGTCCTGAATTCTCGTCTCCGACGGCCGCGCAAACCCAGTCGCCGAGGAACTTAGAGCCCAGTCGGAGTCGCACAGGCGCGGCGTCGCCCACGAATTCGACGGTAATCCTCAATCGAGGGTGCTCAAGACCCGCACCGGGTGGGAAGGGCCCTTGGTACTGGACGAAACGCGCGGCGCGAAGCTCGGAGAGGCCCTCGATCAGGTTGTCGAATCGCGAGAGGTCCACGCTCTGGGTCGGGGTGCCCTTCTCGGCCGACCAGTCGGCGGGCGTCCCGAGGCGTTGGGCTCGTCGACTGTAGGCGAGGTTGCGAGTCTCGGTGCGGAGCATCAGCCTGCGGACCGTCGGGGGCCGGAACGACAGCGCGCGAGTCTCGTGGAATTCGGCCGCGAACGGGAGAAGGCTCTCGGCCTCGATCGTAAAGACGGCCGGAAAATCACTCAGGGTTCCGTAGTGGATCGAGGGTTTGTTCGGCAGCGCCGAACCGATCCGCAGCCTCTTGGGTGCCGGGGGCGTGCCGGCGGGTTGAACCGTCTCCCAGCGGATCTCGAAGATGGGACGATTCAGACCGTACCTGGCGAGGTCGCCATTTAAGTCGGCGACGAACTCGGTGGCCCGCAACTCGGCGAGGCGAGCCAGCGCCGCGGTAACGGCGCGGACGTCGGCGGCCGCTTTCGCCGGCTGGACCATCCGCCAGCGGTTGGGGTCCCCAGCCGTATCGGGTTCGAGCACCGTGGTCCTGCCCGGACGGACGATCGTCAACCTGGAGACGCTCATGGGTGCCACGGCGGGGAGGTCACGGTCGCGGAAGGCGAGCGACGAGGTCGGGAGGACCTTCAAGAACGTGTCGGGAAGGGCGAGGATCGCCGAGTCGCCGTCGGCCCGGGCGAACACCACCTTGCGAAGCACGTCGTACCGGCCGATGGCCAGCGAGACGGCGGGCTCGGCTTCCTCCGACGCATGGCCGGGGATGACGCCTTCGCCCTGCCAGATCCGCAGCCTGCGCAGGGGAGGATCGACGCCGGAGTCGGAGAGGATCGCGGGGTCGAAGAATTCCGACGCCTGAAGATCTTCCACGCCTTTCAACAACGCTTCCACCTGGCCCCTATCGGCGCGCCCTTCGACCGGGGATTTCAGCCACCATCCCAGCTTGTCGCGGACGATCTGGATCGGGCCGCCGGCCGCGTCGATCTCGATTCGACTCGCCTCCGTCGGCACGATCTCGGCGACGAAGCGACTACGCAAGCCCTTCAGGTCGGCGGGTATTTCGGCCAGGAATCGGGCGTCCACAGCCATCACGTCGTCGCGGCCCCCCTTGCGGACGTACACTTGCTCGGGGTGGTCCGGGACCTTCGAGCCGACCATCAAGATGATGGGTTCCGAGCCAGCGGCCGGCGACCGCAGCTCGAGCGTCGCGGTGGGCGGTTCCAGTCCATAGGGAGTGAAGTCGCGGACGCGATCGGCGACGAAGCCGCCCGATCCGGGGTCGACCTGAAGCGTCGTGACGGCGGTGAGCGCCTTCTCGATCCTGGCGGCGTCGGCCGGGAAACGCACGGGCGTCGTCAACCTCCAGGCTCCGCGTTCCTTGCGTTCCGCCGTCGCCTCCAGCCCGGGTCGTCGGATCGACATCGCCACGATCGGGAGCGCCGATGCGGGCACGAGGACGGTCTCGCGCCACTCGACGGCGGGACGATCGACGACGGCCAGCATCCTCTGATCGACGACGGCGAGGTCGGCGTCCCGGCCGGATCGTACGAAGAGGTCCGCCTGGGACTTCCGGCCGATTTCGAGAGTCGCGTCGGGCGGCCCGGCGTCCCCGGTCCAGACCCTCACCGTCGCGGCGGGCGGGGCCAGGCCGTAGCTCGCGGCCGGGCCGTCGATCGCGCCGGCCTCGGGCGACTTCCGCAGACCCTTCAGCGTGGCGATGAGCCGTTCGACCTCGTCCGTCCGTGCGTCGACTCCGATGGGCTCCAGACGCCAGCTTTTCGGGCCCACTCGCTCGAAGACGAGCCGCTCCGCGCCGCGGTCGATCTCCAGCCGCCGCACGCTCGCGGCGTTGACGTCGATCAGCTCAGGCAGGACGCGGTCGCGCCTCCGGTCGCGCTCCGCTTCCGTGAGGACGCCCGCTCGTTCCAGGCCCCAAAGAGCGAGCAGAGCGGTGAAAAAGAGGGCGATCAGGAGGTAGGTCGATCGTGGTCTGCGCATGGTTCCCCGGTCGAGTCGGATGTGAGCCGCGCCTCACTCGCGCCGGATGTAGTAGACGAGCGCCCCCACGCCGGCCACGAAGCCGATCGCGACGATCGTCGGTGCCAAGATCAGGCGCCAGCGCAGCCCGGGGTCGGCGGTAAGGGTCAGGGCCGCGTGGACCTTGGGCGGCACGCCGACCGAGTCTTCCCGGCCGCGCAGCCAGCTCGCGGCGTTCATCAGCAAATCGAGGTTCGTCGGCTCGAGGCCCTGGACGGAATCGTCGCTCGCGGCCCGGCTGGAGACCAGCACGAAGCGGGGCTTGAGGACCTCGCGTCCCGACACCTGCGCCTTCTCGGCGACCGCCGCGGCGACGATGATCGGTCCTCGCTGATCCTTGTCCTTGTCGTAAGCCGGCTGGAGCATGTCGGGGTCGGACTCGGCCCAGGACCCTGATCCGCTGCGGACGATCGGCGCGGGGACCATGCGTGGGCTGACGGAGGCGGCGTTCTCGTCGGCCGCCCCCTTGGTCCCGACGAACTGGATCGGGGCGCCGTTGACGACGAGCAGCGCTCGATCGCCGCCCAGCCCATTCGAAACCGGATGGCGGATCGCCGGCTCGAACAGACAGAAGACGAACCGGAGCTGGCCATTGAGGTTGAGCCGTGGGTCGACGAGCAGGCCCTTGCCCAGTTCCAGGTTGAACGATTTCAGGAAGTCGTCGAGCCCCGTCGGCACCGAGTTGCCGAGGCAGGCCAGCAGGGGCTTGCCGCGGTCGGCGTAGGTGCGCAGCCGGGCGGCTTCCTGGGGCTTGAAGGGCTCCTTGGGGCCCGCCACGATCACCAGCTCGACATCCTCGGGAACGGGCCCTTGCAAGAGGTTCCAGTCGATGATCTCGCAACCGGTGGACGCGAGTCGCGACCGCCAGACGTCGATCGCGGAACCCTCGGCGGCGATGCGGGATGAGCCGGACTCGCCGTGCCCCGTGGTGAACGCGACCTTGGACGTCTTCCCTTCGCGAAGACGTATGAGCGCCGAGGTCACGGCGTCCTCGCCCTTGAACGCCGACTCGTAAACGCCGGCACCGAGTCCTCGGGGGTCCGAAGGCCTGTCGAACATCTCCTGGTTGCTGATCGCGGCGAATCGGGCGTCGTCGCCTGCGCCGTATTCGATCAGCACGCCGCCGCCCTGCATCACCGCGAGCTGAGGGGCTCGCCGGGCTAGGTCGTCGACCCGCGACAGTTCGGCGACGCGGTCGAGCGGCTCGACGCGGACGAGGTCGGGGCGGGCCGATCGGTAAAGTTCCAGGAGTTGCGAGACCCGGTCGTACTGGCGTCGAGCCAGGGCGCTACGTCCGTGGATCAGGTGGAAGACGACGGGCCGTTCCAGCGAATCGACCTGATTGCGGCTCAGGCTCGAGAGTGAGTAGGCCCGTTCTCGCGTCAGGTCGATTACGTGACCGCCATAGCGATAGGCGATGACGTTCACCACGATCAACGTTCCGGCGAGGAGCGACGTGTTGAGGCCCGCGCGTGAGAGGGCGACGGTCCGCCGGAGGGCGGGGCTGACGTGGCGGTAGCGGTCGTTGACGACGATCAGCGTGAGCACCAGGCCGAAGCCGAACGCGAAGACCGGGAGCGACCAGAGGACGCCCCAGGTGCTGGCCAGTCCCGCACCGATCATGATCATCAGCAGTCCGGTCGCGGCCCCGGCGATCGCCCGGTCGCGATACGAGGACGGCGGCGCCTCCGACTCGTCGTCGCCCTCCGCCGAGAAGCCCGGCGGGGCCCCCCGCAGGCTCCAGAAGAGGACGAGAGAGCTCCCCACCGCGGCGAGCCCGATCCAGACCTCGGGGCGGCCCAGGAACGACCAGACATGGGAAGACGTCGTCACGAGGCGGCCCCCGGCGGGACGGTTCGATTCAGCATCCCCGCCTCGCGGTGAGGAGCGTGGTCGTCGCAAAGAGCACGAAGATGCAGGCCGAAAGGTGGAGCGCGATCGTCCGAAGGTCCAGCCGTCCCAGGGCGAAGTCGTGGATCTGGTGGAGGATCGCCACGTGGCGGGCCGCGTCCGCCCAGCCCGACCATCGCCGCTCGGACGCGAAGACCACCAACAGCAGCGACATCACGACCAGGACGAAGAGCGCCACGAACGTCCAGACCGCCGCCACGACCTGGTTGCGCGTCAGCGAGCTGAAGAAGAGGCCGATCGCGATGAATAGCATTCCCATCGTGGTCAGGCCGACGCCCAGGCTTAGGAGCGGTCCCGTGTCGAACTCGTACCTCCCCTGGTAGTACAGGAAAGGCAGGTAGAGGGCGAACGGGACTAGCAGGAAGAGGTACATCACCACTCCGGCGAGCCATTTGGAGACGACGATCTCGCCCTCGGTGATCGGCAACGTCGCCAGGGTCTCGATCGTCCCCGAGCGGCTTTCCTCGGCCAGCAGACGCATCGTCAGCACGGGGACCGCGGCCAGGACCGCGAACCAGAACGGGGTGCTCCCCGAGATGTAGGCGCTCATCGGGTCGCGCAGGCTGGAAAACTCGACCTGGGGCCGGGCGAGGGACTCGATCAGCTCCCAGAAATTCAGGAAGGCGACGACTTGGAAGCCGATGAGCACCAGGTAGGCCGTCGGGCTCAGGAAGTAGGCGCCCAGCTCGCGGGCGAGGAGGGTCGGGACGTGTCGCATGGCGTCAGCCGGCCTCCCTGTCCAGCGCGTCGAGGCTCGACCGCGATACCGCTTCGACGAACCGCTCTTCCAGCGATCGGCGTCGCGTCTCCAGGCCCCGGAGCGGCCAGCCATTGGCGGCCACCCGCATCGCGATGACCTCGCGGGGATCTTCTCCGGGCTTCAACCCGAGTTCGAGGCTCGCGACGCCGTCCCGGTCGCCCGCGATCCGGACCGAGGCCACGCCGGGGACGGCCATGAGCAGCTTGCGGATCGCCTCGGCCGGGCCGCGCGCCTCCACGAGCAGCGCGGCGTCGGATCGCAACTCGGCCACGGGGGCGTCGAGGGCGATCCGCCCCTGGGCGATGATGACCACCCGGCTGCAGACGGCCTCGACCTCCGACATGATATGGGTCGAAAGCAGGACCGTGTGCCGCTCGCCCAGCTCGCGCACCAGACTCCGGACCTCGCGGACCTGGATCGGGTCCATCCCGGCCGTCGGCTCGTCGAGGATCAGGATCGGCGGGTCGTGGACGATCGCGTCGGCCAGGCCGACACGCTGGCGAAACCCTCGCGAGAGCTTGCCGACCGGGCGGTTTTCGACCTCGCCCAGGCCGCAGCGCGCGATCGCCCCGGAGACCGAGTGCCGCCGCTTCGATCGCGGGACGTCCTTCAAGCGGGCGCGGAATTCCAGCAGCTCGCGCACCCGCATCTCTCCGTACAGCGGCACGTTCTCGGGGAGGTAGCCCACATTGCGGCGGACTTCCAGAGGCTCGTCGAGCACGTCGCGGCCGCAGAGGACGGCCCGCCCGCTGGTCGGGGCGAGGTAAGTGGTCAAGATCCGCATCGTGGTGGTCTTGCCCGCCCCGTTCGGGCCGAGGAGCCCCGCGACTTCGCCGCGGCCCAGCGCGAAGGAGATGCGATCCAGGGCCTGTACAGGGCCGTAGCTCTTCGAAAGCCGATGGACCTCGATCATCGCGCGATTCGTCCTCCACGCGGCTCGACCCGGACGGCCGGGCGGGTCCACCAACTCACACGCGGCCCACCATGCGGCCCACGCCCAGGCGGAAGATGATCCAGAGCGCGGCGACGGCCTCGCGCGAGTTGATTTTCGACATCCCCGCCCGACGATTCTCGAAGAGGATGGGCGTCTCGCCGAAGCGACAGCCGACCTTTTTGCACCAGAAGAGGATTTCTTCCTGGAACGAATATCCCCGGGATCGGACCTTCGTGACGTCGATCTCGGCCAGCTTGGAGACCCGATAGCAGCGGAAGGCTCCGCTGTTGTCGCGTGTGTTCAGCCCCAGGAAGGTCCGGGCGTAAACGTTGATCCCTGTGCTCATGAACTTGCGCTTGAGGTTGAACTCCCCCTCCACGCCGCCGCCCGGCACGTATCGCGAGCCGATCATCACGTCGTGATCGGCCATCCCCGCCAGGATCGCAGGGATGAAGCGCGGCGGGTGACTGAAGTCGGCGTCCATGTTCAGGAGGTAGTCGAACTTGTTCCGGATCGCGTACGACATCGCTTCCAGGGTCGCGGTCCCGAGCCCCAGCTTGCCGCTTCGGTGGATGACGGCGACGTCCTTCAGCCGGGCCACGAGGGCGTCGGCGATCTTGCCGGTTCCGTCCGGCGAATTGTCGTCGATGACCAGGATCGAGGCGTCGGGCGCGTAGCTCCGGATACTCTCGACGAGAGGCTCGAGATTCTCGGCCTCGTTGAACGTGGCCAGCGACACGAGGACTCGGGTGGAACTCTTGGCGGGAGCTTCTGGATGCATGGACACGACCGATAGTCCTCCGAACGCAGCCGCTGCCGGGCCTCGACGCCCGCTTTACAAGGGCCGACGTACAGTATGACTCATTCCGTCCCGGGGCGAAAGGTGACTGCTCCCGTCCGACCGTCGGGTCCCCGCCACCTGCCATCGATCGCTGCGGCATCCCGAGGAATAGATGCATCTCCTGAAAAGCCGAGTGCTTGCGTCGAATGCGACGAGGCTCCCGACGGAATCAATCCGGAACGGCTCCGAGCATCCAGATCAGGACGACCGACGACGGCTCGGGGGGACCGACCAGGGAGGCTTGTCCGGGACGGACCGGGTCTTCGGCCGCGAGCGTTCCCTCGCCTCGTTGCGGCCCGCCGGGTTGAGGAGGCTCGGCGGGGAGCCGGAGAGCCATCTTCGTCTGGGGAAAGAGGACCTCGGCCGCCGGATCGGCCCGAAAGGTCGTCGCCTGGCCGAGCTGCGACAGCTCGCTCATGAGTAAAGCTGCCGAATTCCCCTCGTCGAGACGTCCCGGGAAGGCCGCCGCGAGACGCGACCGCAGGGTGGAAAGCTCATTCGGGTCCAGTTCGGCCGCGTAGACTAACGAGCGCGGCGTCCTGGGACTTTCCCCCGCCGGCACGTCGAAACGGTAAAAATCGCGGTGGGACGAAAGCCCGAGAAGCGAGGCCACTTCCGCATCCTTGGCCTGGTCGTCGACGCCCGAGACCAGGAATACGCGATACGGCCCGGGACGGTCCAGCAGCTCGCGAGCGACGAGTCGGGCCGGGTAAGTGGGGCTGGGCGGGTCGAAGACGCCGGATCCCGCTCCGGCGACCGATGTCGGCGGCCCGATGGGATCGACGACGGCGACCGGATCGCGAGCGACGGCCGGCTCGGCGATCGCGACCGGGGGGACGATTGGGCGTGCCGATATCGGATGATCCGGCCGCCGATCGCCCCGGAAGCGGGCCACGGCCAGCACGCCGAGGAATCCGGCGACCAGCACGGCCGCAGCCGCTGCGCGACGGAGGGCGGGAACTGCGGGGAAGGCGCGGATGTCCCCCCACGTCGGCGACGGCGATGCGGCGAGCCTCGCCAGCACTCTTCCCGTCATGTCGGGGGCGGCGGGCCGAGAAAGTGCGGCGAGCAGCTCGTGAACGGCCCCGAGCGAACGCAGCTCGTCGGCCCTCGTCGGCTCGGCGGCGACCGCCGCTTCCGCCTCGCGCCGTTGTTCGGGCGTCAGCTCGTCGTCCAGGTAGGCCGAGATCAGTGTCTCGAGGTCGTCGCTCATGATGATCTTTGAGGTCGTTGAGATTCGGTGGAGGGCGCCCGCCGCGGGGCGCCGGGGTCAGGAGAGGGCCTTTTCCACGCCGGGGAGGATCGGTCGTGAGGGTCGCTCATCCTCGATCAGCGATTGGAGCCGAAGCCGCAATTGATGGCGGGCCCGATGGAGACGGCTTCGGACCGTGCCGATCGGCACGCCGAGCAGCTCGCCGATCTCCTCGTACCGTCGACCCTCATAATCCTTGAGGACCACCACCGCCCGGTGGTCCGGATCCAGGGCCGCGAGCGCCGCCCCGACGATCGCCTCACGCTCCGCACGCTCGGCCGCATAGGAAGGAGTGCTCGACGGCGACTCGTCGGGCGGGTCGAGAGCGGGCCGACCTCGATGCGCGTCGAGCAGCCGCAGCAGGCGGCGGAGACGAGGCCTGCGCAGGCGACTCATCGCGAGGTTCACGGCGATCCGGTACATCCAGGTGTAGAAGGTGCTCTCCCCCTGATACTGGTCCAGCTTCTCGAAACCGCGGATGAACGCATCCTGGAGCACATCCTGGGCGTCCTCCGGGGAGCCCAGGAGACGCAGCAACATCGGATAGAGCCTGTCCTGGCAGCGCTCGACCAGCTCGCCGTAGGCCTCGGTCCGGCCGGCGCGACACGCTTGCACGAGACTGGTTTCGTCGAGGTTCCGCGTCATTTGGAGTCTTGGACGCTCCTGGGGGCCGGGCGGTTCCCGAGAAATTCCGTCACTCGGAAGCCCGCATCCGTCCTCGACCGGGGAAATGGTCGATCCGTCGATCGATCCGCCGTCCGATCGCACGTCGAACCAGGGAGCCGGGGCGGGTCGAAGAGTCCCCGAAACCTCGCGCAGCTTCCCGATGAATTATCCTCCGGACGCGGCCGGGCGGGAAGGCCTCGGCGCACCTCCGGACCGCGGGACGACGTCTCCACCCTCGCGGAGATCGGGCGGCGAGGTCCGATCAGGACCGGTGAATTATGATGTTTAAATTATTTGAGGTGATTCCGATTTCAGGTCTTTAAGTCTCATGTCCGACCGAGATCCCGATTTGTGAGCCTCCAGCCATGCTCACTCGCGTCGTGGCGATCGCTATGAATAGATCAATGTACGCACGGATCGACAAAATATGCGACATGCTTTAATTCCGGCTACCTGCTGATAGACTCGTAGGTCGCCAACCTGTAATCAAATTCTATTACAAATGTGTCTACATGCATGAAGCGGATCCGCCGACTCCGTGCGGCCGCTTCTGCGCGCTCTCTTCGGTCGACGACGACAGCCGACCGGGGCCTCTCCCGGCCCCTCTGCGCCCTGCGAAGGGCTCCTCAGCGACGATCCGCAACCTGCTAGCCCTATGAGGATGATATGAAGAGACTGGGACGAAGGCCCGGCCGTCGGCCGGGCTTCGAACAAATGGAGCGACGCGCGCTCCTCAGCGGCGTAGGCGTGAACCTCGAGCACAACTACCCCTGGGACCAGGACGAGATCTGGACCGACATCGGTCAGGTCATGAACGGCTGGAGCAAGGTCAGCACGCTCCCGGGATGGTCGGCGGATCCGAGCATCCCGAAGACGACGACGGGCTATCCGCTCGCGGCCGCCGTCGCCTACGCGACTCTCGCCAAGTATCCCGACGGCGTGTATCAGGTGAGTTACGAGGGGACGGCGTCGGTCGATTTCTCGGGCGTCGGCGTCCTGGCCGCACCCATGGTGAAGGGGGCCGACGGGGTCACGCGAGGCACGGTCATCGTCGGCGCCGGGGGGATAACCGACCCCTCCCGCAACCTCTTCATGTCCGTGATCTCGACGGACGCGACGAACCCGATGTCCGACCTGCACATCTGGGCGCCCGGATACCCGACCGACGGCAGCCAGCTCTTCACGCGCGAGTTCCTCAAGTCGGTCGAGCCCTTCGACTACATCCGCTTCATGCCCTGGGAGGGCACGAACAACTCCACCGTACGAACCTGGTCGCAGCGGGCGGTCGCGGACGATTTCTTCAAATCGAACGTCCCTTATGAGCAGATGATCGAACTGTGCAACGAGACCGGGAAGGACATGTGGATCACGGTCGCCGCCCTGGCGGACGACGACTACGTTCGCAACCTCGCCGACCTCCTGCACAGCGAGCTGAACGCCGGGCTCAAGGTTCACTTCGAGTACAGCAACGAGACCTGGAACCAGGCTTTCCTCGAGTATTCCCAGGTCCTCGCCATGGCCAGGACCGATACGCGCGTCACGGCGACGAACGACATGGACAGGGTCGCGCAGGAGTCGGCCCTCCAGACGAAACGTCTCTCCGACATCTTCCGTCAGGAGTACGGCCCCGACTTCTCGCGCGTCATCCCCGTGTTCGGCAGCTGGGCGATCTCGCCGACGTACACCAGGACGGGCCTGGAAATCGTCCAACGCCTCTACGGCGACGTGACGCAGTACATCAAGTCGGTGGCGATCGCTCCCTATGTGAGCCCGACGCCCGCCGTGGCGAATTCGACGACGGACCCCGCCGCTCTGCTGGCGTCGACGATTCAGCAGATCGACGCCTCGGCGGGGACGATCCGGTCGCAGGTCCAGGCGGCGGCCGCCTACGGCCTTCCGCTCGACGCCTATGAAGGCGGCGCCCACCTCACGACCGTCAACAACGCCGCGGTGCAGACCGCGACGATCGAAGACCCCGGGATGTACGACGCCTACCGCAGGTATCTCTCGAACTGGACGGCGGCGGGCGGCGGCAACATGACGCTTTTCACGCTGACCACCGACTTCTGGGGCCTCAAGCCTTACGTCGGCGCCCCGGGGAGCCAGCGATGGGACGCCGTGATGAGCACGGTGCTCCAGCCCGGCGATGCGGACCTCGACGGCGACGTGGATTTCAACGACTTCCAGATCGTCGCCGCGGACATGAACCGGGTCGAGCAATGGTGGGAGCAGGGCGACTTCAACCACGACCGCAAGGTCGACGCGGCCGACCTCTCCGCGCTGCTGGCGAACCTCGACGTCGGCTCGCTCACCGCGGATCAGGCCGCGGCGATCGCCGTCGCCCTGCGGCCGGCCACCACCACGGCGACCGCGCCGGTCGATTTCCAGGTCTACGACCAGAAGAACCTCGCCGACTTCACCTTCACCTCGGCGGTGGTCGCCGGCGGGTCGTACGTGAAAAACGGCGCCTTCAACGGAAGCACCGGCGTGACTGGGCTGCAGGTCGGCGGCGTCACCTATCCCAGGGGCCTGGGCGTATCCAGCAGTTCGACCATCGTCGTCCCGCTCCAGGGGCTCTACACGAGCTTCTCGGCGACCATCGGCATCGACGATCGGGCCGGCGCGAACGTGGGGCAGGCCACTTTCCAACTCGTGGGCGACGGCCGAGTCCTGTACACCTCGCCGGTGATGCAGACTGGGACCGCCCTGCCCATCAACGTCGACGTCACCGGCGTCTCCAGCCTCTCGCTCGTGGTCACGACGCCCTCCGGCGCGAGCGTCACCATCCCGGCCGACTGGGCCCAGGCCCGCCTGGTGGACGCCCGCTCCACGGGCGCGCCGGCCCCCACGCTCACCTGGACCGTCACCAAGGACGGGACTTCGATCTCGACAACCACCGCCCAGTCATTCGCCTTCGCACCTACCGGGAGCGGCAATTACGTCGTCTCGGTTACGGCGGTCGACTCGCAGGGGCGATCGGCCGTCTCCACCGCGGCGATCTCGGTCGGCGCGCCGACCCAGCAGTCCCAGGCCGCCTTCGTCCAGTCTATGATTTCGAACGGGAACTGGAAGGGTCAGTACGGCGTCCAGGGCTCGGTGATCGCCGGCGATTTCGGCCAGTATCCACCATCCGCGAGCGTCTCGCTCACGAACGCCTCGACGTTCATCTGGAACCGGTCCGCGACCGACTTCCAGTCGCTCCAGAAGACGAATAGTACGAGCGGCCGGATCGCCTCGGCGTGGTACGCATCCTCGTTCACCATCGACGTCAATTTCGCGGCCGGAGAGTCTCATCTGACCACGCTCTACGCCGTCGACTGGGACGGCAACGGGCGGGCGGAGCGCATCGACGTCGTCGACGCGGCGACGGGACAGGTCCTCGACACGCGGTCCATCTCATCCTTCCGCGACGGCGTGTATCTGACGTGGAACGTCTCCGGCCACGTCCTCTTCCGCATCACCTCGACGGCCAGCTCCAGCGCCGTCGTCAGCGGCGTGTTCTTCGACGCGGCCCTACCGTCCCCGCCTTCGGGCGCGGACACGACCACGAGGGGCGACTGGATCGGCACCTACGGCGGCTCCGGCCAGCTCATGCTCAACAACCCCTCGGCGCTGCCGTCCTATGCCTCGGTCACGACCTCCGGGGCTTCCGCCTGGACCTGGGCCGCGACGACGACGAACGTCCGAGGCCTGCTGACGCCCGATGGATCGAAGCGGCAGGCCTCGGCCTGGTACTCCTCTTCGGGCTTCACGATCGACGTCAATCTGACCGACGGCAAGTCCCACAAGGTCTCGCTCTACGCCGTCGACTGGGGAGGCCCCTCGAACATTCAGCGCATCGACCTGATCGACGCGGCGACGGGTCAGGTCCTCGACTCGAAAGTCGTCTCGTCCTACAGCGGCGGGATCTACCTCTCGTGGAACGTCTCGGGCCACGTCCTCTTCCGCGTCACGAAGACGGCCGGCGTCAACGCCCTGATCAGCGGCGTCTTCTTCGACGACGCCCCGGCCAATCAGGTTTACGCGGGTAAGGACGATGCCACGAAGGGGGACTGGATCGGGGCCTACGGCGGCTCCGGCCAGCTGATGCTCAACAACCCCTCGGCGCTGCCGTCCTACGCCAGCGTCGCCACCTCGGGGGCCGCGGCCTACACCTGGGCCGCGACGACGACCGACCCGCGGGCCCTGGAGACGGCCGACGGAGCGAGGCGGCAGGCCTCGACCTGGTACTCGGCGTCGGCGTTCACGATCGACGTCAACCTGACCGACGGCAGGCCCCACAGGGTCTCGCTCTACGCCGTCGACTGGGACGGCTCGGCGCGGGCCCAGCGCATCGAGGTGGTCGACGCGGCGACCGGGCAGGTCCTCGACACGCGGGACGTCGCGTCGTTCAACGGCGGCGTCTACCTGACCTGGAACGTCTCGGGCCACGTCCTCTTCCGCGTCACCAGGACCGCCGGCGTCAACGCGGTGGTCAGCGGCGTCTTCTTCGACGACGCCCCGGCCGGCCAGGTTTACGCGGGCAGGGACGCGGCCACGAAGGGGGACTGGATCGGGGCCTACGGCGGCACCGGCCAGCTGATGCTCAACAACCCCTCGGCGCTGCCGTCCTACGCCAGCGTCGCCACCTCGGGGGCCGCGGCCTACACCTGGGCCGCGACGACGACCGACCCGCGGGCCCTGGAGACGGCCGACGGAGCGAGGCGGCAGGCCTCGACCTGGTACTCGGCGTCGGCGTTCACGATCGACGTCAACCTGACCGACGGCAGGCCCCACAGGGTCTCGCTCTACGCCGTCGACTGGGACGGCTCGGCGCGGGCCCAGCGCATCGAGGTGGTCGACGCGGCGACCGGGCAGGTCCTCGACACGCGGGACGTCGCGTCGTTCAACGGCGGCGTCTACCTGACCTGGAACGTCTCGGGCCACGTCCTCTTCCGCGTCACCAGGACCGCCGGCGTCAACGCGGTGGTCAGCGGCGTCTTCTTCGACGACGCCCCGGCCGGCCAGGTTTACGCGGGCAGGGACGCGGCCACGAAGGGGGACTGGATCGGGGCCTACGGCGGCACCGGCCAGCTGATGCTCAACAACCCCTCGGCGCTGCCGTCCTACGCCAGCGTCGCCACCTCGGGGGCCGCGGCCTACACCTGGGCCGCGACGACGACCGACCCGCGGGCCCTGGAGACGGCCGACGGAGCGAGGCGGCAGGCCTCGACCTGGTACTCGGCGTCGGCGTTCACGATCGACGTCAACCTGACCGACGGCAGGCCCCACAGGGTCTCGCTCTACGCCGTCGACTGGGACGGCTCGGCGCGGGCCCAGCGCATCGAGGTGGTCGACGCGGCGACCGGGCAGGTCCTCGACACGCGGGACGTCGCGTCGTTCAACGGCGGCGTCTACCTGACCTGGAACGTCTCGGGCCACGTCCTCTTCCGCGTCACCAGGACCGCCGGCGTCAACGCGGTGGTCAGCGGCGTCTTCATTGATTAACGACGGACGCCCCGCGACCGGCTCGGGCTGGCGCGGGGCGTCGTGATTCTAGCGTTGGGGATCGGAATCAAGAGGAGATCGATTCCCAACGGCGGAGGAGCCAGGCGAAGGATCGCTCGGCGACCTCCAGCCGCTCCCGGTCCTCGTGATAGAGGCCGGCCGCCTCGCGCGGAATCCGGTAGACGGCCTCGGCGAGCTGGTCGCGGGCCCCTTGCATCTGAATCACGAGCTTTTCGTACTCCGGTCGCCGCGAATGATTGGTCAGCAAGGCCAGCTTCCGGCGCACGGCGCCAAGCCTGTCGTCGCACGATTTCAGCCTCGCCTCGAGCGCAGGCCGCTCGCCGAAATGCGTCCGTGCGGGGTAGCTCGGGTTGTTGAACCGGCCGGCGGGCGGCGCGGCCCCGTCGCGGGACGCCGAAGGGACGGCGGGACTCGAAGACACGGGCGTACTCCTCGTCTGGATCGGACCCGCGGGCGTCGCGACAGCTCGCGCGGCCGGCGGGTTTTCTTACGATTGAGGCGAATCCGGAAAGGCGGTAACATCCCGCCGCGACCCGGCGCGCCTATTTTGATCGAAGCGGCCGCCGCTCGCCAGAGCGTTCGGACGCGGCGTCGAAGACCGCGGAAGCCCAGGGAGGGTGCTCGCGATGCGGGGATCGATCGGCTTGACCGTGTTCCTATCCCTCGCGGCAATGGCCCCGAAGGCCATCGCCTCCCCTCCGGAGACACCTGCGGCGGCCGATGGCTGGACCATCACGCTCGAGGCCCGCACGCCATCGAAATTCGCGCCGACGACCGCGACGGCGGGGCGGGCCGGCGAGGTCTACGTCGGCGGGTATTTCGACGCCGCGTCGTCGAAATCTCGAGGCGCCGTCCTACGGATCGCGGCAGGCCGAGTCTCGACGTTCGCGGAGGACCTCAACCCCGTGAACGGGCTGGAACGAATCGGTGACGAGGTCTTCGTCGTCCACACGCCGACGCTCTCCGCTTTTCACGTCCCCGGCGGCGATGGCCGCGCCGAGGGCCGGCGCGACCTCGTCAACGGCCTGAGCGTCGCCTCGGAGGCCGGATCGGCCGATGAACACGGGGCGCTTGCGATCCGGCGGGGGATGGACGGCTTCCTCTATGTTGCGGTCGGCGATAAGGGGATCCCCGGTGCCGTCGGGAAGGCCGGTGCGACGATTCGCATGGAAGGCGGCGGAGTCGTCCGCGTGCGACCCGACGGATCGGAACTCGAAATCGTCTCGACGGGCGACGCTCGGCCGACGGGCCTGGCGATCGCGTCCAACGACGACCTTTTCGCCTTCAGCGCCGTCGACGAGCCGAGGTGGGGGCAGCGTCTGCACCAGCCGATCGTGGGCGGGCGGTACGGCTATCCTTACGAATTCGTCTCGGCCGAATTCCGCGCGTTGCCGCCGATCTCGAAGTTCGAGGGACGTCGGTCGGGGCAGGGGGCCTTCTTCGACGCGGGGCCGGCGATACTCGGCGAATTCGCCGCGTGCGATCCGGACGCCCAGACGGTCTTCCGCAACGTGATGCATAAGGCCGGGGGAGGCTCGTCACTCGTCACGCGGACGCCCCTGGTCACCCGCGGCGGAGTCCCCGACTTCCACCCACGCAGCATCGCGGCCGACCAGCGGGGATTCTGGCTTGTCGATGCAGGCTCGACCGGAGGAGGAAATGAGCAGGCGACGGGGCGGATCTACCGTCTCCTCGATGAGTCCTCGGAACCCGAATCCGTAGTAGTGCCGCCGCGCGACGGGACGATCGAGACGTGGGTCGGAGAGCTCGATCAGCCCTCCCGGTCGCGCCGACTGGACGCTCAGGATCACCTTGAAGCGGCCGGACCCGCCGCGGTCGCGCCGTTGATCGCGCGATTGAACCGGCCTGAGCCGCTGTCGGGACGTCTGCACGCGCTCTGGGCCCTCGACCGCACCGGCACCGCACCAGGAGGTGAGGCAATCCGAGCCGCGTTACTGGATGCGAGCCCCCAGCTTCGACTGCACGCGGCGCGGAGTGCTGGGATCCGGAGGGACCTCGCGTCACGCGACGGCCTGGCGAAGTTGCTGTCGGACCGCGACCCGGCCGTGCGCCGCGAGGCCGCGATCGCGCTGGGCCGACTCGGCGATCGGGCGGTCGTCCCGGCGCTCCTGGCCTCTCTCGGGGACGGCGATCGCTACGCCGCCTGGACGATCCGGCGGGCGATCCTCGAGTTGGGCTGCGACGACCTCGAGGCGCTGGTCTCCGCACTGATCGACCCGAGGCGTCGCGAGGCCGCGCTGCTGCTGGCCGACGAGTCCTGGTCGACTTCCATTGTGGAAGCCCTGGTCAACGCCCTTCCGAGGACCCCGGAGCCGGCCGTCCGGGGTCGGATGCTGGCCTGCTTGGCGGGCCAGTATCGTCGTTATCCCGACTGGTCGGGGGCGTGGTACGGTCCCAAACCCCTGGCCGGCCCACGCCCGAAGAAAACGGAGCCGTGGGAGCCGGCCGGCATGGCCGCGGTGCTCAAGGGGCTGGAGCAAGGCCTGGGAGATGCGGACGCCTCGGTCCGATATCAGGCCGTCTTCGGCCTCCAGGCGGTCGGTCCACCGGCCGGGCCTCTGCTTCGCGAAGCCCTGGCGAAGGAGCCGGACGGTGACAACCAGGCGGCGTTGGTGGAAGCCCTCGGAGCGCTGAACGACGCGGCCTCGACGCGGCTCCTGCTGCCGATCGTCGTCGATTCCAAACGACCCGAGGCCGTACGGTCCGCAGCCTTGGACGCGCTGAACCGGCTCCGCGGTCGCGACGTCGTGCGGGCTCGTCTCACGATCCTTTACGAGGAGGACGCGCCAGACACCCTCGTCGCCAAGGCCCTCCCGGCGCTGGCGCGCGACGGATTCCTCCCGCCGAACGACCTGGCTGGATTTCTCCACCATGCCTCGCCGCTCGTCCGGGCCGCCGCGGTGATGAGCCTCAACCCGTCTCGCCCCTTGCCGGCGGACGTCAAGAATGTGGTGCTCGCTCGCCTGGACGACGAGGATTCCGACGTCCGCCGTGCCGCGTTTCTGGCCGCCGGTCCGCTCAAACTCCGAGAGGCCGTCCCGCGGCTCGTCGAAAAGGCCGGTTCGACCCGCGACGACGACCGGACCGCGATCCTGGCCGCTCTCTGCTCTCTCCCCGACCCGCGCGCCCTTCCGCTCTACGTCGCAGCCCTCGACGACCCCGACCCCTCGCTCCGCCGAGGGAGCCTCGGAGCCCTCCTGGCGATCCGAGACCGGGTCGAACCCGACTTGCGTCGTCTAGCGGCCAAGGGAGGCCGATCGCCCGACGCGGCGCTGGCCCTCGAACGCGTCCTCGCCCGCCTGGAACCCGTCCGGAACTGGCGCCTCCTCGGCCCCATGCCGCCGCAGGCCTTCGACTGGATGGCTCCGGATGGCTCGATCGACCCCTCTCGATCGTATCCCGGTCCTCAGGGCGAGGCGGTGCGATGGACGCGAGGCGCGGAGTCGAGAGAAGGCGTGGTGGAGCTGGCGGCGACGCCGAACCCTGCCCTCGCCGCCGTGACGGTTGCCCACGCCGAGTTTCCCTCGGATACGGCCCGACGGGCCTTGCTGGTGGTCGAATCGGACGGGCCCATCCAGGTGGCGTTGAACGGCCAGGTAGTTCTTCCAGTCACCTCCGAGGGGAAGGAGGCGCCGGAACAATTTGCGGCGACCCTCGTAAAGGGGGTGAATCATCTGACCGTGAGCGGCAATCCGGGGGCTTCGGGCAGGCGTTTCGTGGTCTCGTTCGCGAAACCGGGCGAGCCGATGAACCGGTGAACGCCCGAACTCTAGGTTTGCCCGTCACAAGCCGGGAGGGACCTGATAGACTTGTGTCGACCACGACCCTCGGTCCGACGTTCGTCTGGAACCGGGTCCGCCGCTGATCCGACGGCCCGGCCTCTTGGATTTCGATGATTCAGCGCAAGAACAGCCTTCTGCCCGCGGCCTGGATGATCTCGGCGGCATTCTGTTTCGCGTCCATGGGCGCGATGACCCACGCCGTGGGCTCGCGATGCGACTGGCTGCTCATCGCCTTCATCCGGATCTTCAGCACGTTCGTCTTCTCGACGGCGCTCGCCCTTGCGGGCGGCGCGAAGTTGGTGGTCTGGAAGCCGCGGACGCTGTGGTGGCGGAGCATCGCCGGGACGTTGAGCGTAGCGTGCACGTTCTACGCCCTGACCCGACTCCCCGTCGCCGACGTCCTCACTCTCACCAATACCTATCCGCTCTGGATCGTCCTGACGACGTTCGTCCATAGCCGTCGGGGCGGGCGGCTTACGGACCTGGCGTGCGTGGTCTGCGGCGTCCTCGGGGTCGTGCTCATCCAGCAGCCTCATGGGACGGTGGGGGATTCCTGGGCCGTCTTCATCGCGCTGGTGGCCTCGGTCACGACGGCCGTCGCCATGCTGGGACTGCACCGCCTCAAGGACGTCGACGCCCGCGCGGTGGTGGCGCATTTTTCGGGGCTCGCCAGCCTCGTCCTGGCGTTGTGGTTGATCTTCGTCCACCCGCTCAACACTCCGATCACGGCTCTGGACGCCTCGTCGATGTGGCTCTTGCTGGGGGTGGGCCTGTCGGGGACGGCCGGCCAGGTGCTGTTGACCAAGGCCTACGCGTCCGGGCCGCCGGCGAAGATCGCGGTGTTGAGTTTGACTCAGGTCGTCTTCGGGTTAGGCTTCGACGTCTGCCTGCAAGGCCGGCAGTTGACGCCCGCCGGCCTGCTGGGGTTCGTGATGGTGGTGGGGCCGACCGCCTGGGTGACGTCGCGTGCGGCCCGCACGCCCAAGACCAGGCCGGCGGCCGAGCCCAACCGGCCGAACGTGGAAGTCGCCGGCGCCGCGGAGGTCGCGGCCCCCAAGCAACGGGTGGCGGGTTGAACCGGAAAGGGAGGCGGACGCATGCGATCGACCGATCCGTCGAGCCCTGAATTCGACCGCGTGGTCGCCGGCGACCCCCGGCCCGACCTGGCGCGCGTGGCCCTGGAGATCGCCCGCGACTTCCATCCCGGCCTGGACGTCGAGGCCTGTCTCGGCCGGATCCACGCCCTCGCCGAGCGGGTGCGCCTTCGTCGCCGGGAGGGGGCCTCCGCCCGAAAAGTGCTCGGCCAGATCAATTGGGTCCTGTTCATCGAGGAAGGCTACACGGGCAATACCGAAGACTACTTCGACCCTCGCAACAGCTTTCTCGACGAGGTCCTCGATCGCAAGACGGGCATCCCGATCAGCCTGTCGATCCTCTACGGCTCGATCGCCGAACGCCTCGGCGTGAGCCTGGGCCCCGTGAACTCCCCCGCGCACTTCCTGCTGAGGCTCGACGACGGCGAATCCACGTTCGTCGACCCCTTCCACGGCGGCGAGCTGCTCGACCCCGACGCCTGCCAACGGCGGATCGCCGAACTGACCGGCAAGCCCGGTCCGCTCCCCGAGGCCCGGCTGGCAGCCTGCTCGCCGGCGACCGTCGTGGCCCGGATGCTGCGGAACCTCAAGTCGATCTACGTCGGTCAGGAGGATTTCGCCTCCGCCCATGTCGTCCAGCGTCGTCTCGCGGCGGTGGCGACCGACCCGCTCGAACAGCGCGACCTGGGAATGCTCTGCCTCCAGCTCGACCGCGCGGGCGAGGCCATCGATCCCCTCGTCGCGTACCTCCGATCCCGCCCGACGGCCGCCGACGCCGAGACCGTCGAGGCCCTCCTCTCGGGCGCGCGGGCCATCGTGGCGCAGTGGAATTGAGGCGCCTCGGGGCTCGAATCTCGGCCGCTTGTCCTCGACAAATTTTCGGAATCGCCTAAAGTCCGGGACGCCGGGCGACCGAAACCGAGAGAAGAGACCAACGGCGGCCGCCGGACGGCGAGCTCGCCGGGATTTGCACCCATTGAGCGACAGACGGCCACGGGGCGTGACGGCCTCCCGCCCGATCAAGGACGATCGCCCGGGCGTGCGACCATCCGCCAGCGTCGCCGCGCCGATCCGCCCAGGAGGAGGGCCCTCGAATATGCGCATACCCCACCGCATCCTCTGCCTGCTCATCCTGGGCGTGGGCCTCGTCGGATGTTCGCAGACCGGCGGATTCCGCGCCGTGACGCCCTCCGACGTCAAGACGACGGCCTCGGTCGGCGACAGGCCCTTGCCCGTCGTCGCGGGCCTCGCCGGCGATGAGCGGGCCGAGACGGTCCTGCCCGATCCGCCGAGGACGACGAGCCGGATATCGGGGCGCGTCTACGACGCCGACGGCCAGCCGGCCCGCAACGCCGTCGTCCGCCTCGCCCTCACCGGGGCTGCGGGCGGCAAGGTCGTCCACGCCACGACCGACCGTTCGGGCGCGTTCACGCTCCGGGGTGTCCGTCCCGGCTCGTCGTACACGGTGATCGCCGAGTATCAGGGCGAGCAGGGGATGATGACCGGCCGCGCCGCCGCCGAAGCCCCCGACACCGACGTTCGGATCAGCCTCCATCCCCGCGACGCCGCGACCGGCGACGACGTCGAGGTCGCCGCGGCCCCCGAGAACGCCCGCGTCAAATCCGTCGGCCGGACCGAGGAGAAGGACGGGGCGGCCGAGCCAGAGGACGCGGATCTCGTCGAACCCCGGACGGCGGCAAGTCCGAACTCCGTCAGGCCCCGACTTGAGACCCTCCCCGAGGACCTCGACGAGCCGACCCCCGCCTGGTCCTCGAAGGCCGCCCGCCCTCGCACCCCGCCGGCGGACGCCGCGGACGACGAGCCGGCGGACTCCCAGGACGACGGCGACAACCCCTTGCCGCCGGCCCGCGAGATCAGCAAGGTGAGCGCCCGCAGCGACGAGCTTCCGCCCGCCGACGAGCCCGACGCGAGCCTCGACGGCGAGCCACCGCACAGCCTGCCCGACGGCGTGATCGAAGGCGGCCGCGGCCAGCGCTTCGGCCCAGTGATCCTCGACGACGCCGAGCCCGCGGAGGAGGCCAGACCGAAACCCCGCGCAGGCTCCCGGAGTTCGCGACGGCCGGCGAACGCCGACGTCCCGACGGCGGAGAAGGCCCGACCGACCTGGTCGGACGTCCTCTCAAGTAACGACTCCATCCCGGTCGACGAGGCCCTCGCCCAGACTCAGGCCACGGTCGTCGCCACGGCCAGGGCCGCGAAGGCCGCCCCGGTCGTCGCCTCGGCCGCGACTACGGCCAGGACCTCGAAGGCCGCTGCGGCGAAGGTCGAGCGGACGACGCCGTATTGCGATTACGACCCGGATGAACGGCGGATCACCGACTTCGCGCTCTACGACACGAGCGGGAAGCTGGTCTCGATCCGCGACTTCGACGCCGACCTGATCCTCCTGGATTTCTGGGGCACCTGGTGCCTGCCTTGCCGCACTTCGATCCCCCACCTCAGCGAGATCCAGGCGCGGCTGGGCGGCAAGAAGATCCAGGTCGTCAGCGTGGCCTACGAGCGGACGAAGGAGCCGGAGCGGGCGGCGAAGGTCAAGGAGGTCGCCGACGGCTTGAAGATCAACTACCCCGTCCTGGTCGTCGGCATGGACGACGCCTGCCCGGTCCGCGAGGCGCTGCAGGTCTGGTTCTATCCGACCATGATCTTGATCGACCGCGAGGGCCGCATCCTGCGGAGAGAGCAGGGGGCCACCGCCGCGACACTGGCGAACATCGACCGGGCCATCGCCGAGCACCTCGACGACGGCTCCCGGGCGACCGTCGCGCGGCGCGAGCCCAAGGGCCGCGCCACTCGCTGAGCGAGACTCACGAGAGCCCGGTGATCTCGCCGGCCTCGTCCACATCGATACGCTCGCCGGCGGGCCGCAGGGGCAGGCCCGGCATTCGCATGATCTCGCCGGTGAGGGCGACCAGGAACCCCGCTCCGGCGGCGATTTCGATGTCCCGGACGTGGAGCGTGAAGCCCTGTGGACGGCCCCGTCGCTTGGGGTCGTCCGACAGCGAATCCTGCGTCTTCGCCATGCAGATCGGCAACTGGCCGTAGCCGAGCTTCTCGGCCTTGCGGAGCTTCTGCTCGGCCATCTGCTGGAAGCTCACGCCGGCCGCGCCGTACATGACCTTGGCGATCTGCTCGATCTTCCTCTCGGCCGACCAGTCCAGCGGATACAGCGGCTTGTAGGGAGTCTCGGGGTACGACGCGGCGGCGACGACCTTCTCGGCCAGGTCGATCGCGCCTTCGCCGCCCGCACCGAAGACGTTAGCGGGAGAGCAGGGGATGTTGCGGCCCTTGCAGAAATTCTCGACCACGCCGACCTCTTCGGCCGTATCCGTCCCGAACTGGTTGATCGCGACGACGACCGGCTTGCCGAAGTGCTCGGCGCTGTCGAGATGCGCCGCGAGGTTGACCAGGCCGCGCTCGACGGCGGCGGCGTCGGTCTTCGTGATGTCGGGCAGGGGGACGCCGCCGTGCATCTTGAGCGCGCGGATCGTGGCGACCAGGACGATCACGGCCGGATTCAGCCCCGCCGAGCGGCACTTGAGGTCGAGGAACTTCTCGCCGCCGAGGTCGAAGGCGAACCCGGCCTCGGTGACGGCGTAGTCGGCCGTGGCGAGCGCCATGCGGGTGGCGAGGACCGAGTTGCAGCCGTGGGCGATGTTGGCGAACGGGCCGCCGTGGATGAACGCGGGCGTCGACTCGGTCGTCTGGACGAGGTTCGGGAGGATCGCCTCCTTGAGGATCGCCGTCATCGCGCCCGTGACGCCCAGCCTCTTGGCCAGGACCGGCGAGCCGTCGCCGGCGTAGCCGACCAGGATGCGGTCGAGCCGCTCGCGGAGGTCCCTGAGCGACTCCGAGAGGCAGAGGATGGCCATGACCTCGCTGGCCGCTGTGATGTCGAACCCGCTCTCGCGCGGGACCCCCTGGGAATGACCGCCGAGGCCGACGACGATCCGCCGCAGCGAGCGGTCGTTCATGTCGAGCGCCCGCTTCCAGAGGATGCGGGTCGGATCGAGGTCGAGGTCGCGGAAGTAGAGCCGGTTGTCGATGGCGGCGGCCAGCAGGTTGTGCGCGGCGGTGATCGCGTGGAAGTCGCCGGTGAACTGGAGGTTGATCTTGTTGGAAGGCTCGACCTTGCTGAGGCCGCCGCCCGTCGCCCCCCCCTTGCGGCCGAACACCGGGCCCATCGACGGCTGCCGCAGCGCCAGGGCCGCGCGCTTGCCGATCCGATGCAGGCCCTGCGCGAGGCCGATGGAGGTCGTCGTCTTCCCCTCGCCGGCCGGCGTGGGGGTGATCGCCGAGACGAGGATCAGCTTGCCCGGCTTGCGGCCCGAGGAGAGGACGTCGAGATGGACCTTCGCCTTGTCGCGCCCGTAGGGCTCCAGGTGGTCGGGCGCGATGTCGAGATCGCGGGCCACTTCGCTGATCGGTCGCTGTCCGGCGGGAGGCGTGGCGGTCATCTTCGGGTCGTCCTCGAAAAGCCCCAAGGCGCACGAAACACCGAGGATCTTGCCAGATCGAGGGGACGTCCGACAAGCCGTGTGAGGACGGAATCGGGCCTCACGATCCGGCGGCGCTCCGGGCCTGGCCCGGGACCAGGCGGTGTCGGCCCACCAGCCGCCAGCGTCGCAGCCCCGGCGGCGTCGCCAGCGCGACGAAGAGCGCGACGCTCAAGGCGATCGGCCCGGCGATCCGCCACGGAACCCCGTTGACGACCAAGCCCCAGAAGGTCAGGGCGGGCGCGATCGGGATCAGGACGAGGGCCAAGGCGAAGACGTCGTGCCCCGGGATGATCCAACGGCCGGTCCGGATTCGTCCCCATTCGCCGATCGGCGAGGCGTAGCCCATCTTGTAGAGGGACAGTCGGGTGATGAAGGAGATCGACACGACGGCGAGCGTCGCGATCGAAAGGAAAGTCGGGTAGCGGTCCTGCTCGGCCAGGATGGGGCCGAAGCAGGACGCCCACCATCCCAGCAGCAGGCTCCACATGAGATAGTCGAGCTTCGTGCCGAGCAGGCGGTGCCAGGGCATCTCTTCGAGGTTCGTGCCGATCCCCGCGGGCCGGAAAGGGGCTTCGGGCCGCGTCTCCGGCGCGCCGGGAGCCTGCTGGGGGTCCTTGAGCAGGCGGTCGTACGGCCAGCCGCACGAGGCCCGCGCCGGGTCGAAGGTCGTCCGCTCCGCATCCTCGACGGGAGTCGGCGAATCCGTGGCGGCCCACGGGAACGACCGCAGCGAGATCCGCAGGCCGTCGTACTCGATCAGGTAGACCACGACCCCCGTGAGCGCGCAGGCCCACGGCTGGGGCCAGAGCCGCACCATCAGCCCGAGCCCGAAGAGCGCCGCGTAGGCTGGGACGTGGTTCGCCGCGTTGTAGATGGAGATCGTCAGGAACAGGCCGTGGAAGAACAGGAATACGGCGATGATCCGCGCCGACTGGTGATCGGGGACGACGGCGTACATCAGGATCAAGGCGCCGAGGACCACGACGTCGGGCCAGTCCAGCTCGATCGGCCCGAAAGGGAGGGGCTTGTCGACGGTCCACGGCGTCGTCGCCAGCCACGCGCGGTATCCGGATCGGAAATAGGGGTGGAAGTAGCAGGCCCGATAGACCCCGTAGGCCGCGGCGGCGAAGAAGAGCGTCCCCGTGGGGAAGCGGTAGGACTCGGGGCCGACCCCCGGCGGGAGCAAAATACGGATGCTCGCGGCCGAGACGGCGAAGACGATCGCCAGCGTGAAGAGCGCCTTCCACGGGGCGGCCAGCCGGAGGCGGCTCCTCATCGCCGGTAGTCCTGGAAGTACTCGGCGAGCTTCCGCGTGGTGTCGGGGAAGATCAGGCGCTCGAGGACGTCGCTCAGGCTACCCCGACATCCCGTCAGTCGCTGGAGGTCGTCGAGCGACCCCTGCGCCAGGATGCGGCCGTCCTGGATGATGACGATCCGGGTGGCGATCTCCTCGACGAGTTCGGGGACGGGGCTGGTCATCACGATCGTGAGCTGCTTGCTGCGGGCGTGGTGCTGGAACACCTTCTTGAGCGTCAGCAGGCCCGCCGGATCCAGGCCGCCGGAGAACGGCTCGTCGAGAAGGAGGATCGGGGCCTCAGTGATGAGCGCCGAGCACAGGGCGATCTTCTTCTTCTGGCCCGCCGAATAGCCGACGATCGGGCTCTCGCCCTTTTCCTTGAGGTCGAAGAGGTCGAGGAGTTGGTCGGCGTGCTCCATGACCCGCTCGGGGTGGACGTCGTAGAGCCGGCCGACCGAGAGCAGGTATTCGCGACCGGTGTGCTGCTCGGGCATCCAGAGGTTGTCGGGCAGGTAGACGCAGCGGCGGCGGATCGCCAGCTCTTCCTCGGGGTCGCCCTTGCGGAGCATGCCGTCGACGTGGACGCTGCCGGCCTGGGGCGAGAGGACGCCGGCCATCACGCCCAGGAGCGTCGACTTGCCCATGCCGTTCGGGCCCAGGATCACCGCCAACTCCCCGCGCTCGATGCGGAGGCTGACCGACCGGACGACCGGCCGCACCCCGTAGTGCTGCGTCACGTCGCGCAACTCGATCACGCGCGTCTCCCGCGAGGGCGGGGGGGAGGCGACGCGTTCGCGCCTCCCCCGGTCGGCCTCACTTCAGGTACCTGGCGAGCCAGTCGTGGATCTCGGCCCACCAGACGATCCGGTTGGCCGGCTTGGCGATCCAATGGCCCTCGTCCGGGAACCAGACGTAGCGGCTGGGGACGCCCACGCGCTGGAGGCTCGTGAACATGCCGAGGCCCTGGGCGTCCGGCACGCGGAAGTCGAGGGCCCCATGGATGACCAGGGTCGGCGTCTTGAACTTGTCGGCGAAGAGGCTGGGCGAACGGTCGATGTAGTGCTGAAGCTTCACCCAGGGCGGGCCGCCGTACTCCCAGTCCGGGAACCAAAGCTCCTCGGTCGAGCCGTACATGCTGATCAGGTCGAAGACGCCCGCGTGGCTGACCAGGGCCTTGAAGCGGTCGGTGTGGCCGCAGATCCAGTTGACCATGAACCCGCCGTACGAGCCGCCGGCCGCCGCGATCCTGTCCTTGTCCAGGAACTCGTATGTCGCCAGCGCGTGGTCGAGCCCCTTCATAAGGTCGCCGTAAACCTTGCCGGTCCAGTCGAGGCTGATCTGGTCGGTGAACTTCTGGCCGAAGCCCGTCGACCCCCGCGGGTTGATCGCCACGACCGCGTAGCCCGGAGCCGCGAACATCGGGTAATTCCAGCGACCGTGCCACTCGTCGTGCCAGGCGCCCTGGGGCCCGCCGTGGATCAGGAAGACGACCGGGTACTTCTTCTTCGGATCGAACCCCGGCGGCTTGAGCAGCCATCCCTGCACCTTGTCGCCCTCGGCTCCGTCGAAGGTGAAGGACTCCATCGGCGACAGGTCGAGCTTCGAGGTCAGGGGGGCGTTGTGCGAGGTCAGGGCCCGAGGCTCGCCGTCCTTCTGCCTGAAATAGACCTCGCCCGGCTTGTCGGCCGAGTGGTGGACGAAGGCGACGGATTCGCCCTTGGGCCCGACGGACGGCGACGCGTTGACGCCCCCGCCGGCCAACCGGGGGACCTTGTCGCGATTCCCCGAGACGTTCAGGCTCACGATAGGGACTGAGCCTTGATCGTCGATCGACGCGACCAGACTGTCGGCCGTCTTCCAGGCGAATCCCTGGACCGGGCGATCGAGGAACGAGCTGACGTCGATCACCTCGCCGGTGTCGAGGTTGCGGACGCGAAGGACCCACAGGTCCGACTCGAAGCCGGGTCTGGCCTGAGTGAGGTAGGCGAGATACTTGCCGTCGGGAGAGTAGAGCGGCGATCCGTCGGCCGCGGGATTGGACTCGGTCAGGTTCCTCGGCTCGCCGCCGGCGGCGGGGACGGTCCAGACGTCGGTGTTGGTCGACCACGCCAGGTCCTTGATCGGCTCGGCCGTGAACGCCAGCGTGGAACCGTCGTGGGACCAGGCGTAGTCGCCGGAGCCGCCGAACGGGGCGGGGGGGGTGTTGACATCCAGCTTGGGGGTCAGGTCGACGGCCTCGCCGGTGGTCGCGTCGGCGACGAAGAGGTGGCTCTTCTTCCCCTCGTCCCAGGCGTTCCAGTGGCGGACCATCAGCTGGTCGTAGATGCGGACCTTGCTCTTGGCGTCTTCCTTCTCCTTGTCCTTGGCGGCCGTCTCGGCGGGCGACTTGCCCGGGTAGACCTGGGCGGCGAAGGCGATCTTGTCCCCCTTGGGCGACCAGAGCGGGCCGTCGACGTCGATCGGCAGCTTGGTGAGCTGCCGGGCCTCGCCGCCGTCGATCGGCAGCAGCCAGATCTGCGACGAGCCGGATCGCGAGGAGACGAACGCGATCGTCTTGCCGTCGGGGCTCCAGCGGGGGTGGTTGTTCGACCCCGGCGCGGAGGTGAGCTTGCGAGGCTCGCCGCCGCCCGTCGAAACGATCCAGAGGCTGCCGTTGGACTTGCCGGCTTCCTTGTCGTACTCCGAGACGGTGTACACGACCGACCCGCCGTCGGGCGAGATCTGGGGGTCGCCGACCGCAATCACGGCCAGCAGGTCGTCCATCGTCATCGGCCGTTTGTCGGCCGCCGCCGAGTTCGCCGCGAGCGAGGTCGCCACGAGTGCTCCTGTGATCCAGCGATTCACGATGCGTTTCCTCCGTCGATGCGAATCTCGTTCAAACTCGCCCGTGCGACATCTTCACCAGGACCGGCGTCAGGGCCAGCAGCAGGAGGCCGGGGAAGAACGACATGGCCGCGAGAAAGATCCAGAGGTTGTACCCGTTCGGTTGGACTATCTCATACTTGACGATTCCGGCCATGTAATTCGCCGCCGCCGTGCAGAGGAACCAGAAGGCCATCATCAACGATGCGATCCGCGGGTGGGACAGCTTGTTCGCCAACGACAGGCCGATCGGCGAGACGAACAGCTCGGCGACCGTGAAAATGAAATAGACGGCGACCAGCCACAAAGGGGAGACCCGGCCGACGACGCCCGCGCGTTGCTCGGCGTAGTACATCACCACGAGCGCGAGCCCCAGCAACATCAGCCCCACTCCCTGCTTGGCCACCGACGGGATCCGAACGCCCCGACGGGCCAGGCTGGTCCAGAGCGCGGCGAAGGCGGAAGCCAGGACGATGATGAAGATTGGGTTGATCGACTGGAAGACCTCGGTCGTGACCTCGCGTCCGAAGACCACGCGATCCACCTTCTGGTCGGCGAAAATGTTGAGCGTTCCGCCGGACTGCTCGAAGCCCATCCAGAAGAGGACCGAGAACAGGCTCATCACCACGATCACACCGAGTCGCTGCCAGTCGGCGGCGGTGAACGGTTGGTGGAGAGCCTCCATCTCCTCGTCCGCCTTGCGCTCCGTGGCGAGGAGGAAGAGGACGACGATACCCACGAGGATGGCGGCCTTGTACGCAAAGGAGGCGAACCCCGCTGGAAGCCAGGAGGGCGACCAAAGGAAACGGATCGTGGGCCAGACCTCGATCGCCCCGTAGACCGCGACGGCCAGGCTCGCGGCCACGGCCGTCACCTGGATCCAATCCCTGAAAGTCAGCGTGGCTCTCGGAGTGGCTTCGCGTCCCGGCGGCAGTCCGACGCCCTGCAGGGTACGCTGGGTGAATAGGAAGACGAAGAGGCCCAGGATCATCCCGACGCCGGCGGCGGCGAAGCCGTACCCCCACCCGAACTGATTGGCCAGATAGCCGGTGACCCAGGGCGAGATCGCCGCCCCGAGGTTGATGCCCATGTAGAAGAGGGTGTAGGCCCCGTCGCGCCGGAGGTCGTCGGGGGCGTAGAGCGACCCGACCATCACCGAGATGTTCGGCTTGAAGAACCCGTTGCCCAGGATCATCAGCCCGAGACCCAGGCTCAGGAGATCCGGACGCATGAGGGTGAACTGCCCCAGCGCCATGAGGATGCCGCCGACGAAGACCGCCTTTCGCTGCCCCAGGTAGAGATCCGCGATGCGACCGCCGAACAGCGGCGTGAGATAGGCCAGGCCCGTATAAATCGCGTAGATTTCGAGCGCCCCGTCCTCCTGATATCCGATCGCCTTCATCAGATAAAGGGTGAGGAGGGCCCGCATCCCGTAGTAGCTGAACCGCTCCCACATCTCGGTCGTGAACAGGGCGTAGAGGCCCGGCGGATGAGACTCGGTCTTCGGGGGTGGTTCCGGGGCGAGGGCGGTGGTATCGACGGTCTGCGACATGGGCGGCAGGTCCTCGGCGCGGAGGTGGTTGGTCGGCCGTGCGCGACGCGGCCTCTCCCTGGGCCTGACCAGATTATCCGAAGCCGCGCGGGAACCCAAGCCCTTGGACCGGAGCCGCTTACTCGGGCTTCGGAGCCGGCTCGGCCGGGGCGGGGGGGGCGGGCTCGCCGACCCCGTCCCCCTTGAGCCAGCGCAGGATCCAGGGCATGGTGACGACCGGCCCGGGGTCGGCGAAGAGGATGGGGGCCCGGATCAGCTCGGCGTGATTGGCGGCGAGGACGACGGGATCGGGCGCGCCGGGCAGCCGCGTGGCCTCGATCTTGATCGCCCCGTCTCCGGTGCCGTCGGTCAGCTCGTCGAGGATCGGCGCGAATTCCCCCGCGGCGACGCGGGTCAGGATCGCGAACGGTCCGGCGTTCCGTGACAACTGTTCGAGTTGATCCTCGATCTGCTTTCGGGACTCGGCCGTGAGCAGCCCGAGGCTGCCGGAGAGGATGTGATAGGGGACCGCCTCGTTCGGGGGCCGGGCGTTGATCCGCTTCAGGAACGCGCTCCCCGGCAGCATGTCGTCGGCCGATCGGCCGGGGCCTTCGGACAGCTCGGCGAGGGCCTGGGTCGTCTGCTTGAAGCGGACCGCCGACATCTGGGAGATCATCTGCCGCAAGGGCTGGAGCCGGGCCACGTGGGTCCCCTGGTTGACGGGGGCGATCAGGATCAGCGAATCGACGTCGCCCGCGCCTCGCCCCGGCCCCTCGACGTAGTCGCGGGCCACGAGCCCCCCCATCGAGTGGGCCAGGATCGCCCACGGCCGACGCTCGCCGGCCTGCTCGCGGAACGCCGTCCAGTCGGCCCGGAACGCCTCGCAGGATTCCTCGAGCTTCTGGTTGAACGGGTAGTCGAACATCACGATCCCGTATCCGGCGGCCTCCAGGTGCGGGATCATATGCACGAACCCGCCCGACGAGGAGTTGAGGCCGTGGACCAGGCAGATCGTCGGTCGCGTCGGGTCGTTGGGGCGATACGACGGCCGGGCCCGCATGGCGTGTCGGGCGCGCCGGCCCGCCGCCTCCTCCGTCCGCTTCGCCAGCGCGGCGAGCCGCTCGCGCCACTCAGCCCGCGAGCCGTCGCGGCCGAGGGCTTGTGGGACGACGAAGACCACGGCCTCGCGTGTGAAGTCGATCCCCACGTCGTCGCCCAGGCAATCTTTGAGCAGGGAACGACCCAGGGCGCCGGCCAGCCCTCGCACGGGGAGCGTCAGGTCGGCCTCGGGCGCCTTGACGTCCTGCCCCGTCGCGCCGGCCAGGGCCGAGACGATCCGCGAGACCGCCACGCAGCCCTCGGCGTCGACCCCGACGGCGACGCGGTCGTCGGCCGCCCCCGCGCCCACCAGCGCGAGCAGCAGCCACGCCCAGGGCAGGGTCTTCGACGCAGGGGCGGGAGGTCCGGTGTCTCTCATGATCGCTCTGCAACCTCCAGGGGTGGGCCGGCGGGATGATCGCCAAGCATGACCGAGCCTGCGGCGGGGATCAAGCCGAGCCGGTCGTTGCATCGATCGTCCATGGGCCTTAGCATGTCAGCCTGGCGTCGCCGCCGGCCCCTCTCCCCACCGTCTCCCCTCGATCGATCCAGCCCCCTCGGGAGCCCCGCCCTTGTTGTGCAGGAACATCCTCGCGCCCGTGCTCGCCGGGCTCCTCCTGGCGTCTGCGCCGGGCCGCGCGACGTCCGCAACCTATCCGCAGCTCGTCGCGACCAGGTATGCGAAGGGCGCCTCCCTCCCCGAGGGCGTGAGCCGGCCCTCGCCCTCGTTCGACTTCGTCGACCGGTCGAAGCTGCCCGAAGGTTTGAAAGTGCTCTCGGCCGCTCGGGCCGCGAACGGCCGGATCTGGGTGCTCACCGAAGACGGCCCCTTCCGCTCGACCGAAGCGGGTTACGAGCGCCTCGAAGTCGGGCCGCGGCATCCGGAACCCGGGCAGCAACAAGTCCCCTGGAACACGAAGATCAAGACGCTGACGGCCGACCGGCTGGGTCAGCTCTGGGTCGGCACCGACCGCGGCGTCTTCTTATGCGACGGCGATCAGTGGTGGCAGAAGCTCGGCCGCCTCGACGGCGTGCCCTACGAGAACGTCAACTGCCTGCACCTCGCCCCCGGCGGCGACGTCTGGGCCGGGACGCCTGAGGGGGCGTGGCGGCTCCGCGACGGCGTCTTTCAGTACTTCTGGGGCCTGCGCTGGCTGCCCGACAACGAGGTCCAGGCCGTCTGGACCGATGCGAAGGGCCGGACCTGGCTCGAAACGAAGACGGGCGTCGCCTGCATCGAGGACCTGCCTACGACGCTGGCCGAGAAGGCCGCCCATTTCGACCGGATCGTCCAGGAGCGCCACAGCCGCCGCGGATACATCGCCGCCATCGACCTGAAGACGCCGGGAGACGTGTCCAGGGGCGCCGTCTTCGACGTGAGCGACAACGACGGCCTGTGGACCTCCATGTACGTCGGCGCCCAGGCTCTCCGCTTCGGAGCGACGAAGGACCCGGCCGCACGACGGGAGGCGCAGCGGTCGATGAGCGCCCTGCTCGACCTGGAGCGGCTGTCGGGCATCCCCGGCTTCCCGGCCCGCGCGATCGTGACCGACGAGGAGGTCGCGGCCGGCGTCAACGGATTCACGCCGACGGACAAGGTCCACGCCCCAGGTGAGACCGCGCGGGTCTGGTATCGCTCGGCGACGCACCCCAACCTCTGGTGCAAGGGGGATACCAGCAGCGACGAGCTCGACGGCCACTACTTCGCCTGGTATCTGTACCACGACCTGGTGGCCGACCAAGGTGAGAAGGCCGAGATCGCCGCGGTCGTCCGGCGCGTCACGGACGGGATCCTCAAGAACGACTACACCCTGATCGACCATACGGGCCGCAAGACGCGCTGGGGGATCTGGACGCCGGAACTCATCAACGAGCACCCGCTGTATTACGACCTCCGCGCCCTCAACTCGATCGAGATCCTGATGTTCCTCAAGGTGGCCGAGCACATCACCGGCGATCGCAAGTACGCCGAGGCCGCCGACCGCCTGATCCAGGATCACCACTACCTGCTCAACACCTTGCTCATGCGTCGCCACGAGGGGGGCCGCTGGGCCGACATCAACCACTCCGACGACGAGCTGCTCTACCTCTGCTACTACCCGCTGCTGATGCTGGAGAAGGACCCGGCGAAGCGGCGGATCCTGGTGCAAAGCATCGCCCGGACGTGGGAGCCGATCGAGGGCGAGCAGTCGATCCGGGCCGAGCGGAGCCCGCTCTACAACTTCATCTACGGCGCCTCGACGGGCCGCCGTTGCGACGTCGAGGACGCCCGAGAGACGCTCCGCGAATGGCCCTGGGACCTGGTCGCCTGGACGACGAAGAACACCCAGCGCCACGACATCCGGATCCGCCACGAGCCCGGGCACCGGCGGATCAACACGGTGCTCGACCGCGTGCTCTCGCCCGCCGAACGCACCCAGGCGCGCTGGAACGCCGACCCCTGGCGGGCCGACTGGGGCGGCGACGGCCGTCGCGAGGACGACGGCGTGGCCTGGACGCTCTCCTACTGGCTGGGCGTCTATCACGGATTTCTGACGTCGCAGGAATGAGGATCCGCGGAGAGGCGGCCGAAACCGCCTCTCCGCCTCCCTGTTCACGACTGGATCAGCGCGAGAAGCTGAGCCCCGGATCTTCGGCGCCCGAGCCGGCCACGCGGAAGGTGATGTGGTTGGCGTCGGTCCAGTCGATCTTGCCCACCAGGGCGGGGCCCTCGTTCTGCACGAGCGTCAGCAACCCCTCGCCGTAGGTCGACGTCCCCGAGAACCGCTTCACCTGACCGCCCTTCGTGACGCTCCAGGTGAACTTGCCGTCGGGCTGGACGTCCAGGGTGATCGCGCCGTCGGGCCGGGGCTTGGCCGTCCAGTCGCCCGCCAGCGTGGCTCCGGCGGGGGGCTCGGAGGCGGCCGGGGCCGCGGCCGCCGTGGGTGCGGCGTCGGCCGGTGGCGAAAGCTTGGCCAGAAGACGGGCCGAGAGGGTGTCGTCCGGCTTGATCGCCACGAGTTGCTTGAGGATGTTCGCGGCGGCCTCGTCGTGCCCCTGGGCCAGGTATTGATACGCCAGGACGAACCGGTCGGCGGCCGATTGGGGGTTCGCCTTGGTCGCTTCTTCCAGGGCGCGGAGCTGCGCCGTGTAGACGTCGACGTTCGGGTAGAGGCCGATCAGCGTGGCCCAGTTCCAGCCCGGCCCGACCGAGAGGACCGAGTAGAGCACGGTGGCCGCCTCGTCGTACCTCTTCAGGGCGAACAGGCAGAGGGCCCGGAACTCGTGGAGAGCCGTGTCGTTGGGCGTCTGCTTGAGCGCGGCGTCGGCCTGTTGAAGGGCCTGATCGTAGTTGCCCTGCGAGAACGAGTCGCGGGCGGAATCGAACGAGGCGACGCCCTGATCGGCCAGGGAATCCGCGACCGGCGGGGCGCTCGTGTCGATCGGGGTCGCGTAGTCGTAGGCGATCCCGGTCGTCGGGTTGATGCCGTTGATGGCGTAGTAGGGGTTCGAGTACGAGCTGTACCCCATGTCGTAGAGCGACGAGCCGAAGCCCCAGTTCGAAAGCCCCCAGCCCAGCCCCGCGCCGGCCGCGAGCCCCCAACCGCCGCCCCAGCCCCAGTTCCCGCCGTTCCAGTAGCCGTGCATCCAATTGTTGTGGTAGCCGCCGTAGGCGTTGTAGCCGTAGGGCCGATAGCCCATCGTCCGGTAGTCCGCGCCGTAGCCGCCATAGCCACGGCCGCGGCCGAAGCCCCCGCCGTACGGGTTGTAGCCGCGGAACTCGCCGCCGGCGCGATTGAAGGTCCCGGCCGAGCTGAACGACGGTGTATGCGCAAACGACGAGCCGCCGTAGCCGCCCCGATACCCCCCTCCGTAGCCGCCGGCCCCGCCGCGGTAACCGCCGCCGCCATATCCGCCCGGAAGCCGCCCCCCCCGCCAAAGCTCCCCGCGGAAGCCTCCGCCTCCCATGCCTCCGCCGCGGAAGCCGCCGCCGCCGCGGAAGCCGCCGCCGCGGAAGCCGCCGCCGCCGCGTCCGCCGCCGCCGAAGCCGCGTCCGAACGCCAGACCGGAACCGACGAACAGGATCGAGACGAGGCTGACGGCGAGGATCGATCGTGCGCGGATCATTGCGGGCTCTTTTCGTTGATCGGGCGGGGGGGGCCGGCGCCGAGCTGCGGCACCGGCGGAACCCGGGTCAGGGCCGACCTTTCCTCTCCGGGTATGGCGACGCCGCCGACGACCTGATCGGTGACGAGCAATGACACGAGGTAGGCGCGTTTGCGGGTCAGGATGCGGGTCGACGAGGCCGTGACGCCCTCGGGACGGACGCCGGTCTGCTTGACGACCCAGCGCTCTCCGTCCCGGCTCCAAATACCTTCTCCGAAACCGCCTTCGGAATCGAACTCCCAGGAGTGGAACTGGCTCGCCACGGCGTCCCAGCCCACCCGTTGGGTCACCTGCATCATGGGCTTAACCCCGCGCTTGACGCTGTAGTCGAGGATTAGGAAGTTGCCGTCGGCCGACCAGCCGCCGTGGACCTGGGCGTCCAATTCCGTTCCCGCGGCGACCCAGTCGCCGATCAGCCAGTCCAGCTCCTTGAGCCGATCGTGAGGACGGACCAGCGAGTCGGTCTCCTCGCGGACGCTCGCGATCAGCCAGCGGCCGTCGCTCTTGACGAAGAGTGCCGTGTAGAACCGGGGCACCACGGCACCGGTCGCGAGGGTCGTCAATGAGCGCCCCTCCTCTTTGACGACGTCGGCCGACAGGGGGCGGATCGACTCGATCTCCAGGGTGAGTTTGGCCCCCTTCTGGGCGGCGATTGTCTCGGTATAGCTGCGCTCGATGAGGTCGCGGCCCCGATAGCGCGCGCCGTCGGCCTCGAAGACATCGGCGTCCTCGGTGTACAGGGAGGCCAACGCCTTGGCGTCGCCCTTGTTGTACCAGTCCACGAACGCGGCGTCGAAGGCCCGGATCTCGGCCTCGGCCGCGGTTTTCGAGGTCGGCCCGGCCGCGACCTGGGCCCCGACTTCGGGGCCTGCGCAAAGAGCCAGGATGAAGGACGCCGACAGGGCGACGCCTCGTCTAACAGTCCACGTCGACACGATGATGTTCTCCAGAAGGGACCCGCTCCGCTCGCCCGAACAGGCCCCGACAGCCCTCCCGGCCCGGCCTCCTTCGGTCGGCGCGCGACCGGACTCAACGAATCATTCTTTGTTGGTCACAAGCACTTTCGCAAGGGACCCGTCCGGGTCGTCAAGGCTTCAAGACCTCCGTGCCGGGATCGGAACCGGTCGGCGTTCCGAAATCCAGGGTCAGCCGCGAAGGCCCGACGATCGTGGCGTCGAGCCAGAGCGTCCGGCCGTCCCAGGCGAAGGCCTCCGGGCCGAGCGAGACGCCGTCGAGCGACACCTTCGGCCGTCCTTTCGGGGCCCCGGTCAGCTCGAAGGCCGGGTTCACGCAGGGGACGTCGGGCCGAACGCCGATCTCGACCTTCGGCCCTTCGACCGTCACCGCGAAGGCGCGACGCTCGGCGGACCAACCCTCGTAACCGACCTTCCCGCCGACGACCTCCAGCGAGGGGGGCCGGGCGTAGCTTCGAGCCCACTGCAGAAGGCGGTCGTCGGCCGCGTCGGACATGCCTATCAGCCACGCCCAGCGCCTCATGGACATCATCCGGGCCTTGCCGGCGGCGTCGACCATCAGCCGGCGGCTCTCGGCGATCGGTTCGGGACGCGCCGCGGCCCAGCTCATGACGCTGTTGTGGCAGGGGCTGGCGGCGACACGGTCGTCGATCTTCGAGCCGGTGGCGTTGCCCCGGGCCAGCGGCCAGTGGCTACCCCAGTAGCAGGGGGTCACCAGCACGCCCTGATCTAGGAAAGGGCCGAAGAGCACCGTGGGGAACGACCGATCGCCCGGGTTGAAACAGACGGCCGCCTGCTCCTCGCGACGGTTGAGACGCAGCCGATAGATCGCCGGCGGCTCGCCCCCCTTCGGCTTGGCGTCCTCGCTGGCGATCGGCATCCGATAGGCCCGTTTCGTCCCGTCCAGGGCGATCGCGTCGACGATGTCGTCGGGCAGGACGTCGAGCGGGAAAGCCCCTTGAGGGGTCAGGACGATCAACTCGTTCAGCTCGTACTCGGTCGCGGGATCGGTCTTCAAACTGACCACGCGCGTGCCGAAGCCGTCGGGGTAGAAGTAGTAGTCCTCCACGGCCTGGTCGCCCCAGACCTTGTAGTTCAGGTCGGTCGACTGATAGGTCCAGCGGACGTGGACGCGGGCCTCGGTGGACTCGACGATCGCCACGCGACCGTAGCGCAACTCCTTGTCCATCAAAGGCTCGACGCAGTCGACCGCGCCCGGCTGGGGGGAGATGACCTCGGCCCATTCATAGCATGCACCCGTGTTGTGCTTGCCAGCCCAGAAGGGAATGTAGCTCGAACCTCGCCAGAAGACGTAACGGCCGCCGTTGGGCAGCCGGACGACGACGTCCTTGAGCCCCGGATCCCAGCCCTTGGCGTAGTCCAGCGACGAAAACGTCCCCGTCGCCGGGTCCCGGACCGAAATCGGGGCGTCGTAACGCAGCTTCGTCTCGTAGGCCCCGAATGCCGGGCGCGTGGGAACCTGGTTCACAAGCATCACCGGGACGTCCTTGCTCCAGAGCGTCTTGCCCTCGCGGCCGAGGAGGGCGATGTGCAGGACGTCGCGATCGGCGGCGGTCGCGGGCCGGGGGAGTGCCAGCCGGCTGGTCGCCCTTTGGTCCGCGGTCAGCGGCATGGAGACCGATCGCCTCGCCGGCCCCGAGGCGAAGCCGGCCTCGACGCGGGCCTCGGGCTCGTCGTGGTTCCGAACGAGCCCGGCGACCTCGACGACCGCGGTCTGGCCGGGTCCCAGGAGGATCCAGTCGGCGGGCGGGAGGATCGCGTCCAGGTCGACGGGGTTCACGACCGGCTCGGCGCGGGCGACGGCCTCGGCTTCCAGGTCGGGGCGAGTAATGGCCAGGCGGGCCGCCTCCGTGGTCTGGTCGGCGAACAGGACGACCTCGGCGACCGTCGGGTCGACTTCGACTCGGGTCTCGAACGGCGGCTGGGGAGGGAAGACGAGGTCGCGGCGGGTCGTCTCGCGGCCTACGCGAAACTCGGCGAGCTGGAGGCTCCCGGGCTTCGGGGCCTCGGCGACGGCGATCACGACCGTGGACGGCCGGCCGACGCGGTCGAGGTGGAACGGCGGCCGCCAGAGATGCGGCGGCTGGACGCGGAGCGTGGGCTTCATCGGCGGATCGGCCGCAGCGGCCGTGAGGCCGAGCCCCAGGCACGCGAAGCCGAGGAGCACTCGTCGGTACGTCATGGGAGGGAATCCTCGGCGGCGGGAGCGTCGGAGAGCGGACCACTGCGCGGGATGGTACCGCGACGGAACGACCTCGGGCAAGCTGGGAGGGCGAGACGTCGCCGTCGGCAGGATCGTTCGACCGGACGGCACCGGCAGGGCCGGGGTTTCGGACGTCGGGCTTGGGTCTGATAATAGACCTTATGTTCGATTCGGGGGGCCGGACCGCTTTCGCGAGCCTCCGGGGCTTCCCAGGCCGATCGACCCCTCAGCTTCGCCCCCGGAGAGCCTCGTGATCCACCAGCAGACTCTGACAGTCCCCTCTCGCGGTCGCGGGACGATCGAGATCACGGCCGAGGTCGAGCAGATCGTCGCCGCGTCGGGCGTTCGGACGGGGCTTTGCAACGTCTTCATCCGGCACACGAGCGCCTCGCTGATCGTCTGCGAGAACGCCGACCCGAGCGTCCGCCAGGACCTCGAACGGTTCGCGGCGCGGCTGGCTCCCGACGGCGATCCGCTGTTCCGGCACACGCTCGAAGGCCCCGACGACATGCCCGCCCACGTGCGGTCGATCCTGACCCAGACGGCCCTCACGATCCCCGTCGTCGACGGCTCGCCGGCGCTCGGGACCTGGCAGGGCGTCTTTGTCTGGGAGCACCGGACGCAGCCGCACCGGCGGTTGGTGGTCGTCACCGTCCAGGGCGACGCCTGAGCATCGCCTTCGAAACGAACCACCCCTCCGACGATCCCCAGATGGTCGGAGGGGTGGATCTCACTCGACCCGCGCGAGGCGGGCCGGCGTTTCGGTGGTCGCCGGGCGGCCGCCTCAGCGGGCGTTGGCCTTCCAGGTCGTCCAGTTGGCGAGCGGGGCCTTGGCCGTGGCGGCGTCGTCGGCGGGCGTCGAGGCGACCGTGACCGACGGGCCCTTCCAGTCGCTCGGGGCGAAGACCGCCACCTTGGAGCCGTTCGAGGGAGCGGGCGTCGAGGCGACGCTGACCGTGACCGGGGCCGGCGTGGGCGTCGGGGCCGGGGCCGACGTCGCGGCCATCGTCACGGCCGCCGGAGCGACCCGGGCGGCCTGGACCGTGGGCGCCGCCGGGGGCGTGGACTTGGCGGTCGCGGCGGACAGCGAGCGGCCGTCCCAGGCGTCGCTGGTGAGGAAGTCCTGGGCGACGTTCAGGTTCGCGACCGAGAGGTTGATCTGCTTGATGACCACGTTGTTCTCGCTGGCGGTCACCTGGTAGCGGCCGGGCGAGAGCGGCATCTGGTAGCCGCCCGAGTCCCAGGTCTTGGTCGAGGCGGTCTTGCCGCTGTCGAGGTTGGTGGCGTCGATCTCGACGCCCCCCTGCCCTTCGCCGGGGGTGTAGAAGTCGTTGCCGTCGCTGTCGCCGTAGACCACGCCGACGAGCTGGGCCGGGGCGTTGCTGCGGCTGCCGAAGTCCTGGGTCACCAGGACGGGGCCGACCTTGCCGGTCGACTTGGCGACGCCGACGCCGACGTCGGTGAAGGAGGCGTCGGGCGAGACGCCGGGCTGCAGCAGGTTGCGGCGGTGGCCGGCGTCGGCGACGCCCCAGTCGTAGAGGAACGCCTGCATCGCGTTGTCGACGCTGTTGGCGTAGGCGAAGGCGTTCTCGCCGGTCGTCGCGGCCTTGTAGCCCGAGCTCGCGATCCGGGCGTCGGCCGAGGAGCCGTCCGAGCCGGTGTGCGACTGGAACTGGTTGTCGGCCATGTCCTGGCTGTGGGCCTGGGCGGCGTCGGCGAGGTTCGAGTTCCAGGCCACGGGGGGCAGGGGCCGGCTGTTGGCGATCGTGGCCTTCACCGCGTTGACGTCGACGTTGTAGGCCTTGAGCGTCTTGGAGACGTCCGAGCCGACGTTCTTCGAGATCCACTGGGCCGCCGCCTGGGGGGTCGTGCGGGCCATGTTGATCAGCTGGAGGGCGAGTTGCTGGTCGTTGTTGGGGGCGACCGACGACAGCAGTTGGCGATCCTCAAGGTTCTCGAATCGCAGCGATCGTCGTGACGTCGGTCGAGCCATCGTGACCTCCCTGTCTATCGGCAAGCGGCGAGTCCCGAGGACCCGACCGGTGTCGGCGATCTTCCGTGTCCGCCCTAATCATCGTGCTGGTCGACCATGACGACTTTAATGAATCTGCCTGGGGCGATGATTGTCGTCTCCGTCTCAGCGAATTACTCATTGAGCAACCACCGTGCCATGACCGGGAAGAGGATTGCCCATGTCTTAAAGAGCCGGCGCAAACGCCCGATGCCGTTGGGGTTCCGTCGCGCGTTTTTCTTCGCGAGGACCTCGATGCCGCGATTCCGGCGAAGGTCCCTGGTTGCGAGAGCCCAACTCGTGTCAAGAGGAAATTACAAAGTCGCCCTTTTTACAAGGCCCGATGCGGGTCCATTCCGTCGAAAGTTTTGCTAAAGAATCGAGTTGCGCCGACCGCAAGGGCCGGCTCAGGGGCCGGCTTTCCCGCCCCGAGGGGACGCCGTTTGCTTGTCGGTGGGCCCTTTTCTGAGTAGCCTTGAGGGCCGCCGACCGGGCGCGGGCCCGCCGCCGGAATCCGCCTCAGCTGGAGCCTTCCCGCCATGATCACCGTGGACGCCGCCCTTGCGAAGATCGAAGACGCCGAACGGGGGGGGCAGCTGTCGTCGTCGGCCGCGGCCGGGATCAAGCGGTGGCTCGACGAGGCCCCGTTCGCGCAGTATCGCGAGAAGCTCCTGCAGGACGTCGAGGCCGGCCGCTGGAAGCCGCTCGACGACGCCTTCTTCGCGGTCCTGGAGTTCGGCACCGGCGGCCGTCGCGGGATCATGTACCCGGTCGGGACGAACGTCCTCAACAGCCGCACCATCGCCGAGAGCGCCCGCGGCCTGGCCGACTACATCCAGCGCGCCAAAGGTCCCGGCGCGGCCTGCTCGTGCGTGATCGCCCGCGACACCCGCCACAACTCGCCCGAGTTCGCCGAGCTGTGCGCTCGGGTGCTGGCCGGTGCCGGCGTGAAGGTCCACCTGTTCAAGGACGCCCGCTCGACCCCCCTGCTCTCGTTCGCCGTGCGGCACCTGGGCTGCGACGCGGGGATCATGATCACGGCCTCGCACAACCCGCCCTCGGACAACGGCTTCAAGTGCTATGCGGCCAACGGCGGCCAGGTCGTCCCCCCCGACGACGCGGGGATCATCGCCTGCGTCGAGGCCGCCTCCGACCGCGACATCCCCGAGAAGTCCCTCGAAGACGGCCTCAAGGACGGCTCGATCGTCTACGCGGGAGCCGAGGTCGACACGGCCTACATCACCTCGGTCGTGGGCGAGTCGGTCAGCCACGCGCGGGGGATCTCGATCGTCTACACCCCGCTGCACGGCGTCGGCGAGACCTCGGTCGCCGCGGTGCTCAAGGCGGACGGATTCCTGGACGTCAACATCCTGGCGTCGCAACGGACCCAGGACGGCGACTTCCCGAACGTCCCCAACCACGTCTCGAACCCCGAGAACCCCTCGGCCCTGCAGGCGGCCATCGCCGAGGCCAAGGCCACCGGGGCCGACCTGGTGCTCGCCAGCGACCCCGACGCCGACCGCATCGGCGTCGGCCTGCCGGCGACCGGCGACCCGTCCGGCGCGTGGATCACGCTCGACGGCAACCAGATCGGCGTGCTGCTCGCGGCCTTCGTCATGAAGCAGAACGCCGACCTGGGCCGGCTCCGGCCCGACCACTACCTCGTCACCACCCTGGTCTCCAGCCAGATGACCAAGGCCCTCGGCAAGCGCGAGGGGATCCGGACCGAGGACGACCTGCTCGTCGGCTTCAAGTGGATCGCCCAGCGCGTCGACCGCGAGGGGCCGGTCGGCTTCCTCTTCGGCTTCGAGGAGTCGCACGGCTACCTCAAGGGGACCTACGCCCGCGACAAGGACGCCTCCATCGCCTCGCTCCTCTTCGCCGAACTGACCGCCACCTGCAAGGACCGCAGGCAGACGGTCGTCGAGTACCTGGACGACCTCTACATCGACGTCGGCCACTACGGCGAGCGGCTGATCAACAAGACCTACACCGGCCGCGAGGGGCTCGGCAAGATCCGCTCGATCATGAAGGCCTTCCGCGAATCGCCCCCGAGGTCCGTCGCCGGCTTCCCCGTCACCGAGGTCTACGACTACGGGACGCACGAGATCCGCGACCTGAGCGGCTCGGGCAAGACCCTGCCGCTCACCGAGCCGTCGGGCGACCTCTTGATCTTCCACACCGAGCGCGACGGGGTCCGATTCGCCGCCCGGCCGTCGGGCACCGAGCCCAAGATCAAGTTCTACCTCTTCGCCCGCAGCCCGGTCGCCGACCCCGACGCCCTGGCCTCGGCCAAGGCCGATACCAAGGCGGTCCTTGACCGGATGACCACCGACATCGAAAAATATCTCGAGGACGTGGCCTAGCACGACAACCTTGCGGAAGGACCGCACGGACCGGACGGCCCACGTCGACCCGGAGTCCGCATGTCCGAATCCCAAGCCGAGGACGCGCTTTCTCCCGCCGAGAAGGTCCGGAAGTTCCCGAACACCCCGGGCATCTACCTGATGAAAGACGCCCTCGGGCGGGTCATCTACATCGGGAAGGCGAAGAACCTCCGCGCGCGGGCCGGGTCGTACTTCCATAAGGCCGCCGAGACCGACAAGCGGATCGTCAACTGGATCGGCGAGGTGGCCGACATCGACCACCTCCCCGCCGACAGCGAGGTCGACGCCCTGCTCCTGGAAGCCCGGCTGATCAAGGACATCCAGCCCAAGCACAACCGCGACCTCAAGGACGACAAGAGCTTCCCGTACCTCCAGATCACCACCGGCGAGGACTTCCCGCGGGTCAACTTCACCCGCGAGCCCCTCGATTCCGGCGTGAAGCTCTACGGCCCCTTCCCCCGTGCCAAGAGCCTGCGGGGGGCGATCCAGGTGCTCCAGCGGATCTTCAAGTTCCGCACCTGCTCGCTGGAGATCGACGAGGACGACCCCCGCTGGCGCTGGTTCCGGCCCTGTCTGCTGGCGTCGATCGACCAGTGCACGGCCCCCTGCAACATGCGGATCGACCGCGAGACCTACCGTCGCGACATCCACCGCCTCCGCCTCTTCCTGGACGGCAAGAAGGACGTCCTGCTGAAGGAGATGAACGAGGAGATGCGCGAGGCCGGCAAGGCCCTCCAGTTCGAGAAGGCCGCGCGGATCCGCGACGAGATCAAGGCCCTGGCGAACCTCAACCTGCGGGGCGACCTCGCCAAGCACGCCCAGCCCGAGGTCTTCTACATCGACCCCCGCAAGGGGCTGAAGGGCCTCAAGCGGGTGCTCCACCTGGAGTCGACGCCCCGGACGATCGACGGCGTCGACATCGCCCACCTGGGCGGGACCGAGACCGTCGGCTCGCTCGTGACGTTCGTCGACGGCCTCCCCTTCAAGCCGGGCTACCGCCGCTACCGGATCAAGAGTGTGGCCGGGGTCGACGACTTCGCCTCGATCCGCGAGGTCGTCGGCCGCCGGATCGACGGCCTCCGCGAGCGCGACGAGCCCTTCCCCGACATCTTCCTGATCGACGGCGGCAAGGGCCAGCTCAGCGCCGCGCTCGACGCCTTCGAGGCCAAAGGGGTCCAGCCGCCGACCCTCATCTCGCTCGCCAAACGCGAGGAGGAGATCTACGTCCCCGGCCGGTCCGACCCCATCGTCCTCCGCCGCCGCGCGTACGCCCTGCGGCTTTTGCAGTACGTCCGCGACGAGGCCCACCGCTTCGCCCAGCACTACCACCACATGCTCCGCAAGAAGCGCGTGCTCGGCGACGACGAGTGACCGCGCTCGGCTTCGCTTCGGCTTCCTTCGCCCTTTTCACCATCGAACCCATCGGACTCAAGCCTCTGGTATTCAAGGGGATAGGTTCAGAATTAAGGCCCTTTCGTCGTCCCGCGTTTTTTGTTTTTTCCCCGCTCCAGGCCTCTTCCGGTTCCCCTCGATCCCGCCTCAGCCCCCGACGCAGGCGCGGCCTCCCAGGATAGGTTGGTCTCGGTTCGCCGTTTCGGGAGGCCGCAATTCCGCATGGCCCGAATCGGTGCCTTCGGCTAGACTCGCGCCGCGCCCGGGGAAGACCCGGACGGCGTCGACGACGACTCACGCCCCCAGCGACTCGGGACGGATCCCGGGGACGCCTGCATTCGCCTCGCCCCCCGCCCGACAGGTCGGTCATGGGACGCCCAGGATCGAGGGGGACGTCCGACGGCTTCGCATCGCCCGGGGTGGACCTTCGGCCGGAGAGAGACGCTCATGAGCATGGATCCGCTCGGGAGACTGCTGCTCGTCGAGGACGAGAACGTGCTGCGCGGGCTCGTCCACCAGTTCCTGACGCTGGAGAACTACGACGTCGAGCCCGTCGCCGACGGCCAGGCCGCGGTGGACGCGTACGCGTGCGGGGGGCCGTACGACGTCATCCTGCTCGACCTCAACCTGCCCGTCCTCCCCGGCGTGGAGGCCTGCCGGCAGATCAAGCTCATGAACCCCCGCCAGCCCTTCCTGGTCTGCAGCGCGGCCGTGCTGGAGTCGCACATCGAAGCCTTGCACACGCTCGGGGTCTTCGACACGCTGGGCAAGCCGTACCACCCGTCCGAGCTGCTGACCCGCATCCGGATGATCATGGCGAGGGTCCAGGCCGGGGCGGCGATCACCGACTCCGTGCGCCGCGGCTGGCGGCCCGACGGGCGGGCCCACGCGACGCTGCGGCCGTCCGCCTTGTCGGAAGCTCGCATGTTGGAGTAAGCTGAAGGATCGTGCGCGGTCGCGACGGCCCACCCGTCGCCCTCCGCGAGACTCTTCGCAAGGCGATGCCTTGGGCTCCTTCTTCTGAGATGCGAGGAACGGTTTCATGGCTGGGAAACCGCTGAACCGGCTGGAATTGCGACGACAGAGCGAGGCCGCCGAGCCTCTCGACCCCATGGAAGACGAGACCGACGAGGTCGTCGAGGTCGACGATGACGAGGTCGTCGACCGGAAGCCCAAGAAGAAGGCCAAGGCCCCGGCGAAATCCAAGGCCAAGTCCGCCCGCGCCCCCAAGCCGGCCGCCCGCATGAAGGTCGTGTGGGTCGTCATGAACGACGCCTACAAGGCCGTCGGCACCTTCGAGTTCAACCAGCGGGAGGCCGCCGAGGCCCGCGCCGCCGAGCTGACGGCCAAGGGCAAGGGGACCCACTTCATCCAGCGTACCAAGGAAGAGATGCCCGCCGACGCCCCCGGCATCGGCGCCTCCATCCCCCGCCCCGAGGTCGCCCCCTCCCGCGCCAAGGCCGCCAAGGCCGCGGCCGCCGCGAAGGAAGTCGTCGAGCCCGTCGTCGAGGAAGAGGTCGAGGACGACGACGACGAGGCCGACGTCGAGGTCGAGGAAGAGGCGGACGACGACGACGACGAGTAAGCCGAGCGATCCCGATCACGACCTTCCCTCTCTCGGGTGAAGGTGGACGCAGGGCCGGACGAGGGGTAAGACGCGCGATGAGCCGTCGCCCCCTCCTCCGGCCCGCGTCCGTTTTCCCCACTCGTCCTTCTCCCGCCGGGAGAAGGCGGCCCGCAGGGCCGGATGAGGGTCGTCGCGCTTCGCGAGCGCCGTCGGGGTTGCTCCACGTCTTCCGAACTCCCACAACCCTCATCCGCCGCTGCGCGGCACCTTCGCCCGGCGGGAGAAGGAGAATGGGCTCCGACCGGGCCGCCTTTCGCGAAATCCCGCTCGCAACGCCGGTTCGGCCGCGATACGCTGGAACTCCTCTCCCAGACGGCCTATCCGGCCTCGGCCCCGGGCGCGAGGCTTCGAAGTCTTCCACCCGAGGAACCTGCGGCGATGCCCTTTTCGTCGGTCCTGCTGCTCGGCCTGCTCCCGGCCCTCGTCACCCAAGCCCCGGTCCCGTCCGACGAACTCGCGACGGTCGCCGAGAAGAGCGACTACAAGGCGACCGCGCGCCATGAAGACGTCGTCGCACTTTGCAAGAAGATCGCCGAGAAGTCGCCCAACGCCCACTACACGGAACTGGGTAAGACGACCGAGGGTCGTCCCCTGCCCCTCCTGATCTTCGCCGATCCCCCGGTGAAGTCGGCGGCGGACGCCTCGCGCTCGGGCAAGCTCGTCGTGCTGGCGATCGGCGATATCCACGGCGGCGAGGTCTGCGGCAAGGAAGCCCTCCCCATGCTCGCCCGCGAGCTGGCCGCCGAGCCCCACCCCGAGCTGCTGAAGAGCCTGATCATCGCCTTCGCGCCCATCTACAACGCCGACGGCAACGAGCGTGTGTCGAAGGACAACCGGCCCGGCCAGGTCGGCCCCGAGGAAGGGATGGGCACCCGAGGCAATGCGCGCGGGCTCGACCTCAACCGCGACTTCATCAAGCTCGAAGCCCCCGAGACCCGGGCCCTCGTCAGCTTCTTCAACGAGTGGCAGCCCGGCCTGTTCATCGACACGCACACGACCAATGGCTCGCACCACCGCTACACGATCAGCTACGACGGACCCCGCAACCCGGCCGGCGACCCGAGCCTGATCACCTACGCGCGGACCAGGCTCTTCCCCGCTCTCACGACCGCGTTCGAAAAGGCGACGGGGCTGGAGACCTATTACTACGGCAGCTTCGGCGGCGACCACGCCCGCTGGGAAAGCTTCCCGGCGCTCGGCCGTTTCGGCACCAACTACTTCGGCCTCCGCAACGGGATCGGCATCCTCTCGGAAGCCTACGCCTACGCCTCTTACAAGACCCGCGTGCTGGCGACCCGCGACTTCGTCCGCGAGTGCCTGAAATACGCATCGACGAATCATGATGAGATCCAGAAGCTCCTCAAAAACGCCCGCGCCGCGGCCGTCGACGAATCCCCGGCCGAGCCTCGCAAGGTGGCCCTGCGGACCGAGTCGAGGCCGCTCAAGGAGGCCGAGCCGCTGCTGGGCTTCGTCGAGAAGGAGCAGGACGGCCGCCGCGTCGCGACCGAGGAGCCGCGCGATTATCCCTCGCAGGTGATGGTCGACTTCGAGGCCGTCGAGTCGGTCGCCCGGCCGTACGCCTACCTCGTCCCGGCCGATCAGGTCGAGGCCGCGACGCTCCTCCAGCGCCACGGCGTCGTCGTGCAGGAGCTTCGCGAAGACCTCGACCTCGACGTCGAGATCTATCGGATCGACGACGTTTCCAGCAAGTCGTCGACGGGCTGGGACAGCCAGAACGTGCAGGACCTCCGCGTGACGCCCCGGACGGAGTCGCGGCGGATCCCGGCGGGGACGCTCGTCGTGAAGGACGCCCAGGCGCTCGGGGCGCTCGCCGCGACCTTGCTGGAGCCGCGTTCCGAAGACGGCCTGGCGACCTGGAAGACGTTCCCGGACCTGAAGGCCGGCGGCGACTTCCCCGTGCTGCGGCTCTTGAAGCCGGCCGACCTTTTGACGACCGCGGCCGCGTCGCTCGTCGCGAGGAAGACGGACCAGCCGATCCGGTTCAACGATCGCGGCGAGGTCGCCAACGGGAATTTCGGCGGGTCGCCCACGAGCCCCGAATGGCTCGACAACGACCACTATCTGCGGGGCGGACGCGGGGGCGTCTTGAAGGTGGACGCTCGCACGGGCCGCACCGAGCCGTTCGTCACCTCGGATCAAATCTTGCAGGCGCTCAAGCGCATCGCCGGCTTCGACGAGAAGGCCGCCGGCGACCTGGCCCGTCGGCTCGCGACGAGCGTCGGCCCGGGGGGACGCTTCGCGCGGTCCCGCCCCGTCGTCGATCCCCAGCACAAGGCCATCGTCGTCGCGCACGAGCACGACCTCTACTACCTCGCCCTCGACGGCTCGAAGGGCGTGCGCCTGACCAACGACGCGGCCGAGGAATCGGACCCGCAATTCAGCCCCGACGGCAAGCAGGTGGCGTTCGTCCGCGACTACGACGTACACGTCGTCGACGTCGCGAATCCCGTCGACCGGGCGCTGACGACCGGCGGCAAGGACGTCCTCCGGCACGGCCGCGCCGACTGGGTCTACTTCGAGGAGATCTTCGATCGGTCGTGGTCGGCCTACTGGTGGAGCCCCGACTCGCAGCGGATCGCCTTCCTGGAGTTCGACGACGCCGAGGTCCCCACCCTCACGATGCTCCACGACGAGGATTCTCCGAGGCAGGTCGAGGTCAACCGCTATCCCCGCTCAGGCGAGCCCAACCCGCGGGTCCGGCTGGGGATCGTCGCCGCCCAGGGCGGTCCGGTCCAGTGGGCCGACCTGTCGGGCTACTCGGCCGAGGCTTTCCTCATCAGCGGCGTCTCGTGGAAGCCCGACTCGAAGTCGGTCTTCGCCTACGTCCAGGATCGCGTGCAGACGTGGCTCGACCTGCTGGAAGTCGCCGTCGACGGGGCCAAGCCGAAGGTCCTCTTCCGCGACAAGACGAAGGCCTGGATCGCCAACGCGACGGCCCCCTCGTTCCTGAAGGATGGCACGTTCCTCTGGCTCAGCGATCGCGACGGGTGGCCGCACCTCTACCATTACGCGGCCGACGGCACTCCGAAGGGGCGGCTCACCGAGGGGCCCTGGGAAGTGCGCAGCGTCCAGCACGTCGACGGCGATTCGGGCGAGGTGCTGTTCCTGGGGACGAAGGATGCGCCCATGTCGACGCAGCTCTACCGGGTCAAGCCCGGCGGGCCCGTCGAGCGGATCACCTCGGGGACGGGGAGCTACCAGACCCAGTTCAGCGAGGACGGCAAATCCTTCATGGCGGCCTGGTCCGACCTGACGACCCCGACTCGCGTGAAGTTGTACGCCGCCGACGGCAGCCTGATTCGGACGGTCGACTCGAACCCGGTCCACAAGATTCAGGAGTTCCGCTTCGGCCCTCGCGAGCGAGTGCAGATCCCGGCCCGCGACGGGTTCGTGCTGGAGGGCGAGTTGATCCTGCCGGCCGACCTCGACCCCAAGGTCAAGCATCCGGTCTGGTTCACGACCTACGGCGGGCCCCACACGCCGGTCGTCAACGACGTCTGGTCGGGCGGCCGCGACTGGGACCAGGCCCTGGCGTCGGAGGGGTTCATCATCTTCCGCGTCGACCCCCGCCCGGCGAGCGGCAAGGGGACGGCCTCGGCCTGGACCGCCTACAAGAGGCTCGGCGTCCAGGAGCTGGAGGACATCAAGGACGCACTCGCCTGGCTCAAGCAACGCCCCTACGTCGACGGCGACCGGATCGGCATGACCGGCCACAGCTACGGCGGCTACATGACCGCCTTCGCCATGACGCACTCCGACCTCTTCGCCTGCGGGATCGCCGGCGCGCCCGTCACCGACTGGCGCGACTACGACTCGATCTACACCGAGCGGCTGATGGGGCTCCCCCAGGACAATCCGGAGGGCTACAAGACGTCGTCCGTCGTCGACGCCGCCCGGAACCTGCACGGCAAGCTGCTGATCAGCCACGGCGCGGTCGACGACAACGTCTCGGTGCGGAACACCATGCGGCTGGTCGAGGCGCTCCAGGACGCGGGCAAGGATTTCGAGCTGATGATCTACCCCGGGTCGAGGCACGGCATCATGAGTGCGCACTACAACCGGCTGCGGCTCGACTTCATCCGCCGCAACCTTGCCGGGACTGGGATGAAAGCCGCATCGCCGACGGCGTCCCCCTCCCCCGCCTCGGCCGGCGCGGGCTTCCACCATCCCTGAGGCGGCCGGCCGGCGCGCAAAAAAAAGGCCGGCTGGGACGAGCCCAGCCGGCCGGAGGATTCGGGCCTTTCGGCCTTCAAGCCCACTCAGTAGGCGAAGATGCCGAAGGGGTACGGGGTGAAGAACGGCCGGGTGTAGTTCTTCTTGAAGTCGAGCCACCAGATGCCGTCGTCCCAGCGGAGGGTCACGGCGCGCCAGTCGAGCGGCACTTCCGGGTACGGGTAGAACGGGCCGATGTTCGGCCAGGCCTGCCAGGGGTACGCGGTCGGGTAGCCGACGGCCGAGAAGTTTCCGGGAGGGGCGTAGCTGGGCCAGGCGTAGTTGGGCTGACCCTGCACGGCCCCGGCCCCGCCGCCGGCGCCGCCGGCCGGGCCTTCGGGCAGCGGGCTGCCGTCGTTGACGAAGCCGCCGGCGACCGGGCCGCCGACCATCCCGCCCTGGACGCCCTCGTTGAGGCCGATCGGCGCGCCGCCGATCGCGCCGCCGCCGACCACGCCGCCGTGGCCGAAGTGGCCGCCCATGGCGACCTGCTGCGGGACGTACTGGGCCGGGCGGACCGTCTGGTCGCCGACCACGATGCGGTCGACGACGCCGGTGACGCCGACCACCCGCTGGACGCGGGCGAGGGCTTCGTTCTTGAGCTCAGGGCTGGCGGCGACGCCCGAGAGCGTGACCATGCCGGCCTGGGCTTCGATCTCGATCCGGGTGGCGGCCAAAGTCCGGCTGCTCCGCAGCGCCCCGGCGACCGAGTCGGCCACGAGCTGGTTCGGATTGGTCGTCGCCTGGCCCATCGCCATCGGGGCCGTCACGGCCAGGAGACCGATCACGGTTGAAATCCGTTTCAGTCCAACCATTGTGGGCAAGTCCTTCTCCCGCATGGATCCGACTCGACCTGAGGGCGAACGGCGAGCGGGGCGTCGTTCGGGTCGGTGAACAATCCTTCGTGACGGTCAGCCTGCGGCTCGCGACCGGCCGAGTCGGGCGGGGGTAACCCCCGCCGTCACGGGCGGATCGCCGAGACGAGACGGATCGAAGGACTGGCGGACCAAGATGGGAGTCGGTGGGGTGGGAGCCGCAATACGCCAGTCCGACGATTCAGAAACTGATTCGCCCGAACTATGGCGCACGCTTCGGGGGCGGTCAAACGACCGCCCAAAAAAAAACGGGGCCCAATGGCCCCGGTCGTTTCAAATCGAATTTTTGGAAGGACTTATGATCCAGAAAATTCTCGCCGGTTCAGGCCGCCTCGGCCTCGCCGAACGAGGGCATGGCGTCGACGGCATCGATATTGCTGTTCCCGATGGTCATGCCGATCAGGAGGAGCGTCATGGTCCCGCCGGCGAAGAGGGCGAACTCGGAATCGTGGCGGCCGCACAGGGCGCCCGAAATGCCCAACCCGAAAAGGGCCAGGATCACGCCGTAACGGCCCACGTTCGACCAATACGAATGGTGGGCGGTCAGGCGGTAGAGGAAGAGGCCCATGACCCCGAAGGTCTGGAAGAACATGACGAGCATCTCGAACACGCCGCAAAAATTGAAATGAGCGATGGACATGGCCTGACAGGCTCCTTCCTTGGTTCCTGTTTCGGTTCAGTTCGTCGGAGACGTGTGGCGGACGGGATCGGATGATGTGGATCGTCGGAGTTTTCAGACTTGGATTAAAGCACGCCGCGTACCAAACCGACGACGTCGCCGAAAGCGGGTCGTTGTGACAGGGTTCAAGGCGAAACTTGAGGAAAAAAACGGCCCGCCGCCGAAAATTTCGGGGCGGGCCTTGGCGTTCTTACACTGCGAGTCTCGACGCGCTTGCAGAAAGCTCCAAATCGGCCCGCGTCGGGTCGCCTTTGGAGGGTCGGGATCAGGGTCGGCGGCCTCGATTGCCGTTGGGGTTGGAGGAGCGGGCGTTGTCGAACTCGGTCGCTCCCGAGATGTCCAGGACGCCCCAGCCCTTCTTTTCCTTGCGGACGGTGACCGTGCGCTGGAGCCAGCCGCCGTTCTGTTCGAGCTGCTTGCGGATCGTCACGCCCAGGCGGCCGGTGCTCTTCACCTGGTTCTCGCCGGCGACCGTGTAGCCGGCGAGCTTGGTCGAGAGGTCGTCGATCTCGGAATCCGACATGCTGCCGTCGATGATCCTCGAGAACATCTCGCGATACTTGCCCCCCTCGTCGCTGTTGGCCCGCAGGGCGGTCGCCTCGAGGAGGCGGTCCTTGTCCTTGGCCTGGAGCGCGTGGAGGAAGGCCTTGACCGCGCCGTCGGGCGAATTGGTGTCGCCGGGGTCGCTGGCGCCGCCACCCGCCCCGCCGGAACCTCCCGGACCCCCCGGGAAGCCGCTCATGCCGCCGCGGCCCATCTCACCTCCGGGCCCGCGTCCGACGAGGCTGTCCGAGGCCCCGGGGCCCCGGCCGCTTGAAGGGATGCCGGGCGAGTTCAGAAGGTCGCCGGCGGTCGGCTCCAGCCCAGGCGCGCCGGGAGGCGTGGCCCCGGCGGCGCCCGGCGTGGCGGGAGCTTCGGAGGTGGTCGGCGGGGCCGCCGCGCCGGTGGCGGCCGCCAGCATCTCGGCCGTGTCGGACCGGGTGTTGGCCGCGGCGGGGTCGGTCGGCGACGTGGCGGCGGGGGCGGCGTCGGGCGTCGCCGACGAGGAGGACGGGGCGGCCGCGACGGCCCCGGGGGTCCCGTCCGGTCCCGGCGGTCTCTGCGGCAGGCCGGTCGGCGTGGCCGGCGCGGCCTCGTCGGCGACGGCCTCGCCCTTCGTCGCGGCCGGAGCGGGCTCCGGCGTCGGCGGCGGGGCCGGTTCGGTCGGGCCGTCGCCGGCCTCTTCCGTCGCCGCCTGATCGTCGCCGGCGTCGGGGACGTCCCCGCCGCCGCACCCCGCCAGCCCGAAGACCAGCACCCCCGTCAGTCCGAGGCCGTACAGCCAGGCGTTCCAAGGTCTCATGGCGTCCCGCCCTCCCCCTCGCGTCGACGATCGCGACTCGCACAAAATCAGGTCTGTTTTCGATGTGAACGGCCGAAGCCATCCTCGATTATGACCTTCGGGGCGGTCGCCGGGAAGGGGCTGCCCCCCTCCGGCGCGCATCGGCCCGATTCATCCGGTGATTCCACATATTCGCATTCCGCAAGACCTTGAAGCGTCGCGACCCGTTGCGCCCCTTGCCCCCCCGCCGGGCCGGGGATAAACTGGGGTCACGCCTCGTGAACTCCCTTCGCGCCGACGCGGTCGAGTTAGAGAAACCAACGCCATGAATCCACAACAACGCACCATCCTGCTGGTCGACGACGATCACGAGATCGTGGAGTCGATGCGCACGATCCTGGAGAACCGAGGCTATCGGATCCTCGTCGCCCGCGACGGCAATTCCGGCCTGATGGTGGCCGAGCGCGAGAACCCCGACCTGCTGATCCTCGACATGATGATGCCCAAGAAGAGCGGCTTCCTCGTGCTCGAGAAGCTCCGCAGCCGCCCCGGCGGCCTCATCCCCACGATCATGATCACGGGCAACGAGGGCAGCCGGCACCGCGCCTACGCCGAGATGCTGGGCGTCCGCGACTACATCCGCAAGCCGTTCGCGATGGAGAAGCTCGTGCGCTCCATCGACCGGGTCCTGGGCGTCGGCCCGCGTGCTGGCGGGTTCGACGACGAGCCCTGAGCCGCCGTCGTCGGCCGGATCAAGGGGTCTGGAACCCCAGCTCCGCCAGGATTCGCGTCAGGGCCAGCAGCGGCAGGCCCGTGATCGCCGTGTGGTCCTCCGACGCGATCCGCTCGAACAGGGCCACCCCCCCCTGCTCCAGCTTGTAGCTCCCCGCGCAGTCGAGGGGCCGGTCGCGCTCGACGTAGCGTTCGATCGCCCGGCGGTCGAGACGCCGCATCGTCAGGCGGGTCACGTCGGTGTGCGCGACGACCCGGCCCGAGGCGAACACCGCCATCGCCGTGATCAGCTCGTGGGTTTTTCCCGACATCGCTTCGAGCTGGTCCCGGGCCGTCGCCGCGTCGCCCGGCTTGCCGAAGACCCGGCCTTCGAACGAGACGAGCTGGTCGCAGCCGATCACGACGGCCGCGGGCTCGCGATCCCGAACGGTCTCGGCCTTGCGCAGGGCGAGCGTCTCGGCCAGCTCGCGCGGGCCGAGCCCCTCGCGAGGCAGGCTCGCCTCGTCGAACGGCGGCGCGACGCAGCGGAAAGGGAGGCCCAGCCGCTCCAGCAAAACGCGGCGATAGGGCGACGTGCTGGCCAGGACCAGCTCGGCCGGCCGACTTGCGTTCATCTCGGCCCCCTTCGCTACGGCCGGCTCGGCGTCAGATCTTGAGCACCTCGACCAGCTCGGCGGGCGGCACGATGTAGCCGAAGTAGAAGTCGCCGAACAGGGCGTACTTCGCGGAACTCTCGTCGAACCGCATCGTGTAGACGATGTCCTTGAGGAAGAGCGGGTTCCGCGCCCAGAGCGTGACGCCCCACTCCCAATCGTCGAGGCCGGTCGACGCCGTGATGACCTGGCTGACCTTGCCGGCGTACGCCATCCCGGATCGGCCGTGCTGGGCCATCAGCTCGGAGCGCTCGGCGAACGGCAGCAAGTACCAGTTCTGGCCCGCCTGGCGCATCTTGCTCATGGGATAGAAGCAGAAGCAGGGCCAGTCGGGGAACTCGGGGTAGAGCCGGTGCTGGTTCATGGGCCCGAGCCGCTCGGCGTAGGAGGCGACCTTCGCCTTGAACATGCTGGACTCGGGGTCGAGCTTCTCGCGGTCGCGGAGGATCGCCGCGTACTGCTCTGCGTCGGGGACGTACTCCGAGACCTCGGTGATCGAATAGAACGAGTAGGAGGGCGTCAGCGCCGCGCCCAGCGTCGAGGCGGCGATCGCGTTCTGGACGCCGTGGATCGCCTTGAGGTCGGGCCCCGCGAGCATCACCCCGAAGTCGGCCTTGTGGCCCGGGACCGCGAAGCACTGGAACTGCTCGACGCCCTCGGGCTTGGTCCCGAGGATCGCGACGAGGGCGTCTCGCCCTTCGCTCAGCTCCTCAGGTTCCAGGTCCAGGAGGGCGTCGCGGTCCACGGTGTAGAAGAGGTGGAGGAAGTGCCAGCCGCTCGCGGGGACGAGCGAAGCGGGGACCTGATCGGCCGACGGCCGCCGCGCGGGCCTTCCCGCGGGCTTCGCCTCGGGAGGCTCGGATGGGTTGGTCGCAGTCGTCTCCAGAGTCATCGCCGGTCCCCTGCGGTACGCGTCCTGTCGGAGTCTGCTTCGAGACGCCGATTGTAGGCCGCGAACCCGGTGGCGGGCAAGTCGGCGACCCGGCCGGGCGGGTTCAGTCGGTCGGCTCGGCGGCGGCCGGCGTCTTCGCGGCCTTCTGGCAGAACTTGCAGAGTTTGTAGCCCTGCGCCTTGGCGTTTTCCTCGTTCTTCAGGTCGTCGACCCGGTTTTCCGCCGACATTTGCGTCACGGCGGTGCAATTCGTGGTGTGGTACCAGTGACTATCCTTGTTGCCGACGATCTTGATCTTGCTCGCGCCGGTCGACCGACGGTGCGCCTTGGCCTTCGCCACGGGCGTCGACGCGTCCGCGGATTTGATCTTGGCCGGAGCCGCGACCGGAGTCGCGTCCGTTTCGTCGGCCGGGGACTTCGGCGCCACGGCTTCCGAGGCGGGCCTCGGCTCCGGCGAGGCCTGGTCCGGCTTCGCCGGGGGCGCGTCGGCCGTCGGGCCGTGGAGGGCCAGCGGATTCGCGGCGGCCCGGGGCCGGAACACGTCGAGGTGCGTCGCGGCGAGGTAGCTCGCGAAGAGGCCCAGGCTCAGCAACCCGGCCCAGGCGACGCGGGCCAGGGTCGCCGTCTTGCGGGCCGGCGGCTCGAGGGCGGCGGCCGCCACGCTGGGCCGATCCTGAGTCTGTCCCTGGCTCTTCAACCAGGCGTCGAGGTCGTCGGCGAGGGCCCGGGCGTTGGGGTAGCGGTCTTCGGGCCTCTCGGCGGCGGCCCGCTCGCAGATGCGGACCAGGCCGGCCGGGACCGAAGGCGCGATCTGGGACAGGTTCTCGATAGCCCGGGAGGTGAGGGCGGCGGGATTGCCGTCGGCCGGGCTGCGGACGGTGGAGGCGAAGTCGGGGCGTCGGCCCGCCATGGTCTCGTACAGGACCACGCCCAGGCTGAACACGTCGCTCCGCTCGTCCACCTGGCGGCTGAGGCCCTGGGCCTGTTCCGGGCTCATGTAGGCGGGCGTGCCGACCACGGCCCCGTCGTGGGTCAGCGTCGAGTCGTAGTCGAAGCGGCGGGCCAGGCCGAAGTCGATCAGCCGGGGCCGCCCGAACTCGTCGATCAGGATGTTGGCCGGCTTGATGTCGCGGTGGACGACGCCGAGCTTGTGGGCGTATTGGACGGCGTCGGCCAGGTCGCGGAAGATCCGGGCGGCGGTCACCGCGTCGATCGGCTGATGGTCGAAGTGCCACCAGAGCGGCCGGCCGATCACGCGCTGATAGGCCACCCAGCAGCGGCCGCCGTCGAAGCCGGAGTCGTACACGGCCACGATGTTGGGATGGTCGAGACGGGCCGCGGCGCGGGCCTCGCGGAAGAACCGTTCCATCACCCTGTCGCTGGGGTTAGCCTGGCGCAGGACCTTGATCGCCACGTCGCGGTCGAGGCGGGGGTCGTAGGCCAGGTAGACCTCGCCGAATCCGCCGTCGCCGAGGCGGTCCCGCAACTGGAACCGGCCCAGGACGCCGAGCGAGCCCCGGCTCCAGGTGGCGACCCATTCCGACGTCACGCCACGGCCGGCCCGGGGGGCCTCGTCCGACGAGGCCGGATCCTCGTGGCGATTGGTCGGCGCGCTCATGCCCTGCCGACTGTCGAGGGCCTGGCCGCAGAAGGGGCAGGTGGCGAGAGGCGGCGCCAGTTCTTCGGTCTCCACCTCGACGCTCCGCAAGCATCCCCGGCAGACGATTCGGACCGGAGGTTTCATTGTCCCGAACTCCTTGGCTCCCGGCTGAGGAGCACCCGCCGCGTGCGGAATCGTCCCACCCTTCAACTGACTGTGCGGCGGGCTCGGCCGCCACTCGTCCGGAATAGAACCTAGGCGATCCGTCCTCGCGGGCCAACTGTCGGAACGATTACGGTGAGCTTGGTAAGTCCTCACGATGTCGCTCCTCTATTCGAAGGTGTGGGTCCAAGTCGGCACGTCGATGCAGCGGCCGCGGATGCGGTGGTCCCGTGCCCGGCGTTGGGAAAGATCGACCTTCCTGGGCTCCCGTCGTGGAACCGCGACCTCTTCGTCGCACTCGATCCACACGCTCTAGATTCGTTGCACCCAGGCATCGTGTGACGCCGGGGATCCAAAAAAGGCGACTCGACGGTTCACTCGGGCAACAAAAAGAGCCGACGTCCCACGCTTTACGCTCGGGACGCCGGCTCGAAGCTCGGGAATCGGTCGCGATCAGGTCGGCCGTCGGCTCAGTTCGGGCTCATCGAGGCGCCGGTCGACGGGTTGACCGGAAGCACGGCGGGCGGGGCGTCGATGGCCGGCGGGCCCGCACAGCGACGGAGGTGGTCCTTGTCAATGTAGACGACCTCGACCTTGTGATCCACGTGGTTGAACGGGATCGGGTAGTCGGCCCAGTACAGCTCGTCGTAGTACACCGTGCACTTGTAGTGGCAGTGGACGAGCTGGCAGGGCCCGGCCAGCGGGTAGACGCGGCAGGGGTCGACCTTCTCGCCGATCTTCTCGATCAGGAAGCGGACGTTGTTCCGCTGGGTCTCGTAGAAGACGGGCGAGCCGTTCTTGAACTTCGGCACCTTGTTCCAGACCTCGTCCTCGCTGGGCGGGTCGAGGCAGGCGGCGGGGGCGAAGTCGCCCGGGATCGGGTCGAGGATCGGGACGCGGCCGTCGACCTCCTCGCGCTCCATGTCCGCTTCGAGGCGTTGCGACTGCGACGCGAAGATCGGCCAGGCGAACGACCAGCCGGTCGGGTGCAGCGGCGAGATGTTGCGGAAGACGTACGACAGGCCGCAGCCGACGTGCGTGGTGCAGAGTGCGGCCGTAAGGGCACCCATGGCAAGGCCGCGAACCCAGCGCGGGGTCTTATGGCTCAGGTGCCGCGCGGATTGGAACATGGTCTTATCCCCTCCTTGGGAACGTGCGCGAACACGCCGGCGGGCGTTCCAGCCGCACCGACCTACTGGCGCCGGGATCGCTATCCTGTTCGAGCGGAGCCGACCGATCGTCCGGCGACTTCCTCATCGCGACCGGTCCATGTGGACTAGTTATCGTTCGAGGCCCGCATGGTCTGTGAGGAATTTCCGGATTCGCCCGAAATTCCCTTGACGCCCCACCAGCCCCGTTCGATCGCCCGTCTCACACCTTTCTACCGACATCATCGGCCGAATCGGCCTTCGAACTTGGAGCCATCCCGCGCCGGAGCGCCGCGAGGATCGCGTCGACGTCGTAGACGCAGCCGCCCCAGACCCCGCCCGAGACCTCCTGGAGGGCCGCCCAGAGCCGTGCGTCGTCGGGAAGGTCGGGATCCGGCGAGAGCAACGGGTGCGTCGATCGCCCGGCGAGGATCCGCCCCCCCTCCCCCGCCCCGACGTCCACCCCTTCGTCCCCGACCATGTCGACGGTCCCTTCGAGCTTGACCCGATCGACGACGATCCGGATCAGGTCGCCGTCGCGGACCTTGCCCAGCGGCCCGCCGGCGAGCGCCTCGGGGCTGACGTGGCCGATGCAGGCCCCGGTCGAGACCCCCGAGAACCGGGCGTCGGTCAGGACGGCGACCTCCTTGCCGAACGGCAGGTGCTTCAGCGCCGACGTCACCTGGTAGATTTCCTCCATCCCCGCCCCCAGGGGGCCGCGGCCGATGAGGACGACGACGTCCCCCGCGCGGATCGGGACCTCGGCCTGCCCCTTGATCGCCGCGACCGCGTCGTGCTCTCGCGTGAACACCCGCGTGGGCCCGAGCTTGCGGTAGACGCCGTCGGCGTCGACCACGCCCGGGTCGATGGCCGTGCTCTTGATGATCGACCCGTGCGGCGCGAGGTTGCCGCGAGGGAAGGTCACGGTGCTCGTGAGGCCGCGCTCCAGCGCCCGCGCGGGGCTCATGACGACGTCGTCCGGGTCGACCCCGTCCTCCTGATACAGCCGATCCCGCGAACGCTTGCGCCGCTCGCTCGCCCGCCACCAGTCCAGAAGCCGTCCCAGGGTCGTCCCCGAGGCGGTGAGGACCGTCTCGTCGAGCAGCCCGAGCCCGCGCAGGTGCAGCATGACCTCGGGGACGCCCCCCGCCAGGAAGACGCGGACGGTCGGGTGGTGGATCGGCCCGTTGGGCAGGACGCTGACCAGCCGGGGGACGCGGGTGTTGATCTCGTGCCAGTCGCCGACGTCCGGCCGGCGGAGGCCCGCGGCGTGGGCGATCGCCGGGATGTGCAGCAGCAGGTTCGTCGAGCCTCCGAACGCCGCGTGCACGATCATGGCGTTGCGGACGGCCGCGTCGGTCACGACGTGCCGCGACGTCAGGCCGTGGCGGGCGAGCCCGACGAGCGCGCGAGCCGACCGCCGCGCCATGTCGAGCCAGACGGGCTGGCCCGAGGGGGCGAGCGCCGAGTGCGGCAGCGACATCCCGAGCGCCTCGCCGACGACCTGGGCCGTCGCGGCGGTCCCCAAAAACTGGCAGCCGCCGCCGGGGCTGGCGCAGGCGCGACAGCCGGCGTCGGCGGCGGCCTGCAGGTCGATCTCGCCGTGGGCGTAGCGCGCGCCGATGGTCTGGATCTTGCCCGCGTCCTCGCCGACCCGGGGCGGCAGCGTGACGCCGCCCGGGACCAGCACCGAAGGCAGCCGAGGCATCCCCGCGAGCGCCAGCATCATGGCCGGCAGCCCCTTGTCGCAGGTCGCGACCCCCAGGACGCCCTTCCGCAGCGGCAGCGAACGGATCAGGCGGCGGAAGACGATCGCCGCGTCGTTGCGGAACGGTAGGCTGTCCATCATCCCCGTCGTCCCCTGCGAGCGGCCGTCGCAGGGGTCGGAGACCATGGCCGCGAAGGGGACCGTCCCGAGGCGCTTCAGCTCCTCCGCGGCCTCCTTCACCAGCAGGCCGATCTCCCAGTGGCCCGTGTGATAGCCTAGCGCGATCGGCGAGCCGTCGGCGGCGCGGAGGCCTCCCTGGGTGCTCAGAATCAGATAGGGGTCGCGGGCCGTTTCCGACGGCGTCCAGCCCATGCCGGCGTTCTGCGAGAGCCCGAAGAGGTCGCCGGACGGCCAGAGCCGGAGCATCTCGTCGGTCAGCGGCAGGGCGCCCGACGGCCCTTCGGCGTTGGTGGCGACGGCGTTCCAATCGACTTCGGGCGAGTCGACGAGGCTGCGCCATTCCGGGATTTCCGACGCGTCATCGATCGGCATGAGCCGTCCTCTCGCGGTGGGATCGGGCCGCTCGCGGCCTCCATGGCCTCATCATGGCTTCTCGGCGATCGCCCCACAACCCCGCCGAATCGGTCGCTTTGGCGCTGGTTTTGCCTGGCTCCTCCGATCGGGGCGTCCACCTTGCTCGCCCCTGTCCTTGCGTTCGAGATCCCTGCACGACAACGAGGAGGACGGATCATGGTACGTCGCGAGCTTCTGACCGTGATGGGCGCCGGGGCGGCCGGCCTGATGATGACCGGGTCGGCGAGGGCCGACGATCAGGACGAGAAGAAGAAGGAGCACCACGCCCACATGAAGACCATGGGCGAGTGCGCCATGATCTGCGACATGACTTCCGCCCACTGCCTGATGGAGCTGGGGAAGGACGCCACCGAGAATCGCGACCTGCACGCCAAGGTGGCCGCGATCACCAACGACTGCCAGACATTCTGCGTCCAGGCCGTCACGCTGATGGCGCGTCACAGCCTCCTGGCGATGCACGCCCACAAGGCCTGCGCCGACGCCTGTCGCGACTGCGCCGCGGCCTGCGACAAGGGCCAGGGCGAGATGATGAAGAAGTGCGCCGAGATCTGCCGCGAGTGCGAGCGGGCCTGCCGCGCCTGCTGCTCCGCGACGGCCTGACCTCCTCGAACCCTCCGCCGCCCCGGTTCAGAGCAATTCCCGGGGCGGCGTCGCGCCCTCGACGAGCCGGATCGGCCGGCCGTCGGGGGCCTCGTACTTGTGCTCGGGGTCGATCCCGAGCTTGGTATAGAGCACGCTCGCCAGGTCGGCCGGCGTGACGGGGCGTTCGGTCGGCGAGTCGCCGTTCGCGTCGGTCTTGCCGAGGACGAGCCCCGCGGGAATGCCCGCCCCGGCCAGCAGCACGCTGTTGGCGCGGCCGTGATGGTCGCGGCCGGCGTTGGCGTTGATCTTGGGCGTGCGGCCGAACTCGCCCATCATCACGACGAGCGTGTCGTCGAGCAGGCCGCGTTCCCCGAGATCGGCGATCAGGGCGGCGAGGCCCTGGTCGAGCGCCGGGGCCAGCGTGTCCTTGATCATCGGGAAGTTCTGCGCGTGGGTGTCCCAGCCCAGCGGGCCGGGGCCGCGATCGTTGACCGTGACGAACGAGACGCCGGCCTCGACGAGCCGTCGGGCCAGCAGGCACGACTGGCCGAACGTGTTGCGGCCGTAGCGGGTGCGAACGTCGGCCGACTCGTCCCCCAGCCGGAACGCCGCCTGGGCCGCGCTCGACGTCATCAGGCTGTAGGCCTGGTCGGCGAACTGGTCGCGGCTGCGCGTCAGCGGGGTGGGCGGGACGTCGCGCGCGAAGTCGTCGAGGCTCTTGACCATCGCCCGGCGTCGCAGCAGGCGTTCGAGCGTCAGCTTGTCGGGCGGAGAAAGGTTGCTGACGCGGAAGTTCTCCTGGTTCGGGTCGCCCGAGACCGCGAACGGGTCGTACGCCGGCGTCAGGTACCCGCTCATCGACGACGAAGGCGGATCGGGGACGGCGACGTACGGCGGCAAGAGGCCCCGGCTCGCCTCGCGCCACTTGGAGACGACGCTGCCGTAGCTGGGGTAGACCTGGGCCGGCGAGGGCCGATAGCCCGTCAGCAGGTGGTGCGAGGCCCGGTCGTGGTCGGACTCGGGCGAGGTCATGCTGCGGATCAGCGTGACCCGGTCGAGGATCCTGGCCAGGTTCGGCAGCACCTCGCTGACCTGCACGCCGGCGACCGACGTGGCGATCGGCTTGAAGTCGCCGCGGACGTCGGCGGGCGCGTCGGGCTTGGGGTCGAACGTATCGATGTGCGACGCGCCCCCCGCGAGCCAGATCAGGATGCAGTTGCGCGCGGCGGCCGGTTTGGTCGACGGCCCTTCGCCGAGCGCCCGCAGGCGGAACGCCTCGTCGAGACCCAGGCCCAGGAATCCGAGCGCGCCGGCCTTCAGGATCGCGCGCCGCGAGGGGCCCGAGCAGGCGATGATTCGCGATTTCGACGGCATGGCGAGTCTCCGACCGGGGACGACCGAAGGATCAATGATTGAACGCGAATTCCCGCGAGTTGAGGAGCGCCCAGAAGAGGTCCTGGGCCGCCTCGTTGATCGAGGAGGCCTGCTTCAGCTCGGCCGTCCACCGCGACGACTCCTCCGAGGTGGGCGGCCGGCAGAGCGTGCGGAAGTAGAGGTTCTCCACCAGCTCCTCGGGCTCCAGCTCCAGCTTGAGCGCCGCCGCCAGGTAGCCGTTGAGGCTCCCCACCTTGCTCTCGATGACGTCGCCGCCGATCAACAGCAGCGATTGCTTGAGGCTCAGCGGCGCGGTCTGCACCGAGGCGCAGGCGGTCGTCCGCGGACAGCGGCCGAACGTGTCCAGGATCGGGCTCGCGACGCCGGGGTCGGTCACGCGGATCGCCCGCCGGGTCGCCGATGCGCCCGGGAAGCGATTGGGGACGTCCGTCGCCTGCGCCAGGGCGTCGGCCATCTGGTGGGCCGAGAGCGGCCGGGGCGTGTGGTGCGAGAACCACCGCGCGTCCTTCTCGTTGCCGGCCACGGTGGCCGACGAGAGGCCGTACGCCTGCGAGGTCGCGACCGTCCGGATCAGGTCGCGGAGGTCGTACTTCCGTTCGACGAACCGCGCGGCCAGGGCGTCGAGCAGCTCGGGGTGGACCGGCGGGTTCGCCCGGCTCAGGTCGTCGGCGGGGTCGACGATCCCCTTGCCGAAGAATTGCGACCAGACCCAGTTGACCGTCGCGCGGGCGAAATAGGGGTTGTCCTTCGAGGTGATCCAGTCCGCCAGCGCGACCCGAGGATCGCCGCCCTCGGCGATCGTCGCCGGCTTGCCGTCGAGCAGCCGCGGCGCGACGGGCCTGCCTGTTCGGAGGTGATTTACGAACCCGGCCGGATTGACGCTGATCCCCGTCCGGCTCGCCATCATCATCCCGCCCATCCCCTGCCCCGTCCGCTGGACGCGGGCGAAGAAGGCGGCGAGGCCGTAGTAATCATCCTGCGTCCAGACGTCGAAGGGATGGTCGTGACACTGGGCGCAGCGCATCCGGAGTCCCAGGAAGCGCTGGGCTGTCTGCTCGGCGGCGATCGTCGGCTCGAGGGCGTCGACCGCGTAGTTGACCGGCCCCCCCGACTCCTGGTCGTTCGGGTCGCCGAGGGCGGTCAACAGTTTTCGGACGACCAAGTCCCAGGGGGTGTGGTCGATCAGCCGGGCGTCGAGCCATTCCTGATAGCGGTAAGCCCCGTTCCCTTGGCGTGCCGCGCTGATCTGCAACAGGTCGCCGAACTTGATCCGCCAGAACTGGACGAACTCCGGGCGCTTCAGCAGACTGTCGACGAGCTTCGACCGCTTCTCGGGGTCGGCGTCGGCCAGGAAGCGGCGCACCTCCTCGGGCGATGGCGTGCTCCCCGTCAAATCCAGCGAGACGCGTCGCAAGAAGGCCGCGTCGGTCGCCGGCGGGCTAGGCGGGACCTTCAGGGCCTGCAACCGCTTGAACAGTTGCTCGTCGATCAGGTTCGTCCGCGGGAGCTTCGCGAAATCGAACGTCAGGTCGGGATTGACCGGGGCGGAGAGCCGGAACGTCTCCACCAGCGGGCCGAGCCGGACGACCAGGTCGGCCTCGCCGCGGTGGAGCAGTTCGGCCCGGCCCTGGGCGTCGACCACGGCGGTGGAGTCGTCGAGGGTCTTGTAGATCGCCTGTCGCGTCACGTCGCGACGCCCGCCGTCGGCGTGCTCGGCGATCACCCGCAACTGCCGGCGCCCGGGCTCGGACATCATGGCGGACGAGGGTTCGATCACCAGCCTGGCGACCGCCGCCCGGGGCGGCCCGAGGGTTCGCGGCGCGCCGGCGCGGATCCACTCGACGAGCGTCTGATACTCCGACGACCCGACCGCCAGCCGTCGGCCGCCGCCGTGGGGGGCCTCGCCGATCGCCTTCAAGACGACCAGGCTGCGCTCGGGGTCGAAGGGAGAGACGCGCCGCTGGCCGGCGTCGCGCGCCAGTGCGACCTGGTCGCCGTCGGGGTCGTAGCCGAAGAGGGACAGGTGGAAGCCGTTCTGGCCGTCGGCCTTGCCGTGGCAACCGCCGGTGTTGCAACCGGCCTTCGTCAGGATCGGCTCGACGTCCTGCGCGAAGTCCCAGGAACGAGCCGTTCGGGGCTCGACGACGACCCGGGCGCGGGCCTCGACGCCGTCGGAAGCGGCCACGACCTCGACCGCGCCGGGGGCGAGGGGACGGACGTAGCCGTTCGCGTCGACCGCCGCGATTCCCGCCGGCTCGACGCGCCAGGAAAGGCCGGTGGAGAGATCGTGTTTCGCGCCTTCGGCCGTCTTCTCGATCGCGAGGAGTTGCAGGCCCGGGGCCTCGGCCGCTATCGTAAAGAGCGTCGGGTCGATCGCGATCGTCCTCGGCGGAGGGACGACGACCGGCCTGGCCGCGACGGCCCCCGACGGCGAGGCGACTTTCGGCGAGGCGACCGTCACGCCGGCCGGCGGCGTGGATCGCCCGCAACCGACGTGGGCGGCCAGGACGCAGGTCGCTATCATGGGACCGACCCGGCGGCGGGGCATGGGACCAGCTCCTTTCCCGTCGCGAACCACTCGACGTCGTAACGACAAACGTCGGATGGATTGTATCGTACCAACGCACGACCGCAAACGAAAATCGAAGAGGCTCGTCCGAGCCGTCGCCCGCGAGGGCCGGCGGCGGGACGCCGGGGGAACGACGATCATGGGCAAGGGCGACAGGCGGAGCAGGCGCGGCAAGGTTTCCCGGGGCACGTACGGCAAGAAGCGGCCCAAGCCGGAGACGCTGAAGAAGACCAAGGCGGCGACCGCCGCCGCGGCCGCGGCGGCCCCGGCGCAGGCCTGAGGCCCGCCCCGCGGACGCATGATCCGGCGGGCGGGGCCGTTCCGGCGACCCCCGCCCACCGTAGGCCCGGCCCCTCGCGGGTTCGGGTTGCAGACGGCCTACGATTGTGTTGGAGTCGAAGGAGACAGGGACGGCCGCCAGCCAGGACCGATCGAGGATCAACCGTCATGGCCAAGTTGCGCTTGCTCAAGACCGGACACGGCGACCTCATGCTCGCCGAGTGGGACAAGCAGCGGCCCGAGACCGTCGAGGCCGCCGCCGCGCAGTTCGCCGAGCACGTCACCCCCGGCCGCATGGCCTTCCGGCTCGACGGCCCGGGACAGACCCGCCTGATCAAGCAGTTCGACGCCACGGCCCCCGAGATCCTCATCGTCCCCGCCGTCCAGGGCGGCTGAGGGCGGGGCCCACTCGGCCGGGCGCGGGACGTCTTCCCCACAGACGCCCGCGCGGAGCGGCCCCCGCCGGTCGAGGAACCGTCGCGATGATCCGGACCGGATACCTGCGCTGGGAGATCGACGTCGTCGACGAGCGCTGCGCCCAGGACCCCTACGCCCGCGAGGTCGTCTTCCTCGCCCGGCCCACGCACCGCGTCGTCCGCGTCCGGACCACGAATCACGCCGACGCGGCCGCGCGGTTCGTCCGCGGCGAGGCCGCCTACGACAGCGTCCTCAAGACGTTCGACAACCGCCGGGGCGAGGTCGACCTGACCATCCCCGACGTCGGCCCGCGGCGGTATCGCTACTCCGAATCCGACCGGATGAAGATGCTCCGGTACTGGATGGAGAAGCTCCAGCGCGAGGCCGCCGCGTTCGCCAACGAGGTCGTCGCCGCGGCTTCCTCGTTCACTCAGCTGGTGATCGCCAGCCAGGCCCTCCGGTCGGGCTACGCCAAGCTCGTCGAGAACGAGATCTTCCGGGTCATCGAGGGCAAGAGCCAGCCCCAGGCGACCTCCGAGGAGCCGATCCGCATCGACGCCGCCGACTACCAGCAAGGCGTCCCCGAGCTGGTCGCCGCCGAGCTGGTCCGCGACGTCGTCGAGCCGGACGAGTTCCACGAGTTCTGCCAGTTCGACTGCCTCACCGTCCGCAACGGCGACAAGTATTACCGCATCCCGCGCCGGCCGCACGGCCTGATCGAGGTCTGGGACGTCGAGACCAAGCGGGCGATCTGCCGCCTGTGCGTCGTCTTCCAGGATCCGGGCATGCCCCCGTCGGACGAGGTGGTGATGAAGTACCTCCTCGCCAAGCACCAGCCCGACATGCTCTGGCAGACCGGCGTCCGCTTCGCCCCGCCCAAGGGGCGATTCGAGGTCACGCCCCCTCGGCGCTGGTCGGTGGACTGAGCGTCCCCCGCTCCGCCCCGGCCTTTCAGGGCTTCTGCAGCTGGTACTCGGCCAGGAACAGGCGAGACCCCGTCGTGGTCTTGAATTCGGTCGGACGGCCCTTGGCGCCGAGTTCGTAGCAGATCCGCAGGGTGTCGCCGTCGCGTTCGTAGATGGCCAGGATCGTCTTGCCCTTGTTGGGGCCGTCGACGCCGGTGATGTCCACCGCCTTGGGCTTCGCGGCCGGGTCCAGCTTGCAGGTCCCCTTGTCCGTCTGCGGGCCGAGGGTCACCGTGTAATTCTCGCCCTTCACGTCCAGCTTGATGGCCTTCAAGAATTCTTCGGGCAACGCCGTCCCGCCGAGTTCGGCCTTCGACGCCAGCCAGGTGCCCTCGAGAGTATCTTTCTTGTCCTCGTCGCTCCACGCGGCCGACGAGCATGAGGCGATCATCGCGATTGCGGCGAGAAGTCTGAGCGTCATCCCCAACCTCCTGGAAATGGTTCGCACCGAACCACGGGCCTCACAACGGCCTCGTGGCGAGCCGTCAGGGATTTCCCACGTTTCGAGTCGGATGTCGAGAGGATTTTGGGGCTGTGCATCCCGCTGGCCGTTTCGAAACGCAGAAACGCGCGGGGGAGGAGGCCTCCCCCGCGCGTTTTGTTGGATCCGACTCAGTTTCCAGCCTGGATCAGCGGACGGTCTTCTTGGCGTCGCGCGAGGCCTGCGGCGAGGCGGCCGGGGCCGCGGCGGGGGCCGGGGCGGGCGCGGGGACGGTCACCGGGACGAGCACCTGACGCGAGACCGGCACCTGGCGGGCGACCTGCGTCTGCTGGGTCTGGTAGGTCGTGACGGGCACCGTGTACGGCACCTGGACGGCGTACTGCTGCGTCGTGTTCTCGACGACCTGCTTCGACTGCTGCTGGTAGGTCGTGACGGGCACCGTGTACGGCACCTGCACGGCGTACTGCTGCGTCGTGTTCTCGGTCACCTGGCGCGACTGCTGCTGGTACGATGTGACGGGCACCGTGTAGGGGACCTGGACGGCATACTGCTGCGTCGTGTTCTCGACGACCTGCTTCGACTGCTGCTGGTAGGTCGTGACGGGCACCGTGTACGGCACCTGCACGGCGTACTGCTGCGTCGTGTTCTCGGTCACCTGCTTGGCCTGCTGCTGGTAGGTCGTGACGGGCACCGTGTACGGCACCTGCACAGCGACCTGCTGCGTGACGTTCTCGGTCACCTGCTTGTACTGCGTGGTGGGCACGGTCTGGGTGCGCTGCTCGGCGACGTAGACGGTCGTCGTGACGGGGACCGTCTCGCTGACCTGCGAAGCCTGCATCGTGGTGACCGGGACGCTGATGGTCCGGACTTCCTGGGTCGGGACGTTCTCGGTGACGCTCACCGGGACCATCTCGGTCGTCGTCGTGGGGACCTGGATGACGCTCTGGACGGGGACCGACTGGGTCCGGGTCTGGGGGACGTAGGTCGTCTCGGGGATGAGACGGACCACGGGGCGGGAGACGTAGACCTGCTCGGTGGTGTAGGAGACGTTGCAGCCGCCGGCCGTCGCGACCGGGGCGGCGCCGCCGCCGAGGACGCCGCCGAAGAGGCCCGCGCTGCCGTGGCCGCCGCAGTGGCCGCAGCCCCTGCCGAGGCTCAGCTTATGGCCGCACTTGTGGCCGCAGCCGCCGGCCCCGCCGCCGATGGCGGCCCCGACCGGGTTGCCGCAGGCGTCGACGGCCGGGGCGGCCGCGGTGTAGACCGGGACGGTGCGGGTCTGGTAGCCGCCCGTCTCCTCGACGACCTGGCGATTGGTCGTGACCGGGACGTTCTCGGTGTAGGTCTGGTTGACGTAGCTGGTCTGGACCTGCGAGGTCATGACCGTCTTCGTCTGGGGCTGGAGCACCGTCTTGACGACCGGCTTGAGGACGGTCACGTACTGCTGCTGCTGCTGGGTCGTCGTCACCGGGTTGTAGACGGTCTTGGTCACGGTCTGGTTGACGGTCTGCTGCTTGGGGACGTTGACCGTGTAGACCTGCTGGACGTTGACGACCTCGGCGACGGTCCGGGTGACCGGCACGGTCTGGCTGCGCAGCTCGGTCTTGTACTGGGTCTGATTGACGGTGACCGGGACGTTCTCGACCACGGTCCGCGTGACGGGCACGGTCTGGGTCCGCATCTCGGTCTTGTACTGGGTCTGATTGACGGTGACCGGGACGTTCTCGACGACCGTCCGCGTGACCGGGACGGTCTGGGTGCGGTACTCGGTCTTGTACTGGGTCTGGTTGACGGTGACCGGGACGTTCTCGACGACCGTCCGCGTGACCGGGACGGTCTGGGTGCGGTACTCGGTCTTGTACTGGGTCTGGTTGACGGTGACCGGGACGTTCTCGACGACCGTCCGCGTGACCGGCACGGTCTGGGTGCGGTATTCGGTCTTGTACTGGGTCGAGTTGACCGTCACCGGGACGTTCTCGACGACCGTCCGCGTGACCGGGACGGTCTGGGTGCGGTACTCGGTCTTGTACTGGGTCTGGTTGACCGTCACCGGGACCTGGACGCTCTGGACGTCATACACGGTCTCGTAGGTCACCTGGGTCTGCGGCACCAGGACCGTCGTGGTCGCGGCGGCCGCGGCGGCCTGACCAGTCGCGACGGGCGCCTGGGCCGACGCCGTCGGCTCCTCGGTCGCGCTCACCGCGCGAGCCATGCTCAGACCCAAGACCAGTCCCGCCAGCGAAAGGCGGCGGAACACTGCCCGATCGACTCTCATTCTGAACGTCTCCCTGTGCCAAGTTAGAGAGGTTTTTCAAATCCCTTTTTCAGGTGTCATGAGCGAGAAATCCTCCTTGTTTTCCCGGCCGCCATCAAGGTCCCCGTTCATCCAAAGTCTTCAGTCGACCTAGAATTCCCAGGCGTAATCAATCTACGCTTTGCAACCTGCCTTTTCCACAGCCTAGGTCGCAAACCCCGAAGATTCTTCGCGACCCATCTTTTCCTCCAGGAACCTCGGCGATCGAGAGGCCTCACGCTGATGCGTGCAAAAAACACGTTGATGTTTGATCTGGCTTCATGCCCGAGGAACTCCAGCTACCGCAGACCTCCGCGTCCTCCGTTCAAGGGGACGCAGCTGGGGATTGATCGCCGTCGCGGTGGGATTCATATCGTTTTGATTTCCTATGTTCGCGCTATCACGCAAGAATCGCAAAGCGACGCCGCGGGGCCCGTCCCGGCCGCTCGATTCCGCGTCGTCGGGTTGAGGCCGGGCCGGGATTGCCGTAACATGCGCCGGTCTAGGCGGGACGGACGATTCTCGGGCGGCCGGTGGGCCGGGGGGTCGCGGAGGGCCCGCCGGTTCCGATCCCCTACGTCGCAGGTCGCGAGCGTCGCCATCCATGTCAAAATCCGAACACGAGAGAGAACGCAGCCTGGCCGTCTTCATCGACCTGGAGAACCTGGCGATGGGTTTCCAGAGCCAGCGCAAGGTCAAGTTCGACGTCCAGAAGGTGCTCGAGCGGCTGGTCGAAAAGGGAAAGCTGATCGTCAAGAAGTCGTACGCCGACTGGAGCCGATACCCCAACTACACGGCCCCCTTCCACGAGTCGGCGATCGAGCTGATCGAGATCCCCAAGCGCTCGCAGACGGGCAAGAACTCGGCCGACATCCGCCTGGTCGTCGACGCGATGGACCTGGCCTGGAGCAAGCCCCACGTCGACACCTTCGTGATCGTCTCGGGCGACTCCGACTTCTCCCCGCTGGTCTCCAAGCTCAAGGAGAACGGCAAGCACGTCATCGGCCTGGGGATGAAGGGCTCGACCTCGGAGCTGCTCCGCGACAACTGCGACGAGTTCATCTATTACGAGGACCTGGAGCGGCAGGAGCAGAACGAGCAGCAGCTCGCCATCGACCTGAACGCCTACCTGCCGGCCAACCTGACCGAGAAGCAACGCGAGGTCTTCAGCCTGCTCATGGAGTCGTGCGCGGCGCTCCGTCGCGAGAACCACGAGGTCCTCTACGCGTCGATGATCAAGGACACGATGAAGCGGAAGATGCCCTCGTTCGACGAGAGCTATTTCGGCTACCGCAGCTTCACCCACATGCTCGAAGACGCCGACAACCTGGAGCTGGTCGACATCGAGCGCAACCCCAAGAGCGGGACCTACATGGTCACCCGGGTCAGCGGCGAGCGCTCGGGCGACGGCGGCCGGCCGCCGGCGGGCCCCGAGAAGCTGCCGACGCCCCATTCCGGGCCTCGCGGCCGAGGCCGCCACGGCCCGCATCGCTGAGCCGACCCGCGCGATCCGGAAAATCCTCGACCTTTCGCGACCCCGACTGGAAATCGGGGCGCGATGGACGTCATCCTCATCGGAGCCGCGGAGTGCGCCCGCCGATGATCGCCGCGTGACGCCCGCCGCGCCCGTTTTTCGATCGACAGGTGCGGGTCGCGAACAGGTTTCGATGCGAGGATGAGAACGATGAGGATCGTTTCAGGAGGGGTCGCCGCCTTCGCGGCGATCGCGCTCGGCGTGATGGGAGGGGCCATGGCCGCCGCGGAGCCGCCGCCGCCCGCCGCCGACCCGCAGGTCGTCGCCGGGGTCTCTCAGTTCACCGTCGATCTGTACAACGCGCTCGCCGGGGGCTCCGGGAACGTCTTCTGTTCGCCGCTGAACGTGGCCACCGCGATCGAAATGACGGCGGCCGGGGCGAAGGGGCGGACCGCCGAGCAGATCGCCCGGACGCTCCACCTCGACCGCCTGGGCGACGCGGCCCACGACGGCCTAGGCGACCTGGTCGCGGCCGTGCGCGGGGCGCTCAAGCCCGTGGCCGGCGGCGAGGGCGAGGCCGAGTCCTCGGGCCTCTGGGCGGCCAACGCCGGCTGGTTCGACGAGCGCGAGAAGATCCTCCCCGACTACGTCGCCCGGCTCGAACGCTCGTATCACGCCCGGCCCCAGCTCGTCGATTTCGGGGGCTCGCCCGACGCGGCCCGCGAGACGATCAACCGCTGGGTCGCCGACCAGACCCGCGACAAGATCCAGGACCTCCTCAAGCCCGACCACATCCGACCCGGCACGAGCTTCGTGCTGACGAGCGCCATCTACTTCAAGGGCGTCTGGACCTTCCCGTTCGACGCCAGGGCGACGACCGACGACACGTTCAAGACCGCCGACGGCCCCGTGCCCGTGCGGATGATGAACCAGGCGGTGAGCCGGCTGCCGTACTTCGAGGATGAGAACGTCCAGGCCGTGGCCCTGCCCTACAAGGACGGCTCGTTGAGCATGTTGGTCGTGCTCCCCAGGCGGGCTGACGGGCTGACGGCGGTGGAACGTTCCCTGGACGCCGAGGCGGTCCAGGCCTGGGCGACGGGGATGCGGCCCTCGCGGGTGCGGTTGAGCCTTCCTCGCTTCCGATCGACGGCCGAGTTCGACCTCAAAGAAGTCCTCTCCCGGCTCGGCATGCCCGACGCGTTCGACGCGGCTCGGGCCGACTTCTCGGGCATCACGGGGAGCCGCGACGTTTTCATCTCGGCCGTCGTCCACAAGGCGTTCGTCGAGGTCGAGGAGAAGGGGACCGAGGCCGCCGCGGCGACCGCCGTGGTCGGGGTCCGAAGCTCGGCGATGGCACCCCCGAAAGAGGTCGTCTTCCGGGCCGATCGGCCGTTCCTCTACCTGATCCGCGACATGAAGTCGGGTGCGATCCTGTTCATCGGCCGCCTCAGCCGGCCGTGAGGCCGGGCGACCGGCCGGCGCTCAGGCCGGCGGCGATCCGGACCGTCTCGGCCTGGATCGCGACCGTGTCGTTTACGTCGCGGGCGTAGCCGCCGGCCATGGCCGTCGCGACCGGCAGGCCGGCCTCGCGGCAGGCCTCGAAGACCATGCGGTCGCGGGCGGCGAGGCCCTCGCGGCTGAGCTTCATGCGGCCCAGGCGGTCGCCGGCGAACGGGTCCGAGCCGGCCAGGTAGATCGCCAGCTCGGCCTCGGACTCCTCGATCGCCGTGCCGAGCGCGGGCTCGAGCGCGGCGAGATAGGCTTCGTCGCCCGTGCCGTCGTCGAGCCCGACGTCGAGCCGGCTGCGCTGCTTGCGCAGGGGGTAGTTGCGGGCGCCGTGGATCGAGAACGTGTAGACGTCGGGGTCGTCGGCGAAGATCGCGGCGGTGCCGTCCCCCTGGTGGACGTCGCAGTCGATGACGACGATCTTGCGGCAGCGGCCCTCGGCCTGCATCGCCCGAGCGGCCACGGCCGCGTCGTTGAAGACGCAGTAGCCCGCGCCGTGGTCGCGAAAGGCGTGATGCGTGCCCCCCGCCAGGTTCATGGCGACGCAAAGGCCGTCGGGCCGGGCGTCGCACCGCGAGACCTCCGCGAGCACCGAGCGGGCCGCGGCGACCGTCGCGCCGCAGGATCGGAGCGAGCGCTCGACCAGCTCCGGCGACCACGGCAGGCCCAGCTCGCGGACCTCGCGCTCGCTCAGCCGGCCCTCGACGACGCGCGCGAGGTACGCGGGGTCGTGCACGCGGACGATCTCCTCGGGCGTCGCCCGATCGGGGACGCGCAGCCACTCGGGCGGGATGATCCCGTCGTCGATGAGCCGGCGGCGGAGGAGCGCGTATTTGGCCGCCGGGAACGAGTGGGTCGCCGGCAGCGGGAGCACGAACTGGTCCGTGTAGAAGACGTCCATCCGCGCCCCCGCCGATGCGATTCGATCAGCGGCCGTGCCGGGCGACCTGTTCCTTGGCGGCCTCGTAGACGCGGTCGACGGTGAAGCCGAACTGCGTGAGGAGGTCCTTGAGCGGCGCCGAGGCCCCGAACGACTTCATGCCGATCGTCGCCCCCTTGCGGCCGACGAACTTGGCCCAGCCGAAGGTCGACGCCTGCTCGACCGAGACGCGGCCGTCGACGTCGGGCGGCAGGACCTCGTCCTGATACGCCTGGTCCTGCTGGTCGAACAGCTCCCAGCTCGGCATGCTGACGACCCGGGCCCGCACGCCCTCGGCCGTGAGCTTCTCGTAGGCCCCCACGCAGAGCGAGACCTCGCTGCCGGTGCCGATCAGGATCACGTCGGGCTTGCCGTCGGCCGCGTCGGCCAGGATGTAGGCCCCCTTCGACACGCCCGAGGCCGACGCGTACTTCGTGCGGTCGAGCGTCGGCAGGGCCTGGCGCGACATGATGAGCGCGACGGGCTTGTGGCGGAACGGGATGATCGTCCGCCAGGCCTCGGCCACCTCGTTGGCGTCGCAGGGCCGGACCACGACCAGGCCGGGGATGGCCCGCAGCGACGGGAGCTGCTCGACCGGCTGGTGGGTCGGGCCGTCCTCGCCGACGCCGATCGAGTCGTGCGTGAAGACGTAGATGACCGGCAGTTCCATGAGCGCGGCGAGGCGGATGGGCGCGCGGCCGTAGTCGCTGAAGATCAGGAACCCGGCCCCGTAGGGGCGGACCTTCACGGTCGCCATGCCGTTGAGGATGGCCCCCATGGCGTGCTCGCGGATGCCGAAATGGAAGTTCCGGCCGCTGTAGCTCTCGGGCTCGAAGGACTCGGCGTCCTTGATCAGGGTCTTGGTCGACGGCGCCAGGTCGGCCGCCCCGCCGATGAGCCAGGGGAGGTTCTTGGCGACGGCGTTGAGCACCTTGCCCGACGACTCGCGAGAGGCGATCCCCTTGGCGTCGGCGGGGAAGGTGGGGATGTCCTCGTCCCAGCCCTCGGGGAGCTGCCGCTGCTGGATGCGGACCAGCTCGTCGGCCAGCTCGGGGTGCTGGGCCTTGTAGGCGTCGAGTTCGGCGTACCAGGCCTCGCGCAGCTCCTTGCCGCGGGCGCCGACGCCCTTGCGGAAGTGCTCGTAGACGCCGTCGGGGACGAGGAACTTGGCGTCCTCGGGCCAGCCGTAGAACTTCTTGGTGAGGCGGATCTCGTCCTCGCCCAGGGGCTCGCCGTGGGCCCCGCTGGTGTCCTGCTTGTTGGGCGATCCCCAGGCGATGTGGCTGTCGACGATGATGAGCGTCGGCCGGTCGTCGCAGTGGAGGAACGCCTGATAGGCCCGTTCGAGCAGCTCCAGGTCGTTGGCGTCGCCGACCCGGGTCACGTTCCAGCCGTAGCCCATGAACCGCTCGGCGACGTCGTCGCCGTAGGTCAGCTCGGTGCTCCCCTCGATCGTGATCCGATTGTCGTCGTAGACCCAGCAGAGGTTCGACAGCTTCAGGTGGCCGGCGATCGAGGCGGCCTCGTGCGAGATCCCTTCCATCATGTCGCCGTCGGAGCAGAAGGCGTACACGTTGAAGTCGATCAGCTTCTCGAAACCGGGTTTGTTGTACCGCGAGGCCAGCCAGCGCTCGGCGATGGCCATGCCGACGCTGTTGCCGACCCCCTGCCCCAGCGGGCCGGTGGTCGTCTCCACGCCCGACGTCAGGCGGTACTCGGGGTGCCCGGGGGTGTGGCTGTCGAACTGCCGGAAGTTCTTGATGTCGTCGAGCGACACGGAGGGCTTGCCGAGCGTCTCGTACTTCTCGTCGACCGCCTGGACTTCCGTCAGGTGCAGCAGCGAATAGAGCAGCATCGACGCGTGGCCGCACGAGAGGACGAAGCGGTCGCGGTTCGGCCAGACCGGGGCGGTCGGGTCGAAGCGGAGGTGCTTCTGCCAGAGGGTGTACGCTACGGGCGCGAGCGCCATGGGGGTCCCGGGATGGCCCGAGTTGGCCTTCTGCACCGCGTCCATCGCCAGCGTCCGCATGGTGTCGATGCACGTCTTGTCCATCGGATCGTCCACGGAGCTGACGTTCTGCTTCAGATTGACGGGGGAAGCCATACCTCGGGAGACTCCATCTAGGCCTTGCGATCGACGCGCAGAGACGGCACGCGACGGTTCGATTCTCAGGGGCCTCCCTAGACTAAGTTCCGAGAGCGGGCCGCACAATGCACCTTCGAGCGGGGGGCGCCTCGGCTTCCGATCGATCGGCCCCCCCGACCCCTCGAATCCGGGCGGATTATTCTTCCGGGATCACGTCCTCGGCTATGCCGACCGGCCAGCCCTCGGCGGGGCGGAGTAGATATTTCACCTTCTGCCCCGGCCTCAGGTCGTCGAACCCGGCCCGCCCGCCCGGGACCGAGACCGATGGGAAGATCACGGGCTCGCCGCCGTCGTCCGGCTGGATCGAGCCGATCCCCAGCGGACGGTTGATTCGACCGATCCTGCCGTGTTTGTAGACGCCGTTGGCCATATAGCACTCCCTTTCTGTTCGAGAAGTCGTGGTCTCCGCGGCCCCCCGTTCGCCGCCGGACGGGAATCAATCCTGGACTCGGGCCAGCCACCAGCTCGCGGCGAACTGGGCTCCCGGGAGGAGCGTCTCCTGGGTGGAGAATTCCACGGACCGCCCGTCGTCTCCCTTCGATTCCGACGCCTTCTGGCCCAGTCCCAGGGCCGAGGTCGCGACCAGGTAGTCCAGCTTGCGATTGACGGTGATCCGGCAGGTCGAGCCATTGGTGATCCATCGGTGGACGAAGCGGAAGTGCGCGAGCACGTCGGGGACGATGGACTGATATTTCAACTCGTACACCACTTCCTCGCCGGCCCGATTCGCGAGGTCGGCGGGAACGAGGAACCTTCGCCGCATCCACTCGTAGGGAGCCACGTGGGCCCGCTCGACGGCGTCCTCGACGAGAGGCCGCCCGTCGACCTTGACCTCACAGACGGGGAGGAGCGCTTTCCAGGCGGAATCCGCGCCTCGGCTCATCACCGATTTCAGGCCGAGCCGCAGCTGCTCCCGAACGTCCGTCGGCACGAGGCCCAGCGACAGGGCGTGCACCACCTCCGGTTCGGGGTCGCACTTCCAGACATGCTCCCCGCCGAGCCCGAACGCGATGCCCACCGTGACGGGTCCCGGCCGCAGGATCGCCGAGAATTTGCAGTGGGTTATGCATGGCGTGAAGCCTGAGTCGACGAGGACCGGGTCGACCGGCCGGGCGTCATCTCCGTCGGCATGGATCGAGGTGAGATACTCGAGGCGTTTCACCAGACGCTTGCGTCGCTCCTCCCAGACGCGCTGGCTGAGAGTCCAGACATCCTGCTGGATCGAGGGGCCCTTGGAATCCCGGCAGGCCTCGAGGAATCGTCTTGCAGCCAGGTAGCGGTCGTCGGTTCGAGTGGCGGGCTTGCAGACGTCGACGTGGTTGTAGTCGAGCGTAAGCCAGTCGATCGCACCGTAGGCCCCCTTGGCGGACGACTCGGAGACGACGCCGTCCCGCTCCGCGCTGACGACGCGCACGGGGAGCCACATGCGGCCCAGGCCGGCCGCCGGGTCTCCGCCGTTGAGGACGCGTGCGGCCCAGTCGGTCTGAAGCCGCCCCAGGAAGGCGCTCGCGGTCTCGAGGTCGTTGAGCTGCTTCTGGCTCCCCAGCCACCATCGCGAGACCCATCGCACGACCGAGAACCTGATCGCGACGACGTCGAGGACCCACTTCGCCACGGTGACGAGCCCTGTGCCGGTCGTGGGGGTCGCGTAGAGCATCAATCCGACGACCGGCGGGATCTGGTTCGCGATGAGGTTGTTGAGGATGTACCTCATGCAGATCAGGCCGCCCAGGCTGTGGGCGACGAGGACCGCCTCGTACCTCCCCCCGTCGCGTCTCGACGCCTGCAGCTCGTTGATCGCCTGCCCCAGCCGCTGGGCGAGGCCGTCGACGTCGTTCCCTCGATACAGCTTGGAGGCGAACTTGAATTTGAAAACGTCGTAATCCGCCAGATCCTCGTCGTCGAACAGGAGCGAATCGAACTGGACGTGCTCCGCCACGTTCGTCCAGGTCGTGTCCTGATCACCGGTGAACCCGTGGACGAAGACGACGGCGCGACGATTATTGCGATCGACGTGGCGTCGCGCCTTGAGCATGCCGTCGACGACGACCTGCTCGCCGCCGATCGGCTTCGCCGGACCGGCCGAGGACGTCTCATGCGTGGCCTTGAACGCCATGGTTCGCACTCCCGGATGTCGAGGCGCGCGAATATCTCGGTTGCAATCCGAACACGAGCGGCGATACTCGCACGGACATGATCGCCGGCGGCCCGAGTCGCGCCAAGTCCGCAGGCGATTCAATACTGGCGTCGCTCCGACGAACCCTCCCGTGATCGCCTCGACGCCTTTCGTCGGGCGGGATTCAACCCATTTTACGGATCTCCCATCTCCCATGACCTCGGCGATAGCGATACGAGGGGCCGCCAAGCGGTTCGGCGACGTCCAGGCGGTCCACCGCCTCGACCTGACCGTGCCGCGGGGCTCGCTCTACGGGTTCATCGGCCCCAACGGTTCGGGGAAGACGACGACCCTGCGGATGATCATGCGGATCCTCCTGCCCGACGAGGGCGAGGTCGAGGTCCTGGGCGACCGCGACACTCGCGCGGCGCACGACCGGGTCAGCTACCTCCCCGAGGAGCGCGGGCTCTACAAGCGGATGACCGTCCGTCGCCTGCTCCGCTATTTCGGCTCGCTCAAGGGGGCCCGCCAGCCCGACCTCGACCAGCAGATCGTCCGCTGGATGGAGGCGATGCGGATCCCCGAGTGGATCGACAAGCGGGTCGACGCCCTGTCGAAGGGCATGGCCCAGAAGGTCCAGTTCGTCTCGGCGGTGCTGAACCGCCCCGAGCTGCTGATCCTCGACGAGCCCTTCTCGGGCCTCGACCCGGTGAACGCCGAGGTGCTGAACGAGGCGGTGCTCGACCTCCGCAGGGCCGGCACGACGGTCGTCTTCTCGACCCACGACATGTCCGTCGCCGAGCGGCTCTGCGACCGGATCTTCATGATCTACAAGGGCCGCAAGGTGCTCGACGGCACGCTCGACCAGATCCAGGCCGAGTACGGCTTCGACACGATCCGCGTCGCGTCGGACGCCGGCCTCGACGCCTTCGACGGCCTGCTGGGCGTGCGGGACCTGCACGACCGGGGGAACTTCCAGGAGCTACGCTTCCAGGGCGACCCCCAGGAATTGCTGCGGACCCTGATCGACCGCACGCGGCTCACCCGGTTCGAGGTCGCGCGGCCTTCGCTGCACGACATCTTCGTCCGCATCGCGGCCCCGGAAGAGGCCCTCATCGAGGAGTCGCCCGCCCATGTCGCTTGACCTCCGCAAGATCCGGATCGTCGCGGCGACGGAGTTCTCGTCGTCGGTCCGGACCAAGTCCTTCATCATCAGCCTGCTGGCGCTGCCGCTCATCATGGGCGGGTCGATCCTGCTCCAGGTCTTCGTGGGCAAGCAGGTGGACGTGAAGCCCCGCCGCTTCGTCCTCGTCGACCCGTCCGGCGCGTTCGCCCCGACGATCACGAAGGCCGTGGAGGCCTACAACGCGCACATCGAAGCCTCCGGCGGCAAGATCGCGATGCCGCGCTTCGTGATGGAGCCGACGCCCCCCGCCCCGGCCTCGGGCGGCGAGGCCGCGCGGTCGCTCGAACTCTCGGATCGGGTCCGACGCGGCGAGCTGGACGCCTACATCGAGATCGCCCCGGGCGGGGCCGGCCCGGATGCTTCGCCGACGATCCAGTACCATTCCAACAACCCCAACGACGACATCCTCCGCGGCTGGGTGTCCCAGACGGTCGACGCCGAGGTCCGCGCGCGTCGCTTCCGCACGGCCGGCATCGACCAGGCGCTCGCCGAACGCCTGGGACGCCCGGTGCAGACCGAGAACCTCCAGCTCGCCGAGGCGAACGACGCGGGCGGGGCGCGCAAGGTCGACCCGATCCGCAGCATGGTGGTCCCCGCCGTGCTGCTCTTCCTCGTCTTCATGATCGTGATGACCAGCGGGCCGCAGCTCCTCAACAGCGTCATCGAGGAGAAGATGAGCCGGATCAGCGAGGTGCTGCTGGGCTCGGTCTCGCCCTTCGACCTGATGCTGGGCAAGCTGATCGGCAACGTCGGCGTGGCCATGCTGCTGGCGAGCCTGTACCTGGGCGCGGGCTACGGCGTGGCGGCCTACCACGGCTACGGCGACGTCATCTCGCCCGCCCTGCTGGGGGCGCTCGTGCTGTTCCTCTTCCTGGCGGTCCTGCTCTTCGGGTCGCTCTACATGGCCGTGGGCGCGGCGTGCAACGACCTCAAGGACGCGCAGTCGCTGATGTGGCCCGTGATGATCCTGTCGATGCTGCCGGTCTTCGTCTGGACGTCCGTCCTGAAGAACCCGGCCAGCACCCTGTCGGTGGGGATGTCGCTCTTCCCGCCGGCGACGCCGTTCCTGATGCTGATGCGGATGGCGATGCAGCCCTCCCCCCCGGTCTGGCAGGTCGTCCTCTCCGTCGCGCTCACGACCGCCACGGCCGTCGCCTGCGTCTGGGCGGGCGCCCGGATCTTCCGGACGGGCCTCTTGATGCAAGGCAAGACGCCCAGCCTCGCCGAGATGGCGAAGTGGGCGATGAAGGGGTGAGAGGCCGTTTTCAAGGTCGAAAGGCGGGCTCAGGCAAGGCCTCCCCCCCTCGCGGGGGAAGGCAGACCCTGCAGGGTCGGATGAGGGGGAGGCCCCGTCGGGTCCGCCGTCAGGCCGGATGTTGAAGCGGCGGCTTCCGTGCTCGTCTCCCCCTCATCCGGCCCTTCGGGCCACCTTCCCCCGCGAGGGGGGAAGGCCGTCGTGGTCCGGGTCGTCCTCAGTAGTTCTGCGAGGCCTCCAGCAGGCGGGCGAGCTTCTGGAAGTCGGAGCCCTGGTTTATGAAGCGGACGACCGTGACGAGGGTCTCGGGGTCGATCAGGGTCTCGAACGGGACGAAGTGCAGGTCGAGCTGGCCGGCCGTCGAGATCATGACGCCGTCGAACTGCTTCTCGACCAGCGCGCGGACGGCGCCGACGCCGAGCTGGCTGCCGAGCATGACGTCGAAGGCGTGCGGCAGGGCGCAGCGGGACTCGTAGCCGAGCTGGACCGGCGTGATCCGCCGCTTCTTGCCGGTCTTCTTCTCGTAAGCCTTCTCGACCAGCTTGTTGACGAGGCGGGCCATGTTGGTGCCGCCCAGCGACAAGTGGCCGTGCTCGTCGAACTTGGCGTCTTCGAGGTAGGCGCTGGGGAGGAACGAGGCCAGGCCCTCGGCGATGACCACGACGCCGTGCTCCTTGCCCACCCGCTCGCGGGCGACCATCAGCTCGACGATGCGGTCGACGAACGCGTCGATGTGCATGATCTTGCGCTTGGTCGCGACGCCCGACTTCGGGTCGGTGACGGTCTCCTCGGTCGTGAGGTCGTCGGTCATGTCCTCGACGCTCAGGACGAGGCTGGCCTCGCTGGCGATGGCGGCGCCGTAGGCCAGCCAGCCGGCGGAGCGGCCCATGCACTCGGCGATGAAGTAGCCGCGGGTGGCCTCGCCGTCGGCGAGCAGGTTGCGGATCTCCTCGGCGAGCGTCTCGACGGCGGTGAAGTAGCCGAAGGTGAAGTCGATTCCGCGGTAGTCGTTGTCGATCGTCTTGGGGACGTGGACGATCGAGATCCGCTTGGAGCCGGCCGGCAGCGAGTCCTGGAAGAGCTTGAACTTGTTGGCGGTCTTGAGCGTGTCGTCGCCGCCGATGGAGACCAGGGCGTCGACGCCCAGCGAGGTCAGGGCCTCGTGCACGGTCCGCAAGAGGGCCGTCCGGCCGGCGTCCTTCAGGTGGGCGGGGCTGGTGACGTCCTTGCCCGGGTTGGTGCGGGCGGTGCCGATCATGATGCCGCGGGTGTTCCGCGTCCGGCGGAGCTTCTTGGCGGTCAGCAGGACGTAGTCGCGGCCTTCCTGCATCGGGTGGTCGGGGGCGAATTCGACGAGGTGGGAGTAGCCGTTCATGACGCCCACGACCTCGACGCCGTGGTTGAGGAACGAGGCGGCGCAGGTGGAGATCACCGCGTTGGCGGCCGGGGCGGGGCCGCCGGCGAAGAGGATCGCCACGCGCTTGATCGTGCGTCCCGTCGGCTTGGGGGTGACGAGCGGGGCGGGACTCGGGGAGGCGGACATAAAGACTCCGTCCAGGTTCTCTGGATCTTCAAGGGAGCATTCGGATCAAGGGCTCGGGCGGGGCCGGGCGTATTCCCGCCGCGGCGAGCCGAGGCGATCGCCGATCGGCCCCGGCGGGCCGGGCGGCGGCGGTCGTCCTGGTGCGTTCACCAGGGGTACGGGAGAGGTCTTCGCCCTCCACGTTAACTCCGGGGGCCGGCCTCGACAATATCGTGCCCCGCCGCCGGGGCCGCCCGCGCGCCGACGCGCGTCAGCGAGAACCGCGACTCGGACGCCGGCTCCAGGGCGCCCAGCCAGTCGGACGCCATTTTCGAGAGGCGGTCGACCGTGTCGGCCCCCGCCCCCCGCGCGACGGCCGCGACCCGGCCGTGGGGGTCGACCAGGAAATGCCAGGGGGCCCCCGCCGGCTCGATCCCGAACGATCGCGGCGCGTCACGCCCGGCCAGGTAGAGGGGGATCTTCCCCTTGTAGGTCTCCAGGGCGGCCCGCGCCCGGTCGGGTCCGGCCTCGTCGACCGCCGCCACGGCCATCCCGAAGCGGCGGTCGGGGCGTAGTCGCTTCCAGGCGGCCTCCAGTTCCGGCAGGACGGCCTTCGCCTCGGTCGAGTCGGCCGCCAGGAAGACCAGCCAGAGGACCTCGCCCTGCACCCCCAGCAGCAGCCGAGAGCCGGGGTCGTGGAGCGCGGCGAGCCGGGTCGGCGGCATCGGCTCGCCGACCTGGACCGGCTTCGGGAACAGCCCGGGGCCGAACCGAAGCCAGGCGGCCGCCGCCACCAGCGCGACGGTCAGGGCCGCCAGCACGAGGCTGACGCGGTCGGGCCGCGCGGTCTCGAACTCGGTCGCGCCCCCGGCCTCGTCGTCGTCCGCCCATTCGGGATCGCTGGCCATGGTCGGACTCCTGGGGCCGGGGGCCGCCCCGACGTCAGCGCTGGTCGGGCATGGGGGCCGTGACCGAGAGGATCGTGTCGTACGGGGCGCGGGCGTCCGCGGGGATCGTCAGCTTTACGCCGCCCTCGGCGGCCGTCGTCTTCAGGGGCGTCGACTTCCCCAGCGGGAAGGCGACGGACGTCGCCAGGACCTCGGGGAGCGTCACCTCGTTCACGTCGGGCTTGAGGATGTGCAGGAAGACCTCCGGCGCCTCGCCCCCCAGGGCGCCCCGGACCGTGCTCACGCCCCAGGGCTTCGGGGGGATGGGCCCCCTGCGGGAGCCGTAGATCGTCTTGCCGCTGCCTTCGAGCCAGCGGCCCACGGTCAGCAGCCGTTCGGCGAATTCCGGGCCGATCGCGCCGTCGGGCCGCGGCCCCACGTTGAGCAGCAGGTTCGCCCCCCGCCCCGCCGCGCCGACGAGGGCGTGGACGACCTGCTCGGGCGACTTGAAGTGGTCGTCCTTGGAATTGTACCCCCAGGAGTCGTTCATCGTCAGGCAGGTTTCCAGCGGCAGGGCCGCGGCCGCGTCGGCCTTGTTGAACCCGGCCGAGTTCTCGCCGGGGAGGTCCTGCTCGAACATCTGGAAGTCCTCGCCCGGGAAGGGCGCCACGTGGTGGTTGTTGCCCACCAGCGCCCCGGGCTGCAGCTCGTGGATGATCCGGTACGTCCCCTCCAGATCCCAGGCGGCCTTGGGGAGGTCCCACCAGCCGTCGAACCAGACGCCGCCGATCTCGCCGTAATTGGTGCACAACTCGCGCACCTGGCCCTGGTAGTAGGCGACGTACTTCGCCCAGTCGCCCTTCTTCTCGCGGCCCGTGTCGTGCCCGGTCATCCCCCAGGGGTAGTAGTCCGGGTGGTGCCAGTCGAGCAGCGAGTAGTAGAAGAACAGCTTGATGCGATGCTTCCGGCAGGCCGCGGCCAGGGCCTTGATCGGGTCCTTGCCGTAGGGCGTGGCGTCGACGACGTCGTAGTCGGTCAGCTTGCTGTCGTACATGCAGAAGCCGTCGTGGTGCTTCGTGGTGACGGTGATGTAGCGCATGCCGGCCGACTTGGCGAGCTTCACCCACTCGTCGGCGTCGAACTTGACCGGGTTGAACTGGGGCGGCAGCTTGCGGTACTCGGCGATCGGGATCTTATCGTTGTTCATGACCCACTCGCCCTTGCCCAGCAGCGAGTAGACGCCCCAGTGGACGAACAGCCCGAACTTCGCGTCCTCGAACCACCTCCTGGCGAGGGCGTTGGGCGAGTCCTCCGGCTTCGCGGCGGCCGCCTGGCCCCGAACCTGGGGCGCGAGGGCCGCGAGCGCCGCCCCGAAGGCGAGCGTCGCCGCGACGCCGACGCCGATCCCGGATCGATTCTTCATGGCTCTTCCTCCCGGCGTGCGGGCCCGGTCCGCGCGGAAACGGCGGACGGGGAAGGGCCCGCGCCCGGCCCATGATAACCGTCGCCCCGGGCCGAGTCTCGCGGTCGCCGCCGCCCACAAGCGTCGCGAGGTCGATCCGCACGCAACGAGTCGCGGGAGGTCGCCCGCGCGCACGGCGCTCGTTCATGAAGAGTGACTGCGGCTGATCGGCGATCAGGAATTCGACGGCCGGGGTCGCTTTTTCGCCGCCGACGCTTGTCGGTCCCGGCTGGCGGCCGGCCCGTCCCGTGGGTGAAAATTGGTTCGAAATCTTCTGCGCGTTTCGAAGCCGATTCCGCATCGGGTGGGACGAACCACCCGCAGGAGCGTTCCCGTGAACGAGCTCGACCTCTTCGCCGAGGCCCTGAATCGCAGCGATCCGGCCGAACGGACCGCGTTCCTCGATCAGGCATGCGCCGGGAACCCAGAGCTCCGCCGTCGCCTCGAGTAGCTGCTGGCCGGCTACGCCCGGAGCCGCGGCCCGCTCGGTCGGACGCCACGCGCGCCCGAGGATTCCTCGGAGACCGACGACCCCTCGACGTCGCTCGCGACCGGCGTGCACCGTCCCGACGAGGGGACGGAGACTCTAGCTCATGTCGATCCCGACGCCGCCACGGACTTGGAATCGGGGACCCCCACGGCCCCGACCGATGCGACCGGGGAGTTCCGGGTCGACCGGACGGCGGCGACGATCGACCACGCCGATTCCGATGCCACCGCGGCGGCCTCGAAGGCTCCCACGCCCCGCTCGGCCCGGGTCGGGGCGAGCGAAGGGCTCGGCACGGTCATCGCCGGACGGTACACGCTCGTCGAGGTGATCGGCGAGGGCGGTATGGGCTCGGTGTACCTGGCCGGCCAGACCGAGCCGGTGAAGCGTCGGGTGGCGCTCAAGTTGATCAAGACGGGGATGGATTCGCGGGGCGTGCTGGCGCGGTTCGACGCGGAGCGGCAGGCCCTGGCGATGATGGATCACCCGAACATCGCCCGCATCTACGACGGCGGCGTGACCCCCGCCGGTCAGCCGTTCTTCGTCATGGAGCTGGTCCAGGGCGTGCCGCTCACCGACTACTGCGACGCGAAACGACTCCCCGTGCAAGCCCGGCTGGAGTTGTTCGTCGCGGTCTGTCTGGCCGTTCAGCACGCCCACCGGAAGGGGATCATCCACCGCGACCTGAAGCCGGGCAACGTCCTGGTCACGGAGGTCGACGGCCGCGCGACGCCCAAGGTCATCGACTTCGGCGTGGCCAAGGCGACCGAGCAGAAGCTGACCGACATGAGCTTCGCGGACACCGGCGCGATCGTGGGCACGCCGACGTACATGTCTCCCGAACAGGCCGACCCCTCGTCGATGGACATCGACACGCGCACCGACGTCTACGCCCTCGGGGTGATGCTCTACGAGCTGCCGACCGGGTCGCCGCCGCTCGACGCCAGGCAGTTCAAACGCGGGGCTCTCCTGGAAATGCTGAGGATGGTGCGCGAGGTCGATCCGCCGCGACCGAGCACGAAGCTGAGCACGGCCGAAGCGTTGCCGAACATCGCCGCCAATCGGAGCATCGACCCGGCCCGATTGTCGAAGCTGTTGCAAGGGGAGCTGGACTGGGTCGTGATGAAGGCCCTGGAGAAGGACCGCACCCGGCGGTACGACACGGCCAACGGATTCGCCCGCGACATCCAGCGGTACCTCGCCGACGAGGTCGTCGAGGCCCGCCCGCCAAGTGCTCGGTACAGGCTGAAGAAGTTCGTCCGCCGCCACAGGGTATCGGTGATCGCGGCCAGTGCGGTTGCCGCTTCTCTGCTGATCGGAGAGGTCGCTTTCGCCTGGCAGGCCAAGCTGGCACGCGACCAGCGTGACCTGGCGGTCAAGGCAGAGAAAGCCGAGGCCGAGCAGCGAGGAATCGCTGAGACTGCACGCAAGGAGACCGAGCTGGCCCTCACCGAGTCGCGAGGGAAGACAGCCCGGATGACGTACGAACGCGCCCAGGCACTCTGCGAGGGTGGCCAGGCCGACGTGGGCCTCCTCTGGATGGCCCGTAGCCTCGAGTTGACGCCGCCGGGGGCCGAGGACCTCGACTACGCCATCCGCGCCAGCATCAATCTGTGGGGGCGACAACTGAACACCGTGGGGCGACAGTGGGTCACTGCTGGGACGATTTCCAGCCTCGACTGGCCGGGCTTGAGGTGGGGCCCACAGGTGAGCGACGTCGCCCTGAGTCCGGATGGCCTGAGCGTGCTTCTCGTCGGCAGCGACGGCATCGCACGAATCTTCGAGCAGGCCACCCCCACGCTCCGGTTCGTCCTGGCGCTGGAGGCCGACGCTCCCGCGGGCGGGACTTTCCGCGACGGGGCCCGATACAGCCCCGATGGTCGTTTCGTTGCGCTCGCATCCTCGGACGGGCGAGCCCGGATCTGGAGCGCCGCGACCGGGCAACTCGTCGGGAAACCGCTGGTCCACGAGGAACCCCCGACGGGCGTCGGCTTCGATCCGACGGGCAAGCTCCTGGTGACGACCGCCGGGACGAAGATCCACGTCTGGAATGTCGAGACGGGCGACGAGGACGGGCAACCGGTCGACTCGGGGCAGCCGATCGATGGGGTGGAGGTCGGTGCCGACGGGCGCCACCTGAACACCCGGACCCGATCGCCGGGAGGGGTGACCGTCTGGGACTTCACGACCCGCGGACGCCTGCACCCACTCCAGGAGGTCGATTTCGACGTCGAAACGCCCGTTTCAGCCCGGATGGCCGTTGGGTATTGGCCGGCTGTCACTCGCGGAATAGGGCCCAGTTCTGGGAGACGGCGACGGGCCGTCCCATCGGCACCAGGATGAGCTGGATTTCCAACATGAGCAAGGGTGGGTCGTTCGAGCGGCCCTGCTTCCGGCCGGACGGACGGTTGATCGTCACCGGCGGTTGCCCGATCCGGATCTGGCAAGTCCCCTCCGGCAAGCCCCTGGGAGCCGTGGCGCCCATGACGGGGGGTGAGAGGCCGATGTTCCTGCCGGACGGCAAGGTCCTGATCGAGTATTGTAATATCATCGCTTCCGTGAACAAGCAACTCATCGATGTGGCGCCGGGCCTGGAGCCCGTCGCACTTGGTGCCGGATTCGGGGATGAATACTATCGCTTGGCCTTCGCCCCCGATGGGCGGACGATGGTCCGGACGTACTTGCGCCCGGAGCAACGTCGGGAATTCTGCCGCCTGTACGACCTGTCCGACGGCAAGGCCATCGGTGAGTCCCGCGAGACCGAGGGATACGAGCAAGGCTACGAGCGGGCGCCGGAGCCGTCCTTCAGCGCGGACGGACGGCGCGTGGCCACGGTGGTGGGGTCGAATGACTGCCAGATCCTGGACACGACGACAGGACGCGAGCAGGTCCCGCGGATGGCGATGGATCGCCGCATCAGGGCCCTCGCATTCTCGCCCGACGGTCACCTGCTGGCCACCGGCGACGATCAGGGCGCGGTCCGCCTCTGGAACGCGGCCACCGGGCAAGCCGTCGGCCCGTTGATGACCCAGCCCCCCGTGGTCGAGCAGCGCAACGCCGGCCCGAGCCTCCGCGCGCAACCGATCGAGCGAATCCGCTTCAGTCCCGACGGTCGGACGTTGCTGATCGCGGGAGGTGGCCTCGGAGGCGTCTACGGGTTCGCCCGTCTCTGGGATACGGCCACCGGGCAACCGCTCGGGCCGGAATCGGAGGTCTCCGGCGTGGTCCGGGCCGCCCGCTTCAGCCCGGACGGCAAGTCCTTCGCGACGGGTGCGTTTCAATTGACCCTCTGGGACGCCACGACGAGCCGAAAGATCTGGACGGCACCGTCGACCTCGAGCATTCGACAACTGGCCTTCACGGCCGACGGGCGAAAGGTGCTCGCCAGTCACGACGAAGAGAACGCCGCGAGGCTCTACGACGCCCGCACGGGAGAACCGGTCACTCCGCTCCTGCGTCATCATGACGTCGTCGTTTCTTCGGCCCTCAGCCCCGACGGGCGTCTCGTGGTCACGAGTTCGATGGACCACACGGTGCGGCTCTGGGACGCATCCCTCGGCCTGCCGGTGGGCCCGGCCTGGCCGACATCCTCCGGGGGCAGTGTCTCGTTCACCCCCGACGGCCGGGGCGTCCTGATGATCGGCGACGCGAACGGCCTGGTCCGTTGGGAGATCCCCCCGCCCGTCGAAGGCACCCCCGAGCGGATTCGCCTGACCATCGAGGCGGCCACGAGGGCATCCCTGGACCCATTCGGGGCCACGGTACCGTTGTATCCTTTGCTCCAACTCGATCCCGCGACGAAGCGGGCCGTGCTGAGTTCGGACCCTTTCGAGCCCGTCGGGAAGCGGCTCCAGGAACTCGGCGGCCCGACGGGCGCATTCCGACGCTGAGCGGATCGCCATGCGGGCGGGAGGTGCGGCTCGCAACACGCTCGCCCGCCACCCGTCGGGGGACGCTCATCTCTGGATCATTCGTCGCATCCGCCCCGCGAGGCCGGGATTCTCGCGACCGCGGGCCTTTTCAGCTTGACCTGTTCAAACGTGCAAACTATGGTTTTGTCCATGGGTATGGACGGACGTGCGACGGCGGTGGGGCATCTCGACGCGGACTGTTTCTACGTGTCGGCGGAGCGGGTGCGGGACGCGTTCCTGGTGGACAAGCCGGTGGGCGTGCTGGGGAACCAGGGGGCGTGCGTCATCGCCAAGAGCTACGAGATGAAGGCGGCGGGCGTCAAGACGGGCGAGCCGATCTGGGAGGCCCTGGTGAAATGCCCGTCGGGGATCTACATCAAGCGCGACTTCCGCTGGTACGAGGTGCTGAGCCGGCTGATGCTGGGCCTGATGCAGGACGCCTCGCGGCGGGTCGAGTACTACTCGATCGACGAGTTCTTCTTCCGGGCCGAGCCGGGCCGGGGCGAGACGTTCGAGGGCCTGGCGAAGGCGCTCCGGGACCGCATCGAGGAGTGCGTCGGCGTGCCGGTGACGGTGGGGATCGCCCGGACGCGGACGCTGGCCAAGCTGATCTCGGACACGGCCAAGCCCGCCGGGGCCCGCGCGGTGCTGGACCCGGCCGCCGAGGAGGAGCTGCTGGCCGGCCTCCCCGTGACCGAGATCACCGGGATCGCCGGCCGGCGGGCGGAGCGGCTGTCGGCCTGGGGGATCACCACGTGCCTGCACCTGGCCCGCGCCGACCGGGCGCTGGTGCGGCGGCTGCTGACGGCCTCGGGCGAGGCCCTCTGGTGGGAGATCAACGGCGACCCGGTCCAGGCGATCCAATGCCGGCGGCCGGCCCACAAGACGCTCTCGCGGGGCGGCAGCCTGGGCGAGGCGACCTCCGAGCCGGTGCTCCTCTACGCCTGGCTGGTGCGGAACGTCGAGCGCCTGATCGAGGAGCTGCGGTACCACGAGGTCGCCGCCGGCCGGATCAAGGTCTTCCTCATGTACAAGACCGGCCACACGGGGTTCGGCCAGAGGACGCTGGCGGTCCCCAGCGACCGGTTCGACGTCCTGCTGGAGGCCGCCCGCCCCTGCCTCCGCCAGGCCTGGGCGCGGGGGGCGACGGCCACGCACATGCACCTGATCGCCGAGGACCTCGCCCCCCGCGGCCAGAGCGCCCTCTCCTTCTTCGACCCGCCGGCGCGCCGGCTCCGCGCCGAGGCCGTGGCCCGGGTCAAGGCCGAGATCAACGACCGGATCGGCCGGTTCGCCCTCCGCAGCGCCGCCACGCTCTACCTGCCGGCGATCTACGCCGACGGGGCCAACGCCTACGACATCTGCGACGTCCGCGACAAGATGTGCTTCTAATCCAGCCTTGAAACTCCCCCTATCCATCGGTCGCGTCGTATCCACCGTGTGCGTCGGAATCTCCCTGGCATGGAGCGAGCTGCCCACGGAACTGATCGGGCGCCACGGCCTCGACCGCCGCCGCCACGAGCGGGGGGGCGAGGGCGAGGTCCGCTTCCTGTACCGCGACCGCCGCCCCCGGCTGCCGGTTTTGCGCGACGGCCGGCTCCAGGTCGTGCGCTGGGGCAACGGCCGCGGCCAGAGCCGGTTCCTGCCCCCCACCGGCTGGACCTGGAAGGCGACCGTCGACCAGGGCTACTGGCGTCAAGTCGGCGCGGTCCGGGTCGACATCCCCGCCACCCTGGGCTGCGACCGCGGCGTCTGGTTCCGCATCCGCCAGGGGATCCGGGGGATCCTCGTCCCCGACGAGCGGGGGATCGCCGTCGCCTACATGATCTGCGTGCCGTCGACCCACTACTACCAGGTCATGACGCGGTCCTCGCGCATGCCCCTCCTGATCGACGAGCACATCTGACGCGCCGGGCGTATCGCGCCCGGCGCCCGCCGGGTATGATGACGACGCACCGGGCTTGAGGGTCGGGGCCGGGCGGGTTCAAGCGGGGGCCGGACATGGCGAAATCGGCGGATCAGGGCGGCGGAGGGGCTCAGGAGGGCGCGTCGCGGAACGTCCCGGTGGGCGTGTCGGTCGCGACGACGCCCGGGCCGGGGGGCCAGGTCACGGCCCGCAAGGCCGGCGAGCTGCGCGACATGGGGCTCGACGTCGACCCCCGCAAGGTGGGCGTCCCGGCGGCGCTCCAGCACCTGGCCAAGGCGGTGAACATCGCCTTCCAGACCGACTACGGCGAGAACTACCTGGAGTCGGTCTACCAGGCCGCCATCGTCCGCCGCGGCGAGGTCCACATCATCCACCGCGACTACTTCGGGTTCGGCGACTCGTGGTTCGGCCAGTTCGGACGCCTGCTCCGCTCGATGGGCCTGACGCTCGAAGGCCCCGACCCCGCCTCGCCCGAGGGACGGGAATGGATCCGCGACAAGGGCCCGTCGTCGATCCGCGGCCTCTTCAGCCTCATCGGCCGCAAGCTCGACCTCACGACCGAGTACGAGGACCGCGTCCCCGCCTACGTCGAGCAGATGTTCGACCGCCTCGAAGGCTCGGGCATCGTCGTCGGCTGGAGCCGCGACGACTGGGAGATCTGGACCACCCGCATCGGCCTCGACATCCGCATCGCCCCCAAGGCCGCCGAGGCCCCCTGACGCGGCGAACACGGTCGCCGCCGCCGAGTGTCCTTCTCCCCTCGGGAGAAGGTGCCGCGCAGCGGCGGATGAGGGTCGACGGAGTTCGGAGGGCGTACCGGGCCGCGAAGACGTTCGCGAAGCGCCATAACCCTCATCCGGCCCTCCGGACCACCTTCTCCCGGCGGGAGAAGGCGTGAGCGGACGACGGGCTCGTCCGCTCACGCGGCGTCATTCGCGACTCATTCCTCTTCGATGCCCGCCCGGCTCTTCTGGTAGCGGTCGACGATCTGCTGCTGGACGTTGGGGGGGACCGGCTCGTAGCCGCGCATCTCCATGGTGAACGCGCCCTGGCCCGACGTCATGCTCTTGAGGGTCGAGGCGTACGAGAGCATTTCGGCGAGCGGCACGACGGCCTGGATCGTCTGCTGGCCGCCGGGCTGGGCGTCCATGCCGGAGATGTGGCCGCGGCGGGTCGACATGTCGGCCGAGAGGTCGCCGAAGAACGACGAGGGGGCGGTGACCTCGACCGAGACGATCGGCTCCAGCAGGACCGGGTAGGCCTTCTCGAACGCTTTGCGGAAGGCGTTGGCGGCGGCCGTCTTGAACGCGTGCTCCGAGCTGTCGACCGGGTGGTCCTTGCCGAAGTAGACTTCCACCTCGACGTCGACCACCTGATTTCCCGAGATCACGCCCTTGTCGAGCCGCTCGCGCACGCCCTTCTCGACGGCCGGGATGTACTGGTTGGGGATCACGCCTCCCTTCACCGCGTCGGTGAACGTGAAGCCCTTGCCGCGCTCGACGGGGCGGACGCGCAGGTGGACCTCGGCGAACTGGCCCCGGCCGCCGGTCTGCTTCTTGTGACGATAGTCGGCCTCGGCGGGGGCGGAGATGGTCTCCAGGTACGGGACGTGGGGGATGTGCGTCGACATCTCCAGTTTGTAGCGGTTCTTGAGCCGCTGCTGGACGACATCGAGGTGCAGGTCGCTCATGCCCGAGATGACCAGCTCGTGGGTCTGGGCGTCGCGGCGGATCGTGAAGGTCGGGTCCTCGTCGGCGATCTTGGCCAAACCGGCGGAGATCTTGGCCTCGTCCTCGCGGGCCTTGGGGACGACGGCGCGGGGGACCATGGGGGCCGGGAAGTGGATCGGGCTCGCTTTCAGGCGGGCGACCGTGGTGTTGCCGCCGACGTTGCTGACGGTGTCCGAGACGTGCAGGTCGTCGAACTTGGCGATGGCCACGATGTCGCCCGCGATGGCCTCCGGGACCTCCTCCTGCGCCTTGCCCTGCAGGACGTAGACGTGCCCGGCCTTGGTGGTCTTGCCGCTGCGGAGGTTGACCAGGTTGGTCTCGGGGGTGAGCTTGCCGGTGAGGATGCGGAGGAAGCTGAGCTTGCCCATGAACTGGTCGTTGGCCGTCTTGAAGACCTGGGCGACGAGCGTGCCGTCCTCGGCGGGAAGGATTTCCTCCTCGGGGGCCTCGGGCTCGTCGCCGCGGGTGCCGAAGCGGTGGACGTCCTCGGGGCTCAGGCCGCACGTCGTGACCAGGTCGAGCAGCTCCTTGACGCCCAGGTCCTTCTTGGTGCAGACGCAGAGCACCGGAACCAGCTTGCCGGCCGCGATGGCGTCGTGCGCCGCCTTGCGCAGCTCCTCGACGCCGATCGACTCGCCTTCGAGGTACCGGCTCATCAGCTCCTCGTCGCTCTCGACGATCTGCTCGACGAGCATCTGGTAGGCCTCGGAAGGGGGCAGCGGGCAGCCGGCCGGATCGTCGTCGTGCGCCTGCAAGACGTCGATCACGCCCGAGAACGAGGGGCCCTGGCCGACGGGCACGTTGAAGGGGACGGCCGACGGGCCGAAGGTCTCGCGGATCGCTTCCAGGTCGGCGCGGTAGTCGACGTTGTCGGCGTCCATCTTGGTGACGGCGACGAACCGGCCCAGGCCCATCCGCCGGGCCTCGTTGAACAGGCGGCGGGTGTTGACCTCGATCCCGGCCGGGCCCGAGACGGCGAGCACGACGTTCTCGACGGCGGCCAGGGCGCTCAGGGCGTTGCCGATGAAGTCGGGGTAGCCGGGCGAGTCGATCAGGTGGACCTGCCGGCCGTTCCAGGCGAGGTGGCCGAGGTGGCAGTCGATGGTGAAGTGCCGCCGCTTCTCCTCGTCGTCGAAATCCAGCGTGCTCGTCCCGTCGTCCACCGAGCCCTTGCGCGTGGTGGCGCCGGCGGCGAAGAGGAGGGCGTCGGCGAGGCTGGTCTTCCCCGACGCCCCATGTCCAGCGAGGGCGACGTTCCGGATATCCGCGATGTGATAGGTCGTGGTCATGGCGAGTGTCCTCAGCAGGGAGGTGCGTGGAAACGCGCGGAGGTCCGCGCGGGTGCGAGCATGAGCGTACGGCGACCCGCCCGCCGCCTCGGCGACGGGGTCGAAGTCCCGATCGGAGAATGTCCCGACGCCTTGGAGCGAGGCGCGAAAAAAGGACCCTTCGCTCAGGGGCGGGCCGAAGCCCGTCCCGCGCGTTCCACGGCGTCCGCCAGAGAGAACTTGCCCTCGTACAGGGCTCGACCAACGATGCAGCCGACCACCGGGAGGGCCGCCAGGCGATCGACGTCGGCCAGCTCGCCGACGCCCCCGGAGGCGATCACCGAGGTCTTCACGCGGCGGCACAGCGCGGCCGTCGCGTCGAGATTGGGGCCTTCCAAAGTCCCGTCGCGCGCGATGTCGGTGTAGATGATCGCCGCCAGCGGCAGGTCGTCGAACCGCCCGGCCAGCTCGGCCGCGGAGACGTTCGACGTTTCGAGCCAGCCGTCGGTGGCCACCATCCCGTCGCGGGCGTCGAGGCCCAGGACCAGACGGCCGGGATGCTTCTCCGCCATCGACCGGAACCACGAGGGATCCCGGAGCGCCTGCGTCCCGACGATGACCCGCTCGATCCCGGCTTCGAGCCAGGTCTCGATCGTCTTCTCGTCGCGGACGCCCCCGCCGAGCTGGCAGGGGACGGGCACGGATTGGACGACGGCCCGGACGGCGTCGACGTTGACCGGCTTGCCGGCCTTCGCCCCGTCCAGGTCGACGAGGTGGATCCGCGTCGCGCCTTCCGAAACCCACCGCCCGGCCATCGCCGCGGGATCGTCGCCGAAAACGGTTTCGCGGTCGTAATCCCCCTGCCGCAGGCGGACGCAGAGTCCGCCTCGCAGGTCGATGGCCGGTATCACTTGCATGAAACTTCACCGAATCTGAAGACCGTCTTGCCTGAGTTCAACTCTAGCCGTCGCCAGGATCCGTCGCAAGCACCGAGCGGCCCCGCGGCCGCGGGGAAAAATCGGTCCTGCGGGATGGGCTCGCCGCGGCCGCGAGCGATCAGGCGCCGACGGCCTTCCGACGGACCGGGGCGGCCTGGCGGACGAGCCGGGGCTGGCGGACCGGGGCGAGGGGCGCGCGGGGGGCCGCGACGGTCCGACGTCGGAACGCGGGCGTCCTGCGGATCGCCGGCTTGTTCGTCGACGCGACCGGCTCCGCCACCGCGACGGTCGTCTTCGTCGCCGAGGCGTCGTGGGCCGTCGTCGCGTTCACCAGCGCCGGGATCAGGGTCCGCCCGTCGGGGACGCCCAGCCCGGCGGCCGTCGGCGAGACCCCGTTCGTCACGCTCCGGAACCCGGTCCCGGCCAGCGCGTAGAGCATCGGCAGCGTCTCGGAGGGGCCGTCGAGGCTCGCCCGGCCTTCGAGGGCCCGGCCTTGCGACACGATCGCCATGATGGCGGCCCAGGCCGGGGCCCCCAGGCTCGTCCCCGCGACGACCCGCCACGTGCCCTGGGAAGCGCCGGGCGTCGTGTGGAAGACGCTGACGCCGGTGGTCGGGTCGCCCAGGAACAGGACGTCGGGCGTGCTCCGCTTGGCCCCCTGCTGGAAGGTCCGCTGATAGCTCGGCGCGGCGGCGAATCGGCCCGGCCCGCTGCCGCTCCGCGCCCAGACGCCCTCCGAGAGGACGTCGCCGGCGTCGTCGAGCGTCAAAGAGGTCCCCCCCACGCCCACCACGTTCGGCGAGCTGGCGGGGTACATCGCGCCTCCCGCCGGGCCGTGGTCGCCGCTGGCCGAGAAGAAGGTGATCCCGGCGTGCCCAGCGGGGGTCGTGAAATAGGAGTCGTAGGTGTGCTGGCCGGCCGTCTCGGTGAAGCCGAAGCTCATCGAGACGGCGACGACCCCGGGCGTATTCCGCGCCGCGTCGACCGCCGCCAGGACGTCGTCGGCCGCGTCGGACGCGGCCTCGATCATCACGATGGTCGCCCCCGGGGCGATCGCGTGAGCCCACTGGACGTCCATCGCCGACTCGGAGGCCCAGGTCTCGTTCGTGGTCTGGTCGCCCAGGTTCACCACGGTGACGTGGGCGTCCGGGAGGCCGTAAGTCTGGTTGAAGACCTTGAGGTCGGAGAGCAGGGTCGGGTTGTGATAGGCCCCGACGATGGCGATCGTCTGGCCCGACCCGTCGCCGGCCACCGCGGCCCCGGTGCTGGAGGTCAGCGTGATCGAGGACAGCCCGTAAGCCGTCCCGATCTGGGCCGGGGCGTACCCCGACAGGAGGCGACGGGCGTCGAGCATCTCGATTGAAGGACGCAGACGCCGCCGGCGCAGGCTTTTCCCCATCCGTCCGTCCTCCGACGAGAGCGCATTCCTTGCCGGGTCGATCCCTCGACCTCGCCCGCGCGACGCGCGGTCCATCGAAAGGAAACCTAGCCGGCGGAATGGGAGGCGGTCGGAAAAACGGCGGGGGCGCAGGAACGATCCTGTCGGATCGGCGGGTGGCCGCGATTCTCCACCCGCACGCCTACTGCCGGGCGAAGTTGGCGTACATGGCCAGACCGGTCTGCTGGCTCTTCTCGGGATGGAACTGGCAGGCGGTGAGGTTGGCGCGGTTGACGACGGCGGGGAAAGGCTCCGGGTAGTCGGAGACGGCGGCGACGTCGGCGGGGTCGTCGGGCGCGGCGTGATAGGAGTGGACGAAGTAGACCGAGGGCTCGGCCCCCACACCTTCCAGCAACGGGATCGGCCGGCGGATCGCCAGGGTGTTCCAGCCCATGTGCGGGACCTTGAGGCCCGGCCGGGGGGCGAACCGGATCACGCGCCCGGGGATCAGGTCCAGGCCGGCGTACTCGCCGTCCTCATAGCTCGTCGTGAACAGCAGCTGCAGGCCCAGGCAGACGCCCAGGCAGGGCTTGCCGGAACGGACGGCATCGGTGAAGGCCTGATCCATCCCCGTCCGGCGCAGCTCCGACATGGCGTCGGCGAAGGCGCCGACGCCGGGCAGGACGACGTGCGAGGCGTCGCGGATTCGATCGGGATCGGCGGAGATCTCGGCGGGATGGCCGACGGCCTCGAAGGCCTTCTGCACGCTCCGCAAATTGCCCATCCCATAGTCGATGATGACGATCATGCCGCGCCTCGGTTGTCGAATCGGACGTCGCTCGGACCCCGATGGTACCCGGCCGACCTGATGGACGACAACCGCCGGGGGCGGGTTCGGCCCACCTCAGCGCTTGGGCGTCGCCGGGGCGTCTCCGCCGCGGGCGATGGGCGTCCAGCGGAGGTCGTCCTCGCGCATGCCGACGGCGTCGTCGGGGTCGGTGGTCGCCTTCGACGAGCGCGAGCGGCCCGACGAGGTCGAGGAACGCGTATCGCGGTGGTTGTCGTCGATGCGGATGGGGGGGATCTCCTCGGAATCGCTCGCCTTGGAGATCTGCGCGGCGGGGGCTCGCCGCTTGGGAGGCGTGGTCCGACCGGCCGGCAGCGTCCTGGCCCGGCCCAGGGGGGCGTCGAGGTCGACGTCGGCGTCGCCGCTGTAACCCTGGTCCCGCAACACGTTGCGGACGTTGTCGAGCTTCGCGGTGATCTCGCCGTTGTGGAGCTGTTCCTGGACCAGCCGATCCTCGAACGCGCGGTTTTCCTCTTTCAAGCGGGCGACCTGCGTCTTGAGCTGGTCGTTCTCGAACTCCAGGTGGCTGACGCTGGCCTTGAGCTGGCCGCTGGAAGGCCCGCCCGTGATGTACGTGCCCCGGCCGGAGCAGCCGGTCAACGTTCCGGCGGCCAGGATCAGGCCGACGAGCGCGAAACCGCGGCGAGGAGTCGGCTTCCGGCCGCCGATCGAGATCGTCCGTGAGTGGATGTCAGTCGTCACGAGATCCACGACGCCCTTCCGGGGACTTGAGGGACGAGAAAGGAGCTAGTCCTATCTTCGGCCGTTTCACCACAGGGAATTGCGAATCCCGTCCTCGGTTTTCGAGGCGTAGTCGGGCGGGGGCCGATCCTCGTCAAGATCGCGCGTCTCGGCCGTTTCGGGAGGGCCGTGCTGACCCCGCATCTTCCGCAGGGCGAAGAAGACGGTCATGCCCAGTACGGTGAGCAGCGACCCGAACAGGGCGCTCAGGAGGATGATCACGCCGACCGTGCTCTGATAGGTCCCCAGCCGGAACGGGAAGGCGACGGTCACGGCCCCGTCGTTCGCCCAGATGAACCAGAGCATCAGGCCCAGCAGGACGGCCGTCCCGATCAGCCTGCGGTAGACCCAGAAGTTGCGGATGATCGACGGCCGCCGACGTTTGTACTGGTACGCCATCGCCTAGCCCTCCCCGGTTTCGGCCTCGCGTCGACCCGTCCGGATTCTAGCCGGAATCGGGCCCAGCGTCCCCCCCGGAATCCCGCCGACCCGCCATCAGGAACCTAGTTCAGGGGCCCGACGTTGACGCCGAGCATCCACCAGAAGATGGCGTGGAGCATCTCGAACAGGTTCTTCGCCCAGAGTGGCCAGAGCCACCGCCAGGAGAACAGCAGGAACGCGGCGGCCATGCTGAGGTACGGCCCCGCAGGTATTTCGCGATCGGCGCTCGAAGATTCGGCCCCGGCCAGCCGCTTGCCGACGTAAAGCGTCAATTTCCAGAGCGCGTGGGCCAGGCCGAAGAACGGGAAGAGGAAGAAGGTCAGGACGGCCGCCTGCCACCCCAGGAACGCGCCGATCATCGCCATGAGGGTCACGTCGCCGAACCCCATCGCCTCGCGACGGAGCAGGAACGAGAAGCTGGACCGGACCCCGGCCGTCAGCCCCGCGCCCGCGAGCAGCCCGAGGATCCCCACCCCCAGCCCTCCAAGATGGGTCGCGGCGGCGGCCGGCTCGGGTCGGATCCACGGGAAGGCCGCGCCGAGGGCGATGCCGAGCACCATGCCCGTGACCGTGACCTCGTCGGGGATGATGAGCAGGTCGTAGTCGATGAACGTCGCCGCGACGAGGAGGGCGACGAGCAGGGCGTGATAGGCGAGCACCGCCAGCGACGAGACCGGGATCTGGCCGAAACCTTCCCGCGTCGCCAAAAGGACGTCGACGACGTAGAGCGCCAGGAACAGCAGGCCGACCAGGGCCTCGATCAGCGGGTAGCGGGCCGAGATCGGCAGGCCGCACATCCGGCACTCGCCGCGGAGGGCGAGCCAGCCGACGATCGGCACGTTATCGCTGGTCGAGATCGCCCCGTAGCAGCGCGGGCAGTGCGAGGCCGGCCAGATCACGCTCTTCTGCCAGGGGATGCGGTAGATGCAGACGTTCAGGAAGCTGCCGACGACGGTCCCCACGCAGAAGACGCCGAAGCCCAGGAACGCCAGCAGCGGCCAGCTCACGAACACGCGTGGGGCTCCCCAGCGGGGCGGGCGACGGTCGAAGGCGACCAGTGTCGCAGGATCAGGTCGGCCACCTCGGCCGGGCCGCGTTCCTGGGTGTCGACGACGACTTGGGCGATCTCCTGGTAGAAGGGCGTCCGCACGGCCAGGACCTCGGCGATTTCTTCGAGCGCCCCCTTGGAGGTCAGCGACGGACGGGTCTCGCGAGTGGCGGAGTCGGCTTCCAGGCGGCGGGCCAACTCGTCGGCGTCGGCCCGCAGCCAGGCGACCAGGCCGAACGTGGTCAGGGCGCGGCGGTTGGCCTCGCGGAGGATCGTCCCGCCGCCGGTCCCCAGGACGGCCCCCGGGTGCGTGGCGACCAGGTCCCGCACGACGGACTCCTCCAGCTCGCGGAAGGCGGGCTCGCCCGAGTCCTCGAAAATCGCCCGGATCGTCCGCCCCGCGCGGGCGACGATCACGTCGTCGACGTCGACGAACGGCCGCCCCGACCGCCCGGCCAAAAGCCGGCCGACCGTCGACTTCCCCGTGCCCCGATAGCCCACCAGCACCAGGCCCCCGCCGTTCGTCTCGCCCATCGGTTCGCGGCTCATTCGTCCTTCAGGGGTCCCAGCTTGCGTTTGAGGGCCGCCCGCATCACGTCGATCGGCGCTTCCCGCCCGGCGTAGATCTTGAACTGCAACGCCGCCTGACGCAGGAACATGTCCACGCCCGTCAGGGTGGTGCAGCCTCGCTCGCGCGCCAGCTTGAGCATCATCGTGTTCTCGGGATGGTAGATCGTGTCGAAGACGACGATGCTCGGCCGCTGGAACGCCGAGGGCGGCAGCGGGGTGTCGTCGACGTTGGGGTGCATCCCGACGGGCGTGCAGTTGACGATCACGTCGGCCAGCATCGTCGCCCGCAGGCCCCAGTTCGCCGATCGGCAGCCGACCTCCTCGGCGAGCAGCGCCGCGCGTTCGTCGTGGCGGTTCGTCAAGGTGACGCTGGCGCCCCGACGCGTCACGCCGAAGGCGATCGAGCGAGCCACGCCGCCGGCGCCGAGGATCAGCACCTGCTTGTCGATCAACGGGCTCGGCGACTCGGGGTCGTCGCTTCGGCCCAGGACCGATTCGAGCGAGTCCATCGCCGCCCGGTAGTCGGTGTTGTAGCCGGTCTTCGTGCCGTCGTCGGCGATGGCCACCGTGTTGCATGAGCCCGTCCGCTCGACGGAGTTCTCCTTGCTCTTGAGCAGGGGGATCACGTCTTCCTTGTGCGGGATCGTGACGCTGCAGCCCTTGACCCCGACCCATTCGAGGCTGCGGAAGAAGCCTTCGAGGCCCCCCTTGGGGACCAGGAACGGGACGAGCACCTTGTTCAGGCCGAGTTCCCGGAACGCGGCGTTGTGGATGGCCGGGCTGAGGCTGTGGCCGATCGGGTCGCCGATCACGCCGTAGACCTCGGTGTCGGCGTCGATCTTCTCGTAGAGATAGTCCTTCTTCAGCTCCGAGAGGAAGGGCATGCCCGCGGCGAAGACGCGCTCGGGGTTGAAGCCGGCGAAGGTGAATGGGGCCCCGAACTTGGCGTTGAGGATCCGGGTGAACTGGCCGATCTCGCCCATGGCGATGGCGACCGTCGGATGCTTGGCGCCGACCGAGGCCTGGAGCACCCGCGAGGCGTCCGCGACCGATGAGGCGGCCACGGCCACCTTGACGACGTCCGGGTCGCGCTCGGCGCAGGCGGCGATGACCTCGCCCATGTCCTCGGGCGTCTTCTTCAGGTTGTGGTAGCTGACGATCCGCTTGGTCTTGCCGAAGCGGCGGATCTCGCCGGCGACGTCATTTTCCAGGTCGACGTAATCGACCCCGAGGGCGATGGCCTCGCGGAGGATCTGCCGTCGCTTCTCCTCGTCGCCGCGCCACATGCCGCCGTCGACGCCGCGGCGGACGGTGAAGATGAACGGCGTGAAGCGGTTCTTGAGCAGCCGCTTGAGGTCGGGCTCGCGCCGGAGGCAGTCGATGCGCAGCTCGACCAGCTCGGCCCCCGCCTTGGCCGCGGCCTGCCACTCTTCGAGGAGCGAGGAATGGCGGCCCCGCCCGATCGTCGCACAGATCAATGCCATCGCCGGAAGACTCCCCGCTCCGGGAGGACCGTTCCGCTTGCCCGTCCGACCCTTACGGCGCGCCTCGGCACTCCCCGGCAGGCGATTCTACGCGAGCCGGCCGGGTCGACGATAGAGGAAGCCCGACGGCTTCGCGGGAACGCCGACGAGCCCCCTCGCGATCCCGAAATCGGGTGCGGCCCGCGTCTCGTCCGGGCGACGTGCGAGAGGGATGCCTGGCTTTCCCCGAGCGTGCGCCGGCGTTCGATCTCGCCGCCCCGTCGTGGCCGGCCGGTCGAATTCGACGAAATTCGGGGCCGGCTGACATCTTTCGCCCCCGGACCGCGCATTGAGAATTCGGGCCCGAGATACGTCTGCAGTCGCGACGGAGGGAGGAGCCGTTCCGTCTTCACCGAGGAGACCCGCCGATGTCGGAAGAGCGAGGCAAACCCTTCACGGAGCAGGAAGAGGAAGAGCATCGCGACAAGGATCAGCGGAATCGACACACGGGCGACGCTCGCCGCGAGCGGCTGGAACCGGAGTCGCTCGAATACCTCGATTCGGACTGGGCCGGCCGCATGATCCTCGCGCAATATCTGCGGGGCGGCGGCCGGAAGGTCGACGTGCGGGACGATCCCTCCTGGACCTCGTACATGACCAGGAGCGACATGCTCAGGGGCGTCGTCTGGACGCAGGTCCTCGAGGCGGCGAGGGATCTCGCCAGGCGCGCCAAGATGGGCCGCTCGGCCACGGCGAGGCGATTCCACGCCGAGGTCGAGAACGGCGAGGGGATCATCGGCTATCAATACCTCCACGGCACCAACAAGGACGCCGGCGACTTTCTGATCGTCGGGTTCGGCGAGGTCTCGCGATACCAGGGGCCGCAGATCGCCCGGAGCGGGCATCCCTTCATGCCTCCGAAGTCGCTGCCGCCGGGCGGGGGGATTCGCGTCGACTTCGAGCTGACCTACGTCTGGAACGACGTCATCGATCCCAACAACCGCTACATCACCGACAAGATCAAGTCGGCCGTCGCCACCGCCATCTCCTGGAACAAGGCCAAGAGCTACCAGATCTCGATCGGCTGGCGGAACACCTGCACGGTCTGGCTGCCGACGAACGGCGGACAGTTGGTCACCGGAGGATATCCCGAGAAATGACCCCGGCCCGCGAGGGCTCATCAGATCCGGCCGAACTGCTTCTCCAGCTCGCTCTTGGTGAAGATCAGGGCGGTCGGCCTGCCGTGGGGGCAGTGGTGGGCGTCGGCGGCCAGCTCGCGACGCGCGAGCAGGGCGTCGATCTCGTCGGCGGTCAGCTTCTGGCCGGCCTTCACGGCCGCCTTGCACGAGACCATGTGGAGCAGCTCGGCGACCAGGCCGTCGCGGGTCGGGGGGAGCGGGCGGGTCGCGAGGTGCTCCGCCAGGTCGCGGACCAGCCGCTCGGGCTGGAGCTGCGAGAGCATGACGGGCGTGCTCCGGACGAGCACCGTGTCGCCGCCGAAGCCCTCGACCTCCAGCCCCAGCGTGGCGAGCAGGTCGGCGTGCTCCAGCAGCGTCGCCGCCTCGTCGGGCGCCATGTGGACGGGCTCGGGGACGAGCAGGCCCTGCGACTCGACCCGGCCCTCGGCGACGCGCCTCCGCAGTTCTTCGTAGAGGATCCGCTCGTGCAGGGCGTGCTGGTCGATCACCATCATCCCCTCGTTCGTCTCGGCGATCAGGTAGCTGTCGTGGACCTGGATCGCCTTGGCGTGGAGGTCCGGCTCGGGCTGACGGCGGCGCTCGATCGGCGGTATCTCGGGCGGCGGGCCGGGTGTCTGCTCCGGGGCCGGCGACGCGAACTCGTCGAAGCTCGCACCCTGCCCGAACTCGAACCGGCCGGGGAGCGACCGCGACCAATCGGGCGGCTGGACCTGCCCCACCGAGTCGGGGATCTTGGGGAATTCCGCGGCCGGCCCTCGCGAGGGTTCGAACCAGGAGGCGATCGCTTGCCGGCTGGCGGGGGGCGATTCCAAACCGTACGACGATTCGGCGCGGGCGGGCGTGGGCGACAGTCGGGCCGGGGCAGCCCAATCGGTCGTCTCGTCGTCGGAGCCGTTCGCCGGGCTCGACGCCTCGGCCGGCCTGGCGCCCGGGACGGCCTGGAGGCGGCTGTGGAGGTCGCTCGAAAGGAAGGTCTGGCGGAGCGTCGAGAGCAGGTGGCTGTAGATGCGCTGGGGGTCGCGGAAACGGACTTCGATTTTGGTCGGGTGGACGTTTACGTCCACCTCCTCGGGCGGAATCTCCAGGTTCAGGAAGGCCACCGGATTGCGGCCGACCATGAGCAGGCCTCGATACGCTTCGTTGAGCGCGTGGCTCAGGCTGCGGTCCCGCACGTACCGACCGCCCAGGAAGAGGTACTGGCCCTTGGTGCTCGACCGGCTCTGCGAGGGGTGGCCGACGTAGCCCCAGAGCGCGACCTGTTCGAGCTTCCCCTCGACCCAGAGGAGGGACTCGGCCAGCTCGCGGCCGAAGAAGGTGGCGATCCGCTCGCGGACGCCGGCGACGGCCGGCAGGTCGTGGACGATCTTGCCCGCCGACCGGAACGTCATGTGGACCTGGGGATGCGCCAGGGCGATCCGGGCGAAGGTCTCGGCGACGTGGCCGGCCTCGGTGGAGTCGGACTTCAAGAAGGTCCGCCGCACCGGCGTGTTGAAGAAGAGGTTTCGGACCTCCATCACCGTGCCGACCGGGCAGCCGCAGCTCTTGATCGGCCCGGCGATCCCGGCCTCGATCTGGATCTCCGACCCTTCGGGCGCGTCGGCCCGCCGGGTCTGGCAGCGGACCTTGGAGATCTCGGCGATCGCCGCCAGGGCCTCGCCCCGGAACCCGAGCGTCCGCACCCGGTGCAAGTCCTCGGCGGTCTGGAGCTTGCTGGTGGCGTGGGGCTGGAAGGCCAGCAGCATCTCCTCAGCCGCGATCCCCTCGCCGTCGTCGGCGATCCGGATCAGGTCCTTGCCCCCGCGCTCGACGCTCACCTCGAGCCGCCTGGCCCCGGCGTCGATCGCGTTCTCCATCATCTCCTTCACCACCGAGGCCGGCCGCTCCACGACCTCGCCCGCGGCGATCTGGTTGACGACCGACGCCGGAAGTTTCTGGATCTGGCCCATGACTCGCCTCCCCGGACGCCTCGCGCCGCGCTCGGCCTTTCCATTCTACGCACTGATCCTACGTACAGGAAGGTGCGAAACTCGACGGGGTCGCCGCAATTGTTCCCCATCCCGGCCGGGAGTCGAGCGGATCGCGGCGGATCGGCTTCAATAAGGGGTTCGTCCGTGCCATGGAAGCCAACCGAATATCGCCGTAAGATGTTTCTGGACAAGGCTTATGGTGAAAAAACGATTGGCTTGGTTCGCGAGGGATTTACATGATGTTTTTCGGTCGCCGGGTCGGCCCGTCGACGTGAGGGCCGGCCTTGCGGATCGCCCGGCGCGCAAGGCCCCTGCTGGAACCATACCACGCTTCATCGAGATGGAACTGGGATTCGACCGTCGTCACGGCCGGGCGATGCGTTCCTCGACCTGGTCGCGGTCGAGGTAGCCGCCGACCGTCGCGGGGTCGGTGTAGCCGTACCGGGTGAGCACGCTCGCCACGGCGTCGGGATGCGCGATGAGGATGTCGACGGCCTCGACGAGCGCCTCGGGCCGGGCGGCCACGAGCTGGCCGAGAAGGCTCTTGTTGATCGCCTGGGGTGTGACGTCGCCATCCGGCATGAGCATGCGAGACAATCGAGTCGCATTCGCGTCTTCCGGCTCCGGCTTCAGTTCCGCGATGCGACGCGCCGCGGCCTTGAGGCCCTCGGGGTCGGTCCGGGCCCAGTCGAAGACGACCGAATTGAATGTGAGAGGGTCGTCGAGCTGGAGCCCCTCGCCCCAGAATCGCCTGAGGATGGGCGCGTAGGCGTGGACCCATTCGGGAGCGACGGGGAGGTCGCGACGCGGGGGGGCGGGCGCGTCGACGAGCATGCTGAGGGCCCAGGCCCGCGAGACGGCCACGGGATCGGCGATCGTCAGCACCCGCAGGCCGTCGAGCTGGCGGGGCTCGGAGGCGAACCAGGGCTTCATCGCGAAGAGGAGCCTCGTGAACGCCGTCGCCTTGGAGTCCTGGGTCAGCAGCAGGACGAACGGGAAGTGCTCGCCGCTGCGCCGGAACAGGAGGATGTCGGGCCGGAGATGGCCCAGGGCCTGCAGGTCGTTGAGCACCTGCATCGACGACTCGGTCTTCTTGTTCAGGAAGTCCAGCTCGGCGCCCTGAGGCAACTTGCGGTCCAGCTCCTCGAGCACGCTGGGCGTGAGGGCGTCGTACCAGTAGGTCATCTCGAAGCCCCGGCGCCAGGCGCCCGACGGTCCTCCGATCAGGGCGTTGTAATACGACAGCTCGTAGGGGTGGATCCGGACGAGCGAGACCAGCGCCGGCGCCAGGACGAGCGCCGCGGTCATGACCACGCCCCAGCGGATGCGTCGGGCGACCGCCCGGCCGATCCAGACGGTCCCCCAGCCCGCGAACGCCGCCAGGAAGAAGAACGACGGCAGCAGCAGCCGGACGCCGTCGTGGGCCGGCGTGTGGAACATCCTCAGGAAAGGCAGGATCGCCAGGTGGAGCAGGAAATACACCGGGATCCGGTCGGTTCGCACGCGCCGAAGCCCCCAGGCGATCCCCGCCAGCCCGGCCGCGAGGATCGTGGGCGGGACCGTGATCGCGGCCAGCACCCAGCCGTTGTGCCACGGGAGGCTGTACTTGTAGATCTGGCCGGCGTAGAGGATCAGGATGTCCGGCAAGGCCCCCTGGCGGTCGTTGGTGAGGGTGTAGTAATGGGTCATCCGCACGATGGTCTCGCGCCACCAGGCGGGGTTCCCCAGCCAGCCCACGACGGGCGCGAACGCCGCGATGGCCGCCAGCGTCTCGAGCGCCGGTCGCTCGACGCCCCAGATCGGGCTGCCGGGCCGCCGGCGCGCGAGCAGGCGTCGCAGCGACCAGACCACGAGCGGGACGGCCAGGATCGCCCCCGGCATCGCGACCTGGGGACGAGGGAATGTCTGGAAATAGAGGTCCGCCTGCGAGGGGGGCGGCAGCCGGCGCTGCAACATCTGGATCTCGACGAAGGCCGCACCCAGCGGCAGGAGCATCAACCCCAGCGTGAACGCCGCGTCGATCCAGGCGGCGCGACCCGCCTTCCAGGTGAAAGCCGACGGCAGGCAGGCCACGGTCATCCAGGCGAGGATGGGCAGGAGCACGGCGACCGCCGCCGTCTTCTCCAGGAAGGCGAGCCCGAGCAAGACCCCCACCAGCACTCGCCAGCGGCGGGCGTTCGGCTCGTGCAGGCCGTTCCAGAAGGCGAGCGCCGTGGCCGCCCACAGGAAGAGGCCGGGGATGTCGGTGTCGAGCAGGTGCGCCTGGCCGTACAGCCGAGGCATGAACAGCAGTGAGCCGGCCATCACCAGCCCCGCCGCCGGCCCGTAGCGTCGCGACAGGAAGTGGCAGCCGATGGCGATCGTGAGCGCGAACTCGACGATCGAACCCATCCGTCGCGAAGGGTAGTCCTTCATCCACGAGCCGACCACCGCCCGCCCGGCGAGGCTGACCTGGCCGGCGAGCGGGGGATGGAAGTTGATCCCGAACCGCGCATAAGGCCAGTAATAGAGCAAGGCGTCGGGGTCGAGCTGCGCCTGGACGTCTCCCCACGAGCGCACCGAGGCCCATTGCCGCCACCACTGCGCCGAGATCACCTGGCTGTAGCGATAGGCCGGCTCGTCCCAGGTCACGCCGAAGTCGCCCGCCGTCGGCGCCAACGCCGCGAGCGCGAGGGCGAAGACGAGCACCGAGGCGGGCCAGGACCATCGGTGTGAGGGCTCGCCCCCCTGCCCCGCGGTCGCGATCGGTTGCTGCTGGTTCGGGGTGGGATGGTCCGGCATGAGCAATCCTCGGGCTCTTTCGTGGTGCGACTCACCATGATAACAACGGAGACGACGGTTTTCGCCCGCTCCGCACCCCGAACTCGGACCCGAAGCCGCCTGTCCGGGATTCGAAGTAACCCTGTCCTCCGTCCCACTCTTCAACCGGAGTCTGAAGAATGCCCCACTCCCTCGCCGACCGATTCCGTCGCCTGTTCGAGTTCGAACGTTTCGCCCACGCCAGGGTCTTCGCCTCGCTCGACGGCGTACCCGCCGACCGCCGAGATGGCGCCGAGTTCCGCAGGGCGGTCGACATCATGGGCCATGTCGTCCTCGCGCGCAGGATCTGGCTTTCCCGCCTGGGGTCCGGTCCGGCCCCGACCGGGAAGCTCTTCCCCGAGAACGCGAACCTCGAAGACGTGCGAGCCGACTGGGCCGAGACCGAACGCCGCTCGCTGGCCTATCTCGCAACCCTCAAGGAAGACGACCTCGACCGCATCGTGGACTACAAGACCACCGACGGCACGCCCCATCGCGATACGGTCGAAGATCTGCTCACCCAGCTCTCCGGTCATTCGCCCTACCACCGCGGCCAGATCGCCATGCTCGTCCGCGCCTCGGGCGGGACCTCGGCCGCGACCGACTTCATCCATTGGCTCCGCTCAAGTCCCCCCGGTTGAACGCCTAAATTAGGCTTATGGATCATTTTTTAGCAGCCTATTGAATATTGTTCCTATTCATCCTATTTACCCTGGATATTCCAGTCGGATTCCATTAATCTGCCGAGGATTCGGGCGCGTTCTTCCCAACCTGGCTGGAGATACGGCAGATGAAAGGCAACTGGGGTCTGGCGATCGGCGTGACGCTGGCGCTGGGGACGATGACGGGGCGGACGTCGGCCAACGGGATCATCATCGTCCCCGTCGAGGTGATCCGAACGGTGCCGACGACGTCGCAGGCCATGACCGGGGCCTGGCAATGGCAATCCAACGGAACCTGGTGTTACGTCCAGGTTCCGACGGTGGTCACGACCTACCAGCAGGTCCGGGTCGCGGCTTTTGCGATCATCCCCAACCCCCTCCGCCCTTGTTACAAGCCCCCGACGCCCCCACCCCCCACGCCGCCCCAGGCGACGCCCCAGGTCGGAGCGACGCCTCAGGCCGCTCCCGCACATCAGGCGCCTGCGACGCCCCAGAGCGGGGTCGTGCCCGCGGCCGGTCACGACGTGCACGACCACGGCGGCGCTGTCAAGGAGGGTGGTTGCGGCGAGTGTTTCCCCGATTGCTTCCTGAAGCTCCCCTGCACCTGCTGCGATCACGACATCGTCGTGTTGAAGGAGCTGGGCCCCGAAGCCCTGTACTGGTGGAAGGCCATCAACAAGGAGATCATCGCCTATCGAATCATCTCCTCGTACAAGCGAAACGCGGACGGCACCTACACGCTCTACCCGTGAGCCGAGGGGGTCGGCGCGCTGCGGCCGCCGACGCCCGTTTTTCGTTGTCGGACGGCCCCCGCGGCGGCTAGACTGAGTGCGACGATGCGTCATCGATGGGAGGTCGCCGCGGCGAGTCGCCGTCGATCGGCCCGGTCGAGGAGGTCGTCGCGGCGGCGCGGGACGTCGTCAGGAGCCGTTGATGGAAGGTCCGTCCGCCGTCCCCGACGAGCCCGACGACTCGTTCGTCACCCACGCGGGGGGGCCGGTCGACGCCGAGACCGAGCCCCCGACGATCCGGGCGCAAGCTCCCGAGTCGAACGGCTGGAAGACCGGCGAGGCCGACGCCATCGCGGGCAAGTTGGCGGACCTGCTCGAAGGCATGAAGTCCACCATCGCCGAGCCCGCGACGGCGCAGCCCTCGACGCCCGAGACGATCCCCCTGCTCTCGACGATCGAGGGCCTCGAAGCCAGCTTCGGAAGCCTGGGCCTCCCCCAAGCCCGGCCCGTCGAGCCTTCGGACGATCCGGCGGCGGTGAGCCGGATCCGCTATCAGGGCTGCGTCGCCGCCGGCACGATCATCGACGAGTACGAGGTGCTCGAGCTGATCGGCTGGGGGGGCATGGGCGAGGTCTATCGCGCCCGCCACCGCATGACGGCCTTCGACCAGGTCGTCGCCCTCAAGATCATCCGCCGCTCGATCTGGGACGCCGAGACGCGGACCAGCGACCCCACGCGACTGGTCGCGCGGTTTTACCTCGAGATGAAGGCCGCGGCGATGATCCGCGACGACCACGTCGTCCCGGTCCTGAACGCCGGCCTGCACGACGGCTTCCCGTACTACGTCATGCTGCTCATCGACGGCGAGAGCCTGTCGAAGCGGCTCAAGGGCGGCCGGATGCCCCCCGCCGAGGCCGCGGCCCTGCTGGAACCCATCGTCCGGGCGGTCGAGCACGCCCACGCCAAGGGGGTCGTGCATCGCGACATCAAGCCCAGCAACATCATCATCGACGCCTCCGGGAAGCCGTATCTCACCGATTTCGGCCTCGCGAAGATGTTCGAGCAGACGATGACGCTGACGCTCACGGCCAAGGACGTCTTGATGGGCACGCCCCAATACATCCCCCCGGAGCAGGTCCGCAACGCCTCGCGCGTCGACCCTCGCAGCGATGTCTACAGCCTGGGCGCCACCCTCTACGAGATGCTCGCCGGCCGCCCCCCCTACACCGGGGACGACTCGATGGCGATCGTCCTCCGCGTGCTCAACGAACCCCTCACGCCCCCCCAGCGCTGGAACCCCGAGGTGCCCGACGAGCTGGACCGGATCTGCGTCCGATGCCTGGAGAAAGACCCGGCCCGACGCTTCAAGACCGCCGCCGAGCTGGCCGACGAGCTGGCGCGGTTCGTCAAGGGCGTGCCGATCAAGACCCGGAAGCCGGGCTTCCTGGAGAACGCCGTCCACTGGGTCGTCGAGCGACCCGTCATCGCGGGGCTGCTGCTCGCCTGCGTCGCCTCGGTCTTGCTCGGCCTGGCGTCGACCTCCATCCAGCTCTTGCGGGTCCAGCGAGCCCTGAAGCAACTGGAGCGGCAGTCCGCCCTCGGCCGCCTCTCGCTCGCCTCGTCGGCCCTGGACGCCGGCCGGACGTCCGACGCCGAGGCCGAATTGCGGCGTTGCGCGCCCGAGTACCGCGACTGGGAGTGGCGTTACCTGGACCGGCTCCGACACCACAAGCCGCCGATCCTCCGGGGCTATCCCGGCACGCTCTACGGCGTGGCCTTCCGGCCGGGCGGCGACGACCTGGTCGCGGCCGGCCGGCGCGGGCCGCCGTGGATCTGGAACGGGATGATGTCCGCCAAGCCGCAGGAGCTGCCCGGCCTCCCCGCGGAGGCGACGGTCTACGACCTCGCCTGGTCGCGTCCCCCCGGCGGGGCCGAGCGGATCATCGCCACCTGCACCGACGGCTGCGCCCGCGTCTGGACCCGTTCGGGCGACGCGTGGGGCCTGCCGAGGGTCCTCAAAGGCCACCGCGGCGGCGTCGACGCCCTGGCGGTCTCGCGCGACGGCCTGCGGCTGGCGACCGGAGGGGACGACGGTCGGATCCTGATCTGGGACGCGACCGGCGGGACCGACGCTCCCCTGAGCGTCCTCGTCCAGGACGGCCCGGCGATCCTGGGCCTGGCCTTCGACGCCCAGGGATCGCATCTGTTCAGCGTCGGCGAGGCCCAGCCGCCTCGGGCCTGGTCCCTGGAATCTCGCAGCGCCGTCCACTTCCAGGGGATGACCCGGCCCGAGGAGACCTCGCTGGCCCTGGCGATCTCTCCCAGCGGTCGGAAGATCGCGGTCGGGGGTGCGGATGGGACCGTGGCGATCTGGGACGTCGACGCGCCGACCGCGCCTCAGGAGCTGAAATTCCACTTCGACGCCGTCAACGCGCTCGTCTTCAGCCCCGATGAGCGCAGGCTCGTCACCGCCGCCTCCGACGGCACGGTGATCTTCACCGAGGTCGCCACCTGGGAGAAGATGCTGGCCCGGCGGGGCCACAAGGATTCGGTCGAGGCGCTCGCGTTCAGCGACGACGGCCTGACCCTGGCGTCGGCCGGGGGCGACGGCTCGGTCGTGCTCTGGAACGCCCGGCCCTGGGAGCGGGCCGCGAACGTGGAGCCCCGGAAGCTTGAGGGCGGCGGCGGTTCGATCGGGGCCGTCGCCGTGCGGCGCGACGGCCTCCAGATCGCCTCGGCGGGCTCCGACGGCGTGATCCGGCTCTGGGACGAGCCGTCGCACGCCGTCTCCAAGGTCCTCCGCGCGCACACCAAGAAGGTCACCGGCCTGGCCTACAGCCCCGACGGGCGGCGCCTGGCCTCCGCCTGCCGCGCCGGCACCGTCCGGCTTTGGGACCTGACGTCCGGCCCCGAGGCGGCCGCGCCGGAGTCGCGCCTGCTGGGCTCGCACGAGGGCCGCTGCATCGCCCTGGTCTATGGGCCCGACGGGCGGACGCTGGCCACCGGCGGCGTCGACCGCAAGATCCGTTTCTGGGACCTGGAAACCCCCGGCGCGTCCCAGGAGAAGTCCGTCCCCGACGAGGTCTTCTGCCTGGCCTTCAGCCCCGACGGCGCCACGCTCGCCTCCGCCGGCGCCGACGAGGACGGCGCGATCACCATCTGGACTCACTCCGCCGAGGGCTGGACGAAGTCTCGCCTGCTCCGCGGCCATGACCGGCAGGTCAACGCCCTGTCCTTCGGGCCCGACGGCCGGCACCTGGCCTCCGTCAGCCACGACTGGACGGCCCGGTCGTGGGATCTTGAAGACGGCAGCTCGACCGTCCTGCGAGGGCACATCAGCCGCGTCTGGGGCGTCGCCGCCAGCCGCGACGGGGCCCGGATCGCGACGGCCGGCGGCGATCGTTCGGTCCGGATCTGGGACGCGGCCACGGGCGAGGAAGAGGCCACGCTCCTCGCCCACGAGGGCCGCGTCCGGGCCGTGGCCTTCGCGCCCGACGGCCGATTCCTCGCCTCGTGCGGCGACGACGGCTTGGTCTATCTCTGGGACCCGTCGCGCTGGAAGGCGCGCGACTGACCCAGCGTCTCCGCCTCCCGTCGCAGCGCCGCGACGAACGCGGGGGTCGTGCCGCAGCAGCCGCCGACGCAGGTCGCGCCGGCCTCGACCAGGGCCGGCAGATTCGCAGCGAACGCCTCCGGCGTCTCGGCATAGACCGCCCGGCCGGCTTCGAGGACCGGCAACCCCGCGTTGGGCTTGATCCAGATCGGCAGCGAGCAGGCCGCGCTCATCCTCCGGCACACGTCGAGGAACCCGCCGATTCCCGCCCCGCAGTTGGCCCCGACGCCGTCGACCCCTTCCTCGATCATCGCTCGAACGGCCTCTTCCGGGCTGAATCCGGAGGCAGTCCGCGGCCCGTCGGGCGTCTCGGCGAAGTAGAACGACGCGACTACGGGGATGCCCGTCCCAAGTGCGGCGCGAGCGGCCACACGGGCCTCTGCGACGTCGAACGTCTCCAGCACCAGGGCGTCCACGCCGCCTGCGACCAACCCCTGGGCCTGTATCGCGAACGCGTCGGCCACGCGACGCTCGCTGCCGGGGCTCGACAGGGCTCCCGTCGGCCCGAGGGAGCCGAAGACGAGGGCCCCGCCGCCCGCCGCGGCGCGAGAGATCCTCGCGCCCTCCTCATTGATCCTTCGAGCCTCGGCGGATCGCCCGACGCGATCGAGGGAGATCGGGTTGGCCTGGAACGTGTTGGTCAGGATCGCCTGGGCGCCGGCCTCGACGTAGGAGCGTGCAACGGCCAGGACGTCATCGGGCCGGGTCAGGTTCCAGGCGTCCGGCGACTCGTAAAGGCCGAGTCCGCGCGCCTGAAATTCGGTGGCCCAGCCGCCGTCGAGTACCAACGGCGCGGGGCCGATCAGGGTCCGCAGTCGGCCCATGGGTCAGGTCGGCACGAGCCAGGCCGCGACCGCCGCGGCGGCAGCGACCAGGGCCGAGGTCGCGATGATCCGCCACGACGTCCGGCGATCCTGCTCGCGAGCCTCGACGTCCTCGACCAGCTCGGTCTCGCCGGCCCTCGTCCCGAAGCCCGAGACGCCGCCGAGCCCGTAGTTGACGCAGAAATTCCGACGGGCCTGAAGGAACCCCAGTGCCGACATGAACGCCGGGCCGCCGACCCACAGCCGGATCGGCGGCGCGACCTTCGCCCAGGCGAAGCATCCCCAGAGTGCGATCGCGCCGATGAGCCCCGCCCAGCCGACGAGCTTGCGCAGTCGGACCTCGGCCCCCCCGATGTTGCAGACGCCGGGGATGTATTCGGTCTGGCTCATCGGGCCGCCGTCTTCGGTTCGAGGGTCGGGTTGAGTTCCAGCTTCAGCTCCTTGTAGTGGACCTCGGTCGCCCCGCCGGAGTGGAGCTGGAGGCCGAAGATGCCGCGACGGGAGATCTTGGGGTCGTCCAGCACGACGGCCGGCTTGCCGTTGATCCAGGTCCTGATCGAGCCGCCGACGGCGACGATCTCGTAGGCGTTCCACTCGCCCGAGCGGACGTTCGCCTCGGCCGACTGCGGCCAGAGCAGGCCCCGGCCGTTCTCCTCGTAGAGCTTGCCCCACCAGTCGGGGCCGATGTCGGCCTGAGGCCCTTTCATCTCGCCGTCGGGCAGCGCCTCGCTGCGGAACTGGACGCCGCTGTTGCCCTCGTTCCTCACGAGCTTGACCTGGAAGGTCAGCCGGAAATCCTGCACGCTCAGCTCGCTCTTCAGGAACGTGTTGTGGGCGAGGCCCGGCGTCTTGCCGACGATCTCCCCCTGCTCCACCGACCAGAGCCCGGGCTCGCCGACCCAGCCGGCCAGGTCCTTGCCGTTGAAGAAGCCCGCGACGTTCTCGGTCGTCGCCAGCATCGGCGTCTGCGAGGGGCTGGCGAGGTAGGCCGCCAGCGAGCGGACCTCGAAGTCGTTCAGGGGCGTCCAGAGGTCGTCCGGCATCATCGACAGCTCGCTCGGCCGCCGCTCCTCGACGTCCTCCTTCGGGATCACGAGCAGCTCGTTGGCCGTCTGCAAGGTCAACGCATCTTTATCCTCGGACTTGATCAGGCCCGTCAGGACCCGGCCGTCGGAGGTCGCGATCACGTGGGCGAGGTAGTCCTTGCCGATGAGCGCCGAGGGGTCGAGCACGTTGGAGAGGACGTATTCGAGATCCGCGCGATTCGAGCCCGTCAGGTCGGGCCCGATCGCCGCCCCGGCGCCGAACAGGGTGTGGCACTGCTGGCAGGTGCGGGCGAAGACGGCCCGGCCCAGCTCGAGGTCGGGCTTGCGGGCGTATCCGGCCTTCATGATGTTGCGATACTTCTCGATCAACTTCGACTTGTCCGCCGTCGTCTCGCGTGCCGCGCCCCAGACCTTGCCGATGAGGCCGTCGATCGCGGCGTCCTTGTGGTTTCGCATCTGGCGGACGATGTCGGCCGAGAGATCCTTGGACGCGACCTGCTGGGCCTCGACGGCCCCCAGCAGCGCCTTCGAAGACCCGACCCGCGCGGCCAGCATGTTGAGGGCGTCGCGACGCTCCTCGGGGGCGAGGGTCGGATAGAGCTTCAGGACGACCGGCGCGCTGTCGGGATCATCGTAGGCGGCCAGCCCTCGCAGCGCCGCCGCGCGGAGGCCGGGCTCGGCGAGCAGGCCCCGGAGCACGGGCGCGAGGCCGGGGTCGCGGGCCTTGAGCAGCGCGGCGAGTGCGTCCTGGCGGGCGCGAAGGGCCTGCGAGGGGTCGGCCAGATTGTCCCGGAAGGCGGCCAGGGCCTTCGGGTCGCCGAAGGTGACGGCGAGCGTCGTGGCCTGGGACCGCACGTTGGGATCGGCGCTGGCGGCGAGCTTCGCGTATGCGGCCGGCCAGGACGCGGGCATGTCGACCAGGCGACGGCCCTGGAGCGACTGGTTGACGGCCCGCAGGATTTCGAGCCGGACGGGGTCGGTCGCGGCCTGGTCGAGCGCGGCGACGATCGGACCGAACGCCTCGGGCGTCCCGAGCGCCGCGACGCGGCGGACGGAGTTCGACAGGACGCCCGGCAGCTTGGCCGCGAGCGCCAGGCCGAGGGCCCATTCCGGCGACTCGGCCGCGGCGGGCTCCATCCCGTACCAGACCATGCACGGCAGGTTGTGGTCGTTCGCGTCCTCGCCGTGCCGGACGAGGCCCTCGAGGATCGGCCGACGGGCGGCGACCGGGAGCCGCTGGAGCGCCGCGGCCAGGTAGAGCCGAACGACGGGCGACGTGTCGACCCGGCCCAGCTTGGCGAAGGCTTCGAGCATCTTGGGCGAAGGGGCGCGCTCCTCGGTCGCGAGCTGCACGGCCCAGCCGCGGAAGTCGGGCTCGGCGTCGCTCAGCGCTCTCAGGGTCGTGGCCTCGTCGAGCCCGCCGACGGTGGCGAGCGACCAGAGGGCGTTGAGCCGGGTCTTGAACTCGCCCGGACCGAAGGCTTTGGTTCGGAGCGTCGCGGCCAGCTCCGATTTCGCAGGCTCGGTCATCGCGCCGGCTCGCTCCTGGAGCAGACGGCGGGCGTGGCGGACGTGCCAGTCGTTGGGATGGGCCAGCATCGTCACCAACTCGTCGTTGGTGACCGCGACCGGGTCGATGGCGCGCGACGGACCCTTGCGATCGCCGTAGCTGACGCGGAAGATCCGGCCGTTGGTGCGGTCGTGGGCCGTGGGGTCGGTCATGTGGCACTGGTTCTCGTCGTACCAGTCGATCATGTACATCTGGCCGTCCGGCCCGGACTTGAGGCTGATGATCTGCGACCAGCGGTCGTTGGCCAGCAGGAAGTCGGGCCCGTGGCGGCCGACGAAGCCCGAGCCGGCAGGCATCAACAGGTCGCGGTTCAGCCGTGCGCCGTGGATGTTGTTCATCAGGATCGAGCCGGCGTACTCCTTGGGCCAGGCGTCGCCCTGGTAGATCAGTGCCCCGGCGTGGGCGTGGCCGCCGCCGGCGAGGTCGGAGCGGCCGTTGCCGCCGTGCGGGTTGGCGCCCAGGTAGTGGCGATGGTCGGCGATCGTCTTGATGAGCTCGTACGAGTACGGGTTGAAGTCGCTCCCCGCCTGCCGCTCGAAGCGGGCGCCCTGGATCACCTGATAGAGGTGCGGGATCACGCACGAGGTCAGGAAGGCCCGGCCGTTGGCGTCGAAGTCGACGCCCCAGGGGTTGCTCGTGCCGTTGGCGAAGACCTCGAACTCATGCTTCGTCGGGTGGTAGCGCCAGATGCCGCCGTTGATCGGGGCGCGGTCGGAGTCGGGCGTGCCCGGCTTGCCCACGCGCGAGTGGGTGAAGACGCCGTGGCAGCCGTAGAGCCAGCCGTCGGGGCCCCAGTTGAACGAATTGAGGGTCTCGTGCGTGTCCTGATAACCCCAGCCGTCGAGCAGGACGACGGGCTCCGCGTCGGGGACGTCGTCGCCGTTCTTGTCGGCGATGAACAGGAAATGGGGCGCCGCACCGACCCAGACGCCGCCGAAGCCGACCTCGATCCCGCTGGCCAGGTTGAGCTTCTCGCAGAAGACCTTGCGCGAGTCGAACTTGCCGTCGCCGTCCTTATCCTCGAAGATCAGGATCCGGTCTTTCCCCTGCCCTTCCGGAAGGCGGATCGGGTATGTGTACGACTCGACGACCCAGAGCCGGCCGCGGTCGTCGATCGTGAACGCGATCGGCTGGACGACGTCGGGCTCGCCGGCGTAGAGCGTGGACTTGAAGCCCGGCTGGAGCGTCATGGCCCTGGCCGCTTCCTCGGGCGAGAGGCCCGAATGGACGAACGCGTCGGCCGACGGCAGGCCCTGCCGCACCTCGCCCGGGGGCTTGGCGTCCCACAGGGTGAAGTCGTCGAAGTTGATGTGACCCCAGCCCGCGACGTCGTCGTCGATGAGCCTCAGGAAGACGTTCTTGCCGACGTGCGCCGTGAGGTCGGCCACGACCGGCTTGAGGTCCTCCACGCCGTCGCCCGCCGCGCGATAGAGGACCTTCTGATCTTCGGCCGCGACGACCTCCAGCCGCGTCGTGTCGCGAGGCCCCGCGCCGATCAGGAAGCGTGCGAACGGCTTCGTAAGTTTGAAGGTCGCCGAGGTCAGCGTGCCGCGGGGCTTGTCGCCGTCGCGCTCGTACGACCCGACCCAGAAGCGGCCGGCGTGGCCGCTCTTCATGTCGCTCCGGCGGGCGGCGACGACGTCGCCTTCGATGGGCTGGCCCTTGAAGGCGTCCCCCTGGGCGGTCCAGTCGCGGAGGTCGCCCGTCTCGAAATCGAGGTTGAGCGGCCGGCCCGTCGTATCGGTCGGCCGGTAGCCTTCCTCGGCATGCGCCCGGCCAGACGCCAGCAGGAGGCCGAAGCCCAGGGCGAGCCACGCGGTGATGTTTCGGGGTGACATGGAACGGCTCGCCTCGTCGGCAGGGCGCGAGGCGCGGATCGACCCGATTCCGCGACTCCTCGCCCGGGGGGATTCGTCATTTACAAAGATCGTCGAGGGCCGCGGGGGACGCAAGGGCCTGTCCGCCGTTTCGCCGCCGGCCGAGGGCCGCGACGCCGGCCGGGAAATGCGTTATCCTCTTCGGGAGCTGGGGCCACGATCGGGTCTGGAGAGCAGCGGGGGACCGTGATGCGAGACGAGACGCAGGCGAAGTGGGTCATGGGCGACGGATGCGTGGATCGCCGCGATTTCCTGAAGGCCGCGGCCGCCGCGACCGCCCTCGGGTCGATCGCCGGACGGGTCGAGGCGACCGCGATCCAGGCCGCCCCGGGCCTGAGCGCCGAGGTCGACGCCTTCCTCAAAGACTACGTCGAGAAGTGGATCCCCCTGGAGACCCGCGCGGGCCAGGCGGCGTGGGCGGCCTCGACCGACGTCTCCGAGGCCCACACCGCGGCCCAGATGGCGGCGAACCAGGCCGTCAACGAGGTCGTCGGCGCGACCGATGTCATCGCCAAGGTCGCCCGCTTCCTCCAGGAGAAGGACGGGCTTTCGGACCTGCAGCTCCGCCAGCTCGAGAAGGTCCGCCTGCGTGCGGCCGAGGCCCCGGGCACGCTCCCCGAGGTCGTCAAGGCCCGCGTCGAGGCCGAGGCCAAGCAGTCGGCGACCCAGGACGGCTTCGTCTTCAGCCTGAAGAAGTCCGACGGCTCGGTCGAGAATCCCTCCGCCAACCGCATCGATCAGGTGCTGCTGACCTCGAAAGACCTGGAGGAGCGCAAGGCCTACTGGAAGGCGTCGAAGGAGATCGGCGCTCCCCTCCGCGAGGGCCTGTTGAAGCTGCGGGACGTCCGCAACAAGGTCGCCCGGGGCCTCGGCTTCTCCGACTTCTTCGCGCTCCAGGTCGCCGACTACGGGATGACCGTCGACGCGATGCTGGGCCTCTGCGACCAGATCGTCGCCGACGTCAAGCCGCTCTACGTGCAGCTCCACACCTGGGCCAAGCACCAGTTGGCGAGGCGCTATGGCGTCGACGCCCCCGCCGGGGCGATCCCCGCGCACTGGCTGTCGAACCGCTGGGGGCAGAACTGGCCGGGCTTCGTCGAAGGGGTCGACATGGACGCCCCCTTCAAGGGCAAGCCCCGCGAGTTCATCGCCGAGCAGGCGGAGAAGTTCTACACCTCGTTGGGCTTCGCCACGCTGCCGCCCAGCTTCTGGACCCGGTCCGACCTCTACCCCGCCGACCCCGCCACGGGCCGCAAGAAGAACAGCCACGCCAGCGCCTGGCACATCGACCTGGACCGCGACGTCCGCAGCCTGATGTCGATCGAGCCCGACAACCAGTGGTTCGACACCGCGCACCACGAGCTGGGCCACATCTACTACTTCCTGAGCTACTCGACTCCGGAGGTCCCTCACCTCCTGCGCGCGGGGGCCAACCGGGCCTTCCACGAAGGCGTCGGCGACCTGATCGGCCTGGCGGCGGGCCAGCGCCCCTACCTGAAGCAGGTCGGCCTGCTCGCCCCCGAGGCCGAGAAGGCCCCGGCGAACACCTTCCTGCTCAGCTCGGCCCTCGAAGGCTCGTCGATCGTCTTCCTGCCCTGGTCGGCCGGCGTCATGACCCGCTTCGAACGCGACTTCTACGCCGGCGCGATCGCCGACGACGCCCTCAACGCCGGCTGGTGGGCCCGCGTCGGGAAATACCAGGGGATCGCCCCTCCCGAGGCGCGTCCCGAGACCCTCTGCGACGCCGCCACCAAGACGCACATCAACGACGACCCCGCGCAATACTATGATTACGCGATCGGGACCGTCCTCAAGTTCCAGCTCCACGACCACATCGCCCGCGAGATCCTCAAGCAGGATCCCCGCGAGTGCAATTACTACGGGAACGCCAGGGTCGGCGACTTCCTGCGGAGCATCCTCCGCCTGGGCGCGACCCGCGACTGGAACGCGGTCCTCCGCGAGGCCACCGGCGAGGGTTTGACCGCCCGGCCCCTCGTGGCGTACTTTGAACCGTTGATGGAATGGCTCGAAGCCGAGAACAAGGGACGGACCCCCGGCTGGCCCGAAACGCCCGAGAAATCATGATCAATTCACTCAGGAAGACGCGGCCGCATTCGACTCTCTCCATCGCCCTGGCGTGGGCCGCGGTCGTCTGCGGTTGCGGTGAGCCGGCGGCCACTCCCCCCGCGGCGACGACCCCGGCCGTCGCGACGAGTCAGCCCTCCGCGCCCGCGCCGGCGCCCGCCGAGAAGCCGAAGGCCGTCGCCGAGTCCGAGGCCCCGAAGCCGGCGGCCCCGGCGCCCGAGGGGATGGCCTGGATCCCCGGGGGCGAGTTCACGATGGGGACCAACGACCCGGACGCCCACGACTCGGAGCGGCCCGCGCACCGCGTCGAGGTCGGCAGCTTCTGGATCGACGCGACCGAGGTGACCAACGCCCAGTTCCGCAAGTTCGTCGAGGCCACGGGCTACAAGACGACCGCCGAGCGGCCCGTCGACTGGGAGGTCATGAAGACCCAGTTGCCGGCGGGCACGCCCAAACCGCCCGACGACCAGCTCGGCGCCGGATCGCTCGTCTTCACGCCTCCCGCCGGGGCCCTCCCCCCGGGCGGGCTGGACGACATCAGCAACTGGTGGCGCTGGGTCCTCGGCGCCGACTGGAAGCACCCCGAGGGGCCGGGCAGCTCGATCGAGGGCAAGGACGAGTCGCCGGTCGTCCACGTCTCGTTCGACGACGCCGACGCTTACGCGAAATGGGCCGGCAAGCGGCTGCCGACCGAGGCCGAGTGGGAACGCGCCTCTCGCGGCGGCGTCGACGGCCGGAAATTCGGCTGGGGCGACGTCTTCGCCCCCGAGGGCAAACGCCTCGCCAACACCTGGCAGGGCCGCTTCCCCGAGGTCGTCGAGGACCAGGACGGCTATCCCCGGATCTCGCCCGTGAAGTCTTTCCCGCCTAACCCCTATGGGCTCTACGACACCATCGGCAACGTCTGGGAATGGTGCTCCGACTGGTACCGGCCCGACACCTACCGGCTCGACGGCGAAGTCGACCTGACGGTCAATCCCAAGGGCCCCGAGAAGAGCTACGACCCCGACGAACCCTTCCAGCCCAAGCGCGTCACGCGCGGGGGCTCGTTCCTCTGCAGTTCGAACTACTGCTCCAACTACCGCCCCAGCGCCCGCCGCGGCACCGCTACCGACTCCGGGATGTCGCACCTGGGCTTCCGCTGCGTCAAGGACGCGGGTGCCAAATAAAGCGGCCGGCCGCGACCTCCCCCTGAGCGGCCCTCCCTCGGCGGCCCGATTTCGCTTGGCGATTTCGGCCGCTCTGGGTAGCTTAATTTATGTTGAACCAATGATGATCGGGGGGAAGCTACGGCCGATGCGAAGAACTCCGCCCCTGGCGATGCTGGTCGGCCTGATGCTGGGAGTCGTCGCTTTCGGCATGGTGGCCGACGACGGTCGGGGAGTTGCAACGTCCCCGTCGGAGCAAGCTGAGGTCCAGTTCCGCGAAACGATCCGGCCCTTCCTCGCGGACTACTGCCTGAAGTGCCACGGCCAGGAGAAGCCTAAGGGCGACCTGGACCTGAGCGGCTTCACCACGCTGGAGTCGGTGGCGAAAGACCTCCCACGCTGGGAGTTGGTGGCGGAGCAGCTCCAGGCCGGGACGATGCCGCCCGCTCGCGAGACGCATCGACCCACAAGCGAGTCTAGCGCCGCGGTCGTCGCCTGGATCGGGTCCGTCCGCAAGATCGAGGCCGACCGTAACGCGGGCGATCCCGGGAGAGTCCCGCCGCGGCGGCTGAGCAACGCGGAGTACGACAACACGATTCGCGACCTCACGGGCGTCGACCTGCGGCCGACGCGGGAGTTCCCCGTGGACCCGGCCAACGCGGCGGGCTTCGACAACTCGGCCGAATCGCTGGCGATGTCGCCCGCGCTCGTGAGGAAGTACCTCGAAGCGGCCCGCCGGATCGCCGACCATCTCGTGCTCAAGCCGGACGGCCTGGCCTTCGCCCCCCATCCGATGCTGGCCGACACCGATCGCGACAAGTACAGCGTCAAGCAGATCATCGACTTCTACCAGCGCCAGCAGACCGACTACGCCGCCTACTTCCTGGCGGCCTGGCGGTTCCATCACCGCTCGGCACTGGGAAAGCCGGATCGCACGCTGGACGACTTCGCCGCCGACGCCGGGCTGAGCCGAAAATACCTGGCGACGATTTCGTCCCTGCTCGATGAGCCAGATGAGGAAGTCGGCCCCATCGCCGCGCTTCAGGCGATGTGGCGCGAACTGCCCGACGCCGCCCAGGGGCCGGACGCCGCGAAGCCGGGCTGCGAGCGGATGCGCGACCTCGTCGTCGGGCTCCGTCGCCAGCTCGTCCCCGAGGTCAAGAACCTCACCGCGCGGGGGATCAATGAGGGCACGCAGCCTTTCGTCTTGTGGAAGAACCGCCGGCTCGCCGCCAACCGCATGCGTTATGCGGGCGGCGCCACGAAGATCGAGACCGAAGGATTGCACCTGGAAGGCGCGACGGCTCGCGCCCTCGCGGCCCCCGTGGATCCGCAGGAACTAACCCGCTACGAGGCGACGTTCGAGCGGTTCTGCCGGACCTTCCCCGACGCCTTCTTCGTGTCGGAGCGGGCGCGCATCTACATGAACGGCCAGGATAAGGGCAACACCGGCCGCCTGCTGAGCGCCGGGTTCCACAGCATGACCGGCTACTTCCGCGACGACGGGCCCTTATATGAGCTGATGCTGGACGCGGCCGGGCGCGAGCAGCTCGACCGGCTCTGGCGCGAGTTCGACTTCATCACGGCCGCCCCGATCCGCCAGTACCTCAGCTACCTCTGGTACGAACGCGCGGAGACCGGCTTCATGCGCGGCGAGCCCGCGTTCGACTTCGTCCGCGCCGAGGACAAGGACGCCGCCTCTCCGCCCAAGCTGGGCCGCCTGGCCGAGGTCTACCTGGCGAAGGCCCGGCGCGTCGGGGCGGGCGACGAGGCGATCCGCGCCATCGAGGACCAGTTCCGGATCATCGCCGAGGCCGTCCGTCGCGTCGATCAGGATCGCCTCGAAGCCGAGCCCCGCCACGTCGAGGCGCTCCAGGCGTTGGCCGAGAAGGCCTACCGCCGACCGCTGTCCATGAAGGAGCGCCGCGGCGTCGCCGACTTCTACAGGACCCTCCGCGCGGAGGACTGTCTCAACCATGAAGACGCCGTTCGCGACGTCCTGGTGAGCATCCTCATGTCGCCCCACTTCTGCTACCGCGTCGACCTGCCCGGAGGAGAAGGCGACGTCCGTCCGCTATCCGACCACGACCTGGCCAGCCGCCTCAGCTACTTCCTCTGGGCGAGCATGCCCGACCAGGAATTGCTGTCGTGCGCCTCGGCGGGCGAGCTGCATCATCCCGAGGTGCTGGCCGCGCAGGCCCGGCGCATGCTGCAAGACGACCGCGTCCGCGGCCTGGCGACCGAGTTCGGCGGCAACTGGCTGGATTTCCGGCGGTTCGAGGAGCACAACAGCGTCGACCGCGGGCGATTCCCCGCCTTCGACGACGAGCTGCGGAGGTCGATGTTCGAGGAGCCGATCCGCTTCTTCCTGGACGTCGTCCGCAACGACGCCCCGGTCGCCCAGTTCGTCGACGGCAAGCACACCTTCGTCAATCCGGCCCTCGCACGCCACTACGGCATGCCCGCGCCCGCCGCCGGCCCAGATGGCTGGGCCCGGGTGGACGACGCGACCCGGTACGGTCGCGGCGGGCTGCTGGCGATGTCGGTCTTCCTCACCAAGAACTCGCCCGGCCTGCGGACGAGCCCCGTCAAGCGCGGCTACTGGGTCGTCCGCCGACTGCTGGGCGAGAACATCCCCGCGCCGCCTGCGAACGTCCCCGACCTGCCGGACGACGAGGCCAAGCTCGGCGACCAGACCTTGCGCGAGGCCCTCGCCCGCCACCGCGCCGACAAGGCCTGCGCCGGCTGCCACGAGCGGTTCGACGCCATCGGCCTGGCGTTCGAGGGCTACGGGCCTGTCGGCGAGGCGAGAACGCTCGACCTCGGCGGCCGTCCCGTCGACACCCACGCGGCCTTCCCCGGGGGCGGCGAGGGGCTCGGAGTCGAAGGCCTGCGCGACTACCTGGAGACGAGACGGAGCGATGAATTCGTCGAGAACCTCGGCCGCAAGCTGCTCGCCTACGCGCTCGGCCGCAGCCTGATCCCCTCGGACGACGCGACGGTGGAGACGATGCGCAAGGCCCTCGATGCCCAGGGCGGGCGGTTCAGCGTCCTGATCGAGACGATCGTCCAGAGCCCCCAGTTCCGAAACAAGCGGATCGAAATCGGCCCATCGGAGTGATCGTGATGTCTGACGCGGCCCATTCGGCGCAAGATCGAGAGCAGGACAGTCCGCGGCCGAGCCGACGAGCCTTCCTGCGCGGGACCGGGGTGACGATGGCCCTGCCCTGGCTGGAGTCGCTCCCCGCCTGGGGCGCGGCCTCGGCCTCCGGCGAAGCCGTCGCCGCGGTGCCCAAACGTTTCGCGGCCCTCTTCATGGGCTGCGGCGTCAACCCGGACCAGTGGTGGGCCAAGGGGGCGGGCACCTCCATGGAACTGGGCCGCTGCCTCGAGCCGCTGACGCCGCTGCGGTCGAAGATCAACGTGGTCGACGGCCTCTTCAACAAGCATGCGCTGGGCGTCGGCATCCATCCCGGCCAGACCGGCAACATCCTCTCGGGGGTGGCGCTTCAGAAAGGGGCCGAACTGAAGGGCGGCGTCAGCGTCGACCAGCTGCTCGCCTCGCACCTGGGCGACGAGACGGTCCAGCCCAGCATGGTCCTGGGCTGCGAGCAGCCGATCACGGGCTACCACGAGACGAACTTCTCGATGGCCTACAGCTCGCACATCTCCTGGCAGAGCGCCACGTCGCCGGTGCCGATGGAGGTCTACCCGTCGCTGGCGTTCGACGCCCTGTTCGAGAACCGCGGCAGCCGACGCAACCAGAGCATCCTGGACCGGGTCCGCGAAGAGGCCGCGGGGCTGAGCCGACGTGTCGGGGCCGGCGACCGCGCGAAGCTCGACGAATACCTGACGAGCGTCCGCGAGGTCGAGCGCCGGGTGACGCCGATGCGGAAAGAGAAGGAGGCCGGCGACGCCCGCGCCTCCGATCATGGACGGGCGCCGCTGACGATGCCCCGGCCCGAGAACGGCCTTCCCGAGGACGTCCGCGATCACATGCGGCTGATGTGCGACCTCGTCGCGCTCGGGTTCCAGACCGACAAGACCCGCGTCGCGACCCTCCTGCTCTGCCGCGACATCTCGGGCCTCTTCTACCCCTTCCTGAACGTCAGCACCGCGCATCACGGGGCCTCGCACGACGACAAGTCGGAGGCCTACGAGCGCGTGACGCGGTTCTACGTGAGCCAGTTCGCCTACCTCGCCTCCCGGCTCGACGCCATGCCCGAGGGCGAGGGGACGGTGCTCGACAACACCTGCCTGCTGTTCACCAACAGCCTGTGGTCGGGCACCAAGCACGACGCCTCGAAGGTCCCCGTTCTCCTCGCCGGCGGCCTGGGCGGCACGCTCCGGACCGGCCGGGTCCTCGCCTACGGCGACCACGGCGACGACCGCCGCAAACTCTGCAGCCTGTATCTCGGCATCATGGATCGGATGGGCGTTCGCCTCGACCGATTCGGCGACGCCGAGGAGCGCCTGGCCGATTTCTGAGCCACCCGTCGCAGGTCTCCCCTCGCGTCAGGCCAAGCAACCGGAATGAGACGAGGCCCGCGCGGCTATCCCGCGCGGGCCTCGTCGATCGATCATAATTATGGCGTCGACGCCGACCCGGCGCGACGCTGGCCTTACACGAGCCCCGAACCGCCGAGGCCGAGGCCGGTCCCAAGTCCTCCCATGCCCGTACCCGTGGGATCGGTGCCGACGCCGCCCACCGTCGTCGAGCCCGTGCCGATCGAGCCGGTGCCGGCGCCACCCGTGTTGATACTTCCGAGGCCGTCGGAACCCGTGCCCGTGCCGGGCGTGACGACGGTCCCGCTGCCGACCCCTCCGATGGTCCCGGTGCCCGTGGTGTCCGTCCCGGTCCCGATCGTCCCGGTTCCGGCGCCGACCGTTCCCGTGCCGACGGGGATCGTGCCGGCGCCCGTGTCGATCGAGCCTGTGCCGACGGGGATCGTGCCGGCACCCGTATCGATCGAGCCCGTGCCGGTCCCCACCGTTCCCGTCCCGGTCCCGACGGTCCCCGTCCCCGTGCCGATCGTGCCTACGCCGGAACCCGTCCCTGTACTTGTGCCAGTCCCGATCGTGCCGACTCCGGTTCCGGTCCCGATCGTCCCGGTACCCGCCCCGACCGTGCCCGTCCCGGTGCCGATGCCTGTACCGACGCCGGTTCCGGCGCCGATCGTGGGCAGCGTGATGCCGGCCTGCTGATTCAGATTCCCGATGAGACCGTTGAAGCCGGTCCCAAAATTTGTGTTGAACCCGCTCGGTGCGGTTCCGAACCCAGGAAAGCCCGTGCCGGTCGTGGCGAAGCCGTTGTTGAAGCCGTTGTTGAACGTGCTGCCCGAGAACTGGCTGCCGAAGAGGCCCGGGAACGTGGCCCCGTTCTGGAAGAAGCCGGCCGGCAACTGGCTGCCGCCCCCCGTGGCGCCGGTCGACGCGACTCCGAGGAAGCCGTTGATGGGCGTCGTGAGGTTCTGAAAGGCCGTCGTGAAGTTGGTCTGGAAGGCGGTATTCAACGCCGCCGCGTCGAACGGCGTCGTGGTCCCGCCCGGGCTCGTGCCGGTCGGCAGGGAGCCCGACAGCGCGTTGAACAGGTTCGTATTCGTCAGGCCCGCCCCGGTTCCGGCACCCGTCCCGGTCCCGACGCCGGTTCCAGTACCAGTACCGGTACCCGTGCCGACGCCAGTCCCGGTACCTGTACCGACGCCGGTCCCCACGCCCGTCCCGGTGCCGCCGCCGAAGAAGCTGGATTGCAACTGCGATCGGAGGGAGGAAGAATTGGGTAAGACCGCGAGGAGGTTGTTGGTCTGGTAAGCCGCCGTCCCCAGGGCGTTGGCGTACTGCTGCTGGAAGGCGGTCGCGGCCTGAGCGTTGTATGCGCCCGTGGAATCGAAGAGGGCGGACCGGGCGTTGGCGCCGACGCTGTTGGCCAGGGTCCCGAACGTGTTATTGATCTGCTGCGCCGCCTGGCCGCCGACGTACTGCGAGAGAGAAACGCGCTGGCCCGTCGCGGGGTCGACCGCCAGCCGGTTCAGCGGCGCCGTGCGGACGTAACTCGTGATCTGGGCGGTCGTGGTGGCGAAGGCCGAGTTGATCTGCCGATCCAGCAGCGTCTGGAACGTGCGTTGCGAGGCCGAGCCGCGACCGGAATTGACCAGGGTCCCGATCTTACTAGCGAGGCTCCCGGACCGAGATCCCAGCAGGGAGTCCTGGACGTTCGTGAGGAGGCGTCGGCCCGATCCGGGCAGGAGCGCGGTCTGGGCCGAGATCCCGAGCGTCGTGGCATTGAGCGCGCCGGAAACGGTCGTGCTGAAATCGGCCAACGCCTGCTTCGTCGGACGCCCGTCCGCGCCGAGGTTCTCCTGGGAATAGAGGGTGGCCACCTGGCTGTCGACGTACTGCCGGAAGGCCGCCTGAGTCGCCTGCATTTGCTGGCGATAGGTGGTCAGCAATTGCCGGCTCGTGATGTCGCCGGTGGTGGTCTGGCCGGCGAGGCCGCCGACCTGGCCCGTACGAAGGGCCGAGATGAACGCCATTGCGGACGGGGCCGATGCGCCGCTCAGGACGACGCGGGCTTCGAGCGGAACGCCTTCCAGGGTCGGGCGAAAAGCGTGCCGGGTCTTCTTCGGTGAGGTACTCATGATGTCTCCGACGAACCGACCAGGTCGTTCGCGCCTGTGGTGGGGCGGTATTCTGATGGCGACCGTGCCGGTGCTGATGATGGTTGCCAGGATGGACGCGGAAGGCGGCGGCGCTCGAGGTGCGCCGCCGGGCGGCATCGTGAAGGACTCTCTGGAGACAAGCATGTCGTGCGCCCAAGAAGTCCATTCCTGGATGATTCGACATATGGGCTTTCGGTTCTTCGATTCCCGCATCGCAGTCGGGTGGATGAGTGACCCGTGGGACGGAAGACCCCAAGTGCTTGCAGTCGGGCGAGGACTCCCCGAGTCGTGAAGATGAACTCGGCCGGGTCGGAGCCGGTTCCCCTCCGCGAAAGGTGGAGGTGAAGGGATCGCGTCCCGAGGGGCGGCGGCATGAATTTCGCTACATCTGTCGACCTCTACGTCAGGAAGATCGCATACGCGAACCGTCCCTTTACCGACCTTCATCCACGCGTCAGGGATCCGCCCGGGAGGCGACGTCGAGCTCCGTCAGGAGAAGAGTCCTCGATATCCCCCTGCGGCACGCGATCGAACGAGCCGCTGCTCCCTGCACGGGAAAGGCGGATGTGGCGACCTGCAACGGGACGACCTCGATCGTCGCGGAGATCCTGGGTCTCGGGCTTACGGCACATCATTCCAGTATGCAGGAGTCGATTCGAGATGGATCAACAGGCGGCGCGCGAGACGAACGACTCCTCCGGGCTCGTTCCTGAAGAACTCGCGAACGGGCATGCCGACCGGTCAGATCGAAGGATGCCGATCGGGGCGGAGGTCATGCCCGGCGGCGGCGTGTCGTTCCGGGTGTGGGCGCCGAAGCGGTCCCGCGTATCCGTCGTCCTCCAGCAAGGGCCCGCTTGGGGGCCGGACGGGAACGATTTGACCGTCGAGCTGAACGCCGAGCCCGACGGATACTTCTCCGGGCTGGCGCCGAAAGCCCGCGCCGGCATGCTCTATCGTTATCGGCTCGACGACGAGGGGTCCTATCCCGACCCCGCCTCGCGCTTCCAGCCCGAAGGGCCCCACGGCCCCTCGCAGATCGTCGACCCGCGCTCGTTCACCTGGGGCGACGCGAAATGGCCCGGGCTCAAGATGCATGGCCAGGTCCTGTACGAGCTGCACATCGGGACGTTCACGCCCGAAGGGACCTGGGTGGCGGCCGCGCGCGAACTGGACTTCCTGAAGGACCTGGGCGTGACCTGCGTCGAGGTGATGCCCGTCGCCGAATTCCCCGGGCAATTCGGCTGGGGATACGACGGCGTCGATCTGTTCGCGCCTTATCATTGCTACGGCTCGCCCGACGACTTCCGGCGCTTCGTCGACGCGGCCCACGCGGTCGGCCTGGGCGTGGTCCTCGACGTGGTCTACAACCACCTGGGGCCCGACGGCGCCTATCATCGCTCGTTCTCGGACGACTATTACCACACGGCCCGGGACAAGACCGAGTGGGGGGATTCGCTCAATTTCGACGGCGAGAACAGCGCGCCGGTCCGGGAGTTCTTCGTCGAAAACGCGGGGTACTGGATCGAGGAGTTCCATCTCGACGGCCTCCGCCTCGACGCGACCCAGGCCATGATCGACGAGTCGCCGCGGCACGTCCTGGCGGCCATCTCCGAGCACGCGAGGCGTAAAGCCGGGCGTCGGTCGATCATCCTGATGGCCGAGGACGACTCGCAGGAGACGGTCCGCATCCGGACCCCGGACGAAGGAGGCTACGGCCTCGACGCCCAGTGGAACGACGACTTCCACCACAGCGCCGTGGTCGCGCTGACGGGTCGTTCCGAGGCCTACTATTCCGACTTCCTGGGCACGCCGCAGGAGCTGATCTCGGCGGTGAAATGGGGCTTCCTGTTCCAGGGCCAGTACTTCGCCTGGCTGAAGAAGCCCCGGGGCAGCCTGACGTTCGGCCTCCCTTCGTCGGCGTTCATCACCTACCTCGAGAACCACGACCAGGTGTCGAACTCGGCGCGCGGTGATCGCCTGCGGACCCTGACGAGCCCTGCCCAGTACAAGGCGATGGCGGCCCTCTGGCTGCTTTCGCCGGGCACGCCGATGTTCTTCCAGGGCCAGGAATACGGGGCCGCCGCCCCCTTCCTCTACTTCGCCGACCACGTCGACGACCTGGCCGCGGCGGTTCACAAGGGCCGCAACGAGTTCCTCACGCAATTCCGCAGCATCGCGCACCCGGACCTCGCCGATTTCCTGCCGAATCCCGGCGAGGAGGCGACTTTCCTCGCCTCGAAGCTCGACCTGAGCGAACGGTCCCGGAACGTCGAACTTCTGGACTTCCATCGCGACCTGCTGACCCTTCGGCGCGTGGATCCGATTTTCCGTCAGCAGCGCGGGGACCTCCTGCACGGGGCCGTCATCGGTCCCGAAGCGTTCGTGCTCCGATACTTCGACCCTCAAGGCGGGCCCGACTGCCGGCTGGTGGTCGTCAATCTGGGGCGGGACCTGTTCCCGAACCCCACGTCGGAACCCCTCGTCGCGTCTCCCCGCGGGATGCGATGGAAGATCGTCTGGTACAGCGAACATCCACGCTACGGCGGCTGCGGCGCCCCTCCGTTCGAGAGCGACACGCACTGGCGGATCCCGGGGCGAGCCTCCCTGGTCCTCAAGCCCGTGCCGATCGAGAATCCCTGACGAACTGAGATCGCGCCGGCTCTTCCTGACGACCAGCCGGACCGCCGCCGTCGAAGCGATCGACGGCGGCGGTCCTGCGCGCGCCGAACCCGCTTCGGGAACCGTCCCTTCCGCCGCTTCCCTCCTGACCCGGCCGACGCGGCCGAGTATGCTCGACGATCCGCAGCCGGTCGCGCGCCGGTCCCGGCCGATCTCCCCTGCCTCCGATGAGGACGTTCGCAGACCATGACACGCGTCGTCGCCCGTCCCGACAAGCTGGACCTCGACTCTCCCGGCCGCCGCGACTACTGGGTCGCCCTGGAGCACGACAGCATCTGGGGCGACCACCTGGTCCCGCTGACCGTCTGGGTCGGTCCCGAGGCCGTCGCCGGCCGCGGGCTGGTCGCATTCGGGTCCAACCATGGCAATGAATACGAAGGTCCGGTCGCGTTGAAGCACCTGATGCGGACCATTCGCACCGAGGACGTGATCGGGCGGATCATCTTCGTCCCGGTGCTCAACCCCTCGGCCTTCCGGGCGGGCACGCGCGAGAGCCGGCCGGACGACGGCGTGAACCTGAACCGGGCGTTCGTCGAGGGGGCCGGGACGACGCCGGCCCTGGCGGGGATCACGCACCGAATCGCGGCGTTCGTCCGGGCCTGGATCTGGCCCCGGGTGCATACCGTGATCGACCTGCATGCGGGGGGCGACGTCGCCCGCTTCGCCCTCTGTGCGAACTATCATCGAGTCGACGACCCCGCGCTCGCCCGCGAGATCGAGGAGACCGCGCGCTGGTTCGGCACGCCTTGCCTCATGGTCTACCAGAACCTCACTCCGGGCCTCTTGCCGAGCGAGGCCGAGCGGCTCGGCAAGATCACCGTCGGCACCGAGCTGGGCTGGGGTCGCGCGGTGAACGTGGACGGGGTCCGCTACGCCAAGCAGGGCGTGCTCGCCGCGGCGATCCATCAGGGGCAGCTCCGCGGCGAGATCGAGCCGATCGACCACCATCGGGGCGGGACGCAGCGCATCGTGGAGATGGTCGACCGCGAGTGCTTCACCGTCGCGCCTTTCGACGGCCACTATGAGCCGCTGGTGGAATGCGGGACCGCCGTGCGACGCGGGCAACCGGTCGGCCTGCTCCACGACTTCGACCACATCGACATGGAGCCCTGGCCGGCGGTCGCCGGCGTCGAAGGCGTCGTGCTCGCCCAGGCGTGGGCCGCGATGATCCTGCGAGGCCAGCACATCGTCGTGGTGGCCCGCGTCGCATCCTGAAAGACCTCACCCCGGAACCCGCCCCGAACGGAACAAGACATGAAGATCACCGAGATCGTCTGCCAGATCCTCCGCATCAAGAACGTCGAGGCCAAGACGGCCAGCAGCCAGGACTCCGTCCTGGTGCGGGTGCGGACCGACGAGGGGTTGGAAGGGGTCGGCGAGGCCGACTCGTCGCCCGAGATGGTCAAGGCCGTGATCGACGCCCCGTTCAGCCACAACGTCGCCTGCGGCCTGCGCGGGCTGCTGGTGGGCGAGAACCCGCTGGAGATCGACCGCCTCTGGCAGACGATGTACCGCCGCACCATGTACTGCGGCCGGCGCTCCACGACCATCACGGCCATGGCGGCGATCGACATGGCGTTGTGGGACCTGAAGGGGAAGAAGTTCGGCGAGCCGATCCACCGGCTCCTCGGCGGCAAGCGCCACGACCGCTTCCGAGCCTACGCCTCGATCCTCTTCGGCCGCGACGGCCGCCAGACGGCCGACATCGGCCGGCGCTGGATCGACGCGGGCTACACGGCCGTGAAGTTCGGCTGGGAGCCGATGGGCCAGAGCGAGGCCGTCGACCGCGACCTGGTCGCCGGCGCGCGCAAGGGGCTGGGCGACGAGGCCGAGCTGCTCGTCGACGCCGGCTGCGTCTGGGACGCCCGCACCGCGCTCGACCGCGCCAAGGCCTTCGAGCAGCAGCGCATCGGCTGGCTCGAAGAGCCGCTCCATCCCGACGACTACGAGGGCTATCGCTGGCTCCGGGACCGTTCGCCCGTCCCCATCGCCTCGGGCGAGGAAGAGTGCGGCCGGCAGTCGTTCCGCCCCTACATCGACGGCCGATGCCTCGACGTCTACCAGGTCGACCTGTCGCGCAACGGCTTCACCGACTCGGCCTACATCCGCCAGCGCGTCGAAGAGATCGGGGCTCGGCTCTGCAACCACTGCTACACCAGCCCCGTGACGGTGGCCGCCAGCCTGCACTGGCTCTCGACCTGCCGCGACGCCTTCCTGTTCGAGGATTGCGTCGAGGACTCGCCGCTTCGCCACGAGCTGACCCACGAGAAGATCCAGGCCGTCGACGGTTGGATCACCGTCCCCGACCGGCCTGGCCTGGGCGTGACGATCGACGAAGATTTCGTCCGGTCGACGCTCGTCAGCGAGTCGAAGTGATGGATCCGGCCTCCGCCGAGACGCCGCCGGAGGCCCGAAGCCACGTCGGGCTCCTGGCGTTCGTCTGCACCCTGTCGATGATCACGTATCTCGATCGGGCGTGCTTCAGCATGGCCCTCAACCCGATCGCCGGCGAGCTCGGCCTGGCCGACGCGTCGCAGCTCAAATGGGCGATCACGGCCTTCGCGATCGCGTACGCGGCCTTCGAGATCCCCGCCGGCGCGATGGGTGATCGACTCGGCGCGAAGGTCATGCTCACGAGGATCGTCCTCTGGTGGTCGGCCTGCACCGCACTGACCGGCCTGATCGGCTTGCCGATCGGCGGGGTCGTCACCGGGGGATTGGGCTCGCTGATCCTCCTGCGCTTCCTCTTCGGAGCCGGCGAGGCCGGGGCCTATCCCAATATCACGCGGGCGCTTCACGAACGTCTGCCGGCCCGGAATTGGGAGACCGCGCAAGGCCTGGTCTTCATGTCCGGGCGGCTGGCCGGCGGGCTGACCCCACTGCTCTGGGCGGTCCTCGTCGGCGGGACCGCGTCGTCTCCCCCGTGGATCACCTGGCGCGGCGCGTTCCTGATCTTCGGGGCCGTCGGCGTCGTCTGGGCCGTCGCCTTCAGGCTCGGGTTCCGCGACCGGCCTTCGGGCCGCCTGGACGACGCCGAGCCTTCTCGGCCGCGTTCGCACGCCGCCATACCGTGGATGGCGCTGATCACGAATCGGACGCTCTGGGCGCTGTGCATCATGTACCTGTCGGTGAACTACGCCTGGGCGTTCAACATCAGCTACCTGCCGACCTATGTCGAGGAACGCTTCGGGATCGGCGCGGAGGACCGGATCGGCGCGATCTACAAGGGGGCCCCGCTCTGGGTGGGGGCCGTCGGCTGCTTCCTCGGCGGGCCGGCGATCCACGGCCTGACACGCCTGATCGGCGACCGCCGCCGCGCACGGCAGGTCCTGGGGTTCTCGGCCTTCACGCTCGGCGCGATCTGCTGGTGGGCGGCCATCCGGAGCCAGGACGTCCACGCGTTCTGCATCCTGATCTCGCTGGCGGCGTTTATGGTCGACGTGACGCTGGGGGCGTCCTGGGCGACCTGCCAGGATCTGGGCCGCGAGCACGCCGCGCTGACGGCCGCCTGCATGAACACGGTGGGGACCCTGGGCAACGCCCTGGCCGGCTGGCTCACCGGCACGATCGTCGGCGGCTCGATCGCCGCGCAGGCCGTCGCACGGCACGTCGCGCCGGAGGCCCTCGACGCCGTCGACAAGCGGATCGCCGCGCTTTCCGGATACGACGCCGCCTTCGGCACCTACGTCCTGGCCTTCGTCGTGGCCGCCGTCTGCTGGATCTTCATCCATCCGAGTCGGCCGTTGGTCGCAAACGACGAGGCGGCGTTTGCCCCTGCGACCGCGTGATCGATCTCGCCTTCCGGGCGCTCATCCGGGCTCGAGGTCGCCGAGGAAGCGGTCGGCCATGCGGCGCTCGTCGAGGGTGTGCGAGCCCCAGAGCGTGCTCACGGCTCCGATGTGCTGGGCGAGGCTCGGGCAAGGGAAATGCACCGGGAACCTGTGTCGATCGGCCCACGCCCCGATCAGGACGTCGATGGCGACCAGACCATGACCTGAGGCGGACCAGCGGTGGGCCAAAACCCAGGGGTCGGCGACGAACCTGCGGGCCAGGTCACGCGGGAAGATGAACGCGAGGGCTCCCCAGACCCAGGCCTCCTCCAGCTCATGCCAGGCCGCGCCGGGGCGGGTGTAGACCGAGGAGCAATACAGCGAGATCAGGCCGGGGGGATCGGACGGCCACAGCATCGTCTCCAGGTATTCGCGGAGGTCCTGGCGGTCGTACAGCAGCACGTCGTCCTGGAGCATGAAATAGGCGTCCGCCTCGGGATGCCGCATGATCAGCTCCGCCAGGCCGAGATAGTAGCTCGGCCAGGCGCCGACCGTCGGGATCCGCGTGGTCGTCGGCCGACCCGCGTGGCGCGGGGCGATCGTCGTCGGCAGATCTTCAAAGACCCGCACGTCATCCCATCCGGCCCGGGCCAGGCTGTCGAGGGTCCAGTCGAGCGTCTGAGCACCCCGAGGGGAAGTCGTCACGCCGACGGCCCACTGGCGGACCAGCGGCCCTTGCCTGTCCGGCGTCTTCAGGAGCACGTCGAGCGGTCGCGGAGCCGGCCGGGGGCGGTCGGTCCAGTCGCGGCAGAGCATGCAGCCGTCGATCGTCGTCGTTCGGTGGGAAGGGTGTCGGCACGATCGGATCGCGTCGCCCGCCGGCGGGGTTCGTCCGCGCTCGGAGGGCGGTCCGAGCTTCTCGCCCAGGAAGTGACAGGCCTGCGTGAGCCTCGGCGGTCGGTAGGCCCGATCGACGTCAGGGCCGGCCGCGACGAGATACTTGAGGGCCCACCGCTTGACCTCGGCGGCCTTGGCGGCGTCGCAGCCGGGGAGTCCGCCGGCGCGATGGACGACCTCGGCGGCGCGGGCGACCAGCGAGGCCACGACCGGCCCCGGCCGGCGGGCGTCGGGCGTCGGCCCGGCAGCAGGCACGGCAGGCGTCGGCCCCACCGGGCCCGCCGCGGCCGCGCCGGCGCCGAGGACCTCGGCCACCAGGCGGCAGGCCGGGCCGCCCTCCGCGTCGTCGTCGTGGTGAGGGCACGTCTCCACCGATCGCATGCACACGCTCCCGGACGGGCTCAGGAAGATTCGATCTGCGACGTATGCCTGTGTTCGCACTCTTGCGACCAGTCGATCTTGATCGTCCAGCCGGAGCGTCGGAGTCGTCGGCAGAAGGCGTGGTCGAACCAGCGGCTCTCGCTGAATCCGAACTGGAAGGTGTCGCCGGTCAGGACGGTCCGGCGGAGGAGCAGGCAGCCGAACCCGCAGCCGGCGATGGGGTGGACCCCCTCGCCGCCCTGGTAGTGGCGAACCTCGTCGTCCCAGGCGACGTAGCCCTCGTGGAACCGCGAACGGTAAGGGGCGGCGACCGCCGCCGTCCGCTCGTCCATCGATCGAAGGAGCTTCTCGACGACGCCGGGCGGGGGGAGAATATCGTCCTCGACGATCAAGATGAACGGGGTCGTCACCTCCCGCGCGATCCGGTTATAGATTCGGGCGCAGATCAAGTTCACGGCGTCCGCGGCGTGTTCCCGAGGCCTGTCCGCCAGGCCGGGCTCGGCCCAGTCGAGGGCCAGGTACCGCGTCGCGGGATAGTCGCAGTCGGCGAGGAACCCGCGGACCTCGCGGCCGAATCGGGCGTCTCCCGAGGAATCGACCAGGAAGATCTGGCAACGCTCCCGCGGCCATGTCTGGGTGGCCAGCCAGTCGCGATAATCGGGCCAGAACCCGACGCGCCCCGCCAGCGGGGTGACGATCGTGACGTCGGCGTGCTGCAAGGCGGCGTCGTCGAAATAGGTCCGCCGGCGGCTCGCCGCGGAGAGGGAGGGCTGGTCGGACGGATGCCGCCGATAGCGCAATGCCGAGGGATGTTTGACCCCGCTCCAGCCGGCGTCGGCGACCCTTCGCCAGACCAACCAATCCTCGAGCGCGTCTTTCACGTCGGGCTCGCGGAAGGCGTCGGCGATCTCCAGGGCGCGGCGACGGACGAGGGACGTGGCCGTAATGTAGTTGCGCGTCTCCAGAAGGCCGCGATCGAACGCCGGGAACCCCTTCCGGCCCGATTCCTCGCCGAACAACTCCTGATCCGGGTACACCATGCCGATTTCGGGACGATCGAAGAGGGGCAGGCCCTTCTCCAGGAAGTCGTCGGGCAGGAGGTCGTCGGCGTCCAGGAAGCAGAGGACCTCCGATCGAGTCGCCGCGAGGCCGGCCCGTCGCGTCCGATAGACGCTCCGGAACGCGACTCGGCGATAGGCGACCCCCAGCGATTGATAGCGGGCGGCCACCTCGCGCGTGTCGTCGCAGCTGTCGTCGTCGAGAATCAGGATCTCGTCGGGTCGGACCGTCTGGGCCAGGACGCTCTCGATCGCCTCGCCGAGGAATCGGCCGTAATCGTGGCACGGGATGACGATGGCGACGGACGGTCGCCCGCGCATGGAAGCGTCCGATCGGGGCGGGGCGACCAGTGACGTCGGGGCGAAGAAACGCAGGAGCTGGTCGCCGGCCCAGCGCTTGACCTCGGCGGCGCGGGCGAGGTCGCAGCCGGGGACGCCCCCTGCCCGCAGGGCGGCGTCAGCGGCGCGGGCGACCAGCGAGGCCACGACCGGCCCCGGCCGGCGGGCGTCGGGCGTCGGCCCGGCGCAGCAGGCACGGCAGGCGTCGGCCCCCACCGGGCCCGCCATCGCCGCTTCGGCACCGAGGATCTCGGCCACCAGTCGGCAGGCCGGGCCGCCCTCCGCGATTGCGTCGTGGTGCGGGCACGTCTCCACCGCTCGCATTCACACGCTCCATCGAGGCCTTCGGCGCGATCCTCGACGCGTCGAGCCCGGCGCGAGGCTGCGGCCCGGATCGACGCCGCGGGCCCCGTCGTCGGCTCGCGACGCCCGTCAGGCCGTGACGATCCGCTGGCCCAGGTACTGGCCGGGGAAGCTGGACGCGTCGAGCGGCGCGGGGTCGAGCTTGCCGGGGCCGTCCAGGACGTCGACGATCACCCAGGCCTGCCCCGTCCACTCCTGGACGGAGGAGCGAGGCGAGGTCTCCTGCGCCTTGCCGTGGGTCGGGTGCTTGGTGATCGCATTGATGAAGGGGTCGATCGGGAGGTTTTGCATGGAAGTCCATCCTCGGATACGGGTGAGAACGACCCTGCCGTACACGGATCGGCCTCGCGGCCCGCAAAAAACGCGCTGAGAGAAGGGCCTCGCCTGGGACCGCGAGACGTCTGACAACTTTGGATACTTTAACGACGACTTTTCATCATCGGCAAGTCCTCGCCACCCGGAAACCGATCGTCGGATCGATCTTGTTCGGGATATTTCGATTGCGATAGGAAATACTGCTGAGGAGCGCTCGATCAGTCTGAAAACCCCCGCCGCGAAGGATCCACGTCTGCTCGCCGTTGAGGGGGCCGCCCGCCTGGTCGGCCGCCATGGCGGCCTCGGCGGGGCAGGCCTCGCACCATTCGTAGACGTTGCCGAGGGTGTCGAAGAGGCCCAAGTCATTGGGGATGAGCCGCGCGACGGGACCGGGACGTCCGTCTCCGTTCGAGAGGTGCCGGGCGAACAACGAGGTCAGCTCCGGGTCGCACCCGAAGTAGTAGTAGGTTCGAGAACGTCCGAAGCATCCGGCCATCGATTCCGCCTCCGTGGGCAGGCGGTAGCCGGTTCGCTTCAGCATGTCGGCCGGGAGCTGCATGCCCTCGCCGATCTGATCGACGGGAGGGTAACACATCTCCTCTTCCTTGACGTTCTCGAGCTCGCTGAGCTTCCTGCAGAATTTCGCGGCTTCGAAGTAGGTGAGGAAGTTGGCCGGCAGGTCTCCCGAGCCGTCCTCACGCCAGGCTTCGGGACCCTGGCCCATGACCTTCCGGTATTGCCTCCGCGTCACTTCCGTCGTCGCGAGGGCGAAAGGGCGGTCCGGCTTCACGCGGGGGGCCGTCTTCTCTCGAATCATCAGGAGCTTCGGGTCGAAGCTGAAATCGATGGGCCCTCGGAAGACCGCGTAGGTCAGGCCCGATCCATCGACGTACCAGTCGCGGCCGGCCACAGGGCCGGCGTCCGGCGGCCCAGGGGCCGCGTCGGGCTTGAAACGGGCCAGGAGCCAGCCCGACGCCGAATGAACGCCGGGGTCGGGATGCTCGCGAAAGATCGATGCGAGCAACTGCTCCATCTTCTCGGGCTCCTCGGCCCGATAATCCTCCAGGTCGTACCTGGCCAGGGCCAGGATAAGGCCCTGGAGGACGGATGGGTCGAGGTCTCGACGACGCAGGAGTTCGATCAAGGCGCCGGGCGAGATCCTGGAGCGGCTCAATCCGATGATGAGGTAGCTGCGCATGGTCGGATCGGCCCCGACTTTCAGGGCGGACAGGGCCACGTCGGGCCGCCCGAGGCCGAGCAATGCGGTCGCGATCGCCGCCCCTTGGCGCGCGACGGGATCGGGACGCGCCTCAGTCGACTTCTCGGCCTGCATTCGAGTCTGAAACGCGGCATCCAGGCGGCCGGCGACGTCGGGACGCCCGCGAAGCGCCCGGATGAACGCGAAGACCTCCGTCGGCGACGCCTCCACGGTCAGGTCCACCAGGGTCGGGACGTCCTCTGTCAGATATTGAGCCAGGGCCAAGGCGGCCACCTCGCGGCGGTCCTCCGTCCATCGGGTCCCCTGGTAGCCTTCCTTGAGTTTGGGGCCCAACACCCGAGCGACGGGGCCGAGCAGCTCGATCCAGCCGCTCGCGAGGCTCGGGTTCCGGGTCACCAGGCACTCGACCACCTCGAGGGCGACGCGATCCCAGCGAGGGTCGTCGGGGGCGAATTCGGCGAGTCCGCAGGCGGCGCGCAATCGCCCCTCGCGGGAGAGGGTGGGGCCTGTAAGGTCTTTCCAGAGCTCCTCGCAGAGCCGAGCCCAGTCGGCCGCGCCCAGCTTCTCGCGATCCTGGGCCAGCGCCGAGCGAATGACCCGCAACTCGTCCGGGCCCGCCTGGAGCAAGCGGCCGCGGAGCACGTCCGCCTGCCGGGGGTCGTCGGGGAGGAGGGCGAGGCTCAGGCCGATCGGCGGGATTTGCCCTCGCGAGCTGAGGCGATGGGACTCCTCGCGCAGCATCGGTTCGATCCAGCGGCGGAGCGGCGCCATTTCGTCGATGACCGCGAGGGATTCGGGGGCCGAAGACTTCAGCAACAGGTTGAGATGGCCACGGGCCTGGATCCGCCCGTGGACGTCCCAGGCCGCCGTTGCCATCGCGACCAGCACGGCCGCCGCCATGGCGAGCCTCACGGCGTGATGGCGGCCGGCGGCCAGGAGATAGGCGGCCTCGGGCGCGGAGCGATCCCGGGAACGGGTGCCGGCCTTCAGGTAGAAGTATTCCGGCAAGGACGGCAGCTGACGACGCCCGCGGCGACGGTCCCAGAGGGAGGCCCGGTCGGCCAAGAGCAACGCGGAACGCCCCTTCCAGGTCGCCCGGCTCTTCCGGTCCATCCATTCTCGGATCGACTTGCTCAGGTAATCGTGGGTCAGCTGGTAGGCCGGCTCCTGCGGCTTCTCGGTCGACGCGTCGGTCGACGTCGGCGCGTCGGTCGACGAGGTCCCCTCGGGGTCGGTCGTCGAGATCAGCCGGAGTTCGACCGCGAGGATCTGGATGAGCTCTTCAAAGGCCCGAGGCTGGGTCTCATAGCCCGACGCCGCGCGAAGTTCCGACTCCGACCGGAGGGCTCCCTTGATGTCGGCGAGGTTGGTGGGGAGGAGGGCCTTGAGCACCGACTGGGCCGCCTCGCGATGCAGGGCGTGCCGCGGGTCGGCGTGCGTCGAGAAGAAGACCTCCTCGAGGAACGTCGCGCCCAGGCCGTCCGCCCCGCCGACCTGCCTGAGCGTGGCGTGCGTCCAGGGCTTCGACTTGATCATCTCGGCGAAGATCGCCAGGCGGACGGGGATGATCTTGTCGTCGCGCGCCAGCTCGTCGATCGCCTCGTCGAGGAAGTGCGCGTGATCCCTGGAGAGCTCCTCGGCCCGTTCGGGGAGGGCGCCGTAGCCGCGGCCGAACGCCTCGAGGACTCGTTTCGCGTGACTCCGGTCGAAGAGGTCGATCGCCGCCATGTTGCGGTCCGACATGAGCTCCAGGTCGAGCTGCCTCATGAAGCGCGAGGCCGTGACCCAGAAATCGGCTCGAACCAGGAGGACGGCCTGGATGGTCTCGCCGTCGCACTGGCGGAGCGAGGAATACAGTTCCGACGATTCGTCGCCCCGATACGTGAGCAGCCACTGCTCGAATTGGTCCAGGACGATGAGCAGCTTCCGTCCCGGACCGAGCGGCCGGTCGCGTCGAAGGCTCGCCATGGCTTCGACGAGCCCCTGCTGCGTTTCGAGCGCGGGGCAGGCCTTCCGGATCGCCCGGAGCAACCGCGATTCGGTGTTCCCGAGGGCGGCCTCGATGTAGATCGGCTGGACGTGGCCGCCCAGCCGCGGCAAGAGGCCGGCCTTGACGAACGAGGATTTGCCGCAGCCCGAGGAGCCGTAGATCATGCCGACGCGGAACGTCCGGTCGGCGTCGGTCGCCTCGATCCGGTTCAGCCAGAATCGCAGGCTCTCGGGGAGGCCGTCGCGGTCCTTGGGGCCGGGGAGCAACTCGACGAAGAACTCGGCGTCGTGTTCGTCGAAGGAGCGCAACCCTTTGGGGGCGAACGGCGTGATCCGTCGCGAATCGACGCGTCCTCGCTCGACGCGCCCCGACCGGATCTCGTGAGGGCGGACCGCCTCGATCGGCGGCCCCGCCGGACTGATGGTCGATCGCTCGCTGCGGCCCTCGCCCAACAGGTAATAGCGGATGTCTTCGGCCATGTCGCGGGCGGTCGTATATCGCTCCGAGGCCCGCTTGGACATGGCCTTGAGGCAGACCCGCTCGAGTTCCTTCGGGATGGCGTCGTCGACCTGTCGCGGCGGACGCGGTTCGGTCGTGGCGATCGCGTCCATGACCAGCTCATAGGTCGCGCCTCGGAACGGCAGGCGGCCGACGAGGAGCTGGTAGAACACCACCCCCAGGCTGAAGACGTCGGACCGGCCGTCGACGCGGTGGCCTTCGCCTCGCGCCTGCTCGGGGCTCATGTACGCAGGCGTACCGGCCCAGCCGACGCCCCGGCCGAAGTCGTCGTCGCTCAGGGCCAGGCCGAAGTCGGCCAGGAACGGCCGGCCTGTGCGATCGAGGAGGATGTTCGAAGGCTTGATGTCCCGATGGACCAGGTCGTTGATGTGGGCGTGGTGTGCGGCGTCGCAGATGGCCGCGATCAGCCGCGCCGACTCGACGATCGACAGCCGCCCCGTCTCCAGGCGGACCGCGAGGTCGTTCCCCTCGACGTAGCGCGAGACGATGTAGCAGCGACCATCTTCCATCCGGCCGACGTCGTGCACGGGCACGATGTTGGGATGGTCGAGCTTCGCAAGGGTCCGGGCCTCGGCCATGAACCGTTCGTAGTCCTCGGTCGAGGAGACCCGCCCGCGACGCGGGATTTTGACCGCGACGAGCCGATCGAGCTCGGAGTCGCTCGCCAGGTGGACCTCCCCGCAGCCGCCGCTCCCGAGGATCCGGATCGATCGGTATCGGCCGAAGGTCACCCCGTTCGCGGCCGCGTCAGGCCTGGCCGGGGGTGGTTCGACCATTGGATGGGCGATCGTGGGAAGGACGGGATCTACGGAATTCGCGTCCGTCGGCCCCGCGTCGCCCTCGGGGTCGCGGATCGTCGGCAGGCCGCTATGATCCGGCGGCGAGTCCGACACGGGTTCCACGTAGAGCGAGGGCGCCAGCGGGCCCGCCTGCTGGACGTTCCTCAGGTACAAGGCGAGCGTCGAGGCAAGGTCGGGATGGGCCGCGAGCCAGCCCTCGCGATCAAAGGGGCGGCCGGCGGCGAGAGCTTCGAGGTATTCGGCCAGCGCGGCGTCCAGACGCTTGCTCTGGTCGTCGTCCGGAATGCTTTCCGATGCCAAGAGCCGGCCGTCCTTTCCCACCAACTTGGCCCCGACGGGACCGAGGATCGAAGCCTGAGTCGAACCTCCTTAGCCTCGCCGATCGGACGGTTGCCGACCGGCGCGCTCCCACCCTCAAGATCATCCCCTGGCTGACGACGGTTTCCCAGGGTCGACCGGTTTCGATCCAGGACAACGATCAAGTCAGGAGGTCGACGACGCCGTTCTCATCGCGCACCAAGGTAAGTCATGACGCGAGCTTCGTAGAGAAAGACGTTGCGGCTGATGGCCCGACGTGGGAGCGCTTCCATCGGAAGTCCTGGTCGATCATCCCAGGGGCTCGATTCTAGTCGATGTCGAGTCGTCAAGCATCAGGGCATGGTCGGCAAAGGCCGGTACCCTGGATCGGCCATGTCGAACTCGCCGCCGGACCGCCTTCGGTTCAGTAGCGCCTGTGGATCGGCCGCCATTTATGGGAACGATGACTTTTGTGTTCGGGTCCGGATTAGCCGCTCAACAAGGCATCCTCCGAGCGGATATGTGCGATCAACGGGGAGATCGTGAGGTCCGCGTGCAGCAATCCACGACGGACCGGAAGGCGAGCTCAATCCCAACGAGCTGACCAGAAGACCGAGATAACTCGGTTGCGGATCACGGAGTAATTCCCCGTCGTCACCAGCGTATGGCCGGGCTGAATAGACGTCCGACCACGAAGACGGGCCATGGCCGCAATTCACAGCCCCGGTTGAAGAGGGCGACGCCGATCCAGCAGGCTGCGTCGCCGTCGATGGTCCCGAAGTCCCGCCGTTCGGTGCAGGCCGGGAAGAATATCGGGAGAACGCCGATCGCCCGAACGACGCGAGGATCCAGCGATTACGGCGGTCCTCGCGATCGCCGGGGCTCGGTTTCCCGCCCAGAACAGGGATGCGTCCGACGCCACGACGGTCAGCGTGATGCGAGACGGATGGCCCGGGAACGGACCAAAGCCCTCCATCGGAAGATGGCCAGACCGACAAAAGCGAGCATTCCCCGTCAGGGTCGAGGCCGACGACTTAAGAGAGGGTTATGTCCGTCTCCTGGGGGCGATCGAGGATCGCTTTCGTTACGGCGAATTTAAGTCCCAGTCGAGACCGCGAGACTCGGCCGAGCCATCTCGACTATGTCCGGGAGAAGGGGCGAATGTCCCCGATCAGTGTCCTGGAACGCGTTCCAAAATGCGAACCAACTCCAGCCGCAGGACGTATTTAGATAAGGATACGACCGGTCGAGATCGACGGCCGAAGAGGCCGGTTTTCGGAAAGGATCGACCCCATGAGACGTCTGGAAATCTACGTCAAGAGATACGGGCCGGAATTCGGTCCCAAGCTCTATCACGCATTGCAAAGCCAGGCCGCGCATGCGGGCGTCAGCGCACGGCTCCGACGGAAACTCGACGTCCTGGAAGGCCGCGCCTCCGCCGTGCCGCGAGGCCGTGTCGCGGCCGAGAAGGAATTCCTGCCGCTCTTCCCGGAAACCGCCGAAGACGCTGCGAATCCCGAAGACCATGGCCTCGTCGTCGCCTGCGGATGAGCCTTGTTCGGGACGCATGTTGAACAGCCCCGTGGCCAGGGAGGTCGCGAGGTTGCTTCAATCGCGATCGGCGAGGCCGTTCGCGAGAGCTTTCATGTTAGTCTCATGGTCCGGCCCGTCGCGGCGGAACGCCGGGCGGCGTCGAGGATTTCCACGACGATCAGGTTGTTCCCCAGCGAGGAAGGTCCCGACGGCTTGACCTCCCCGCGGACGACGGCGGCGAAGTAGCGCAGGAAGTCATCCTGCGGCGGCGGCAGAGGGGAAGCCTGGCCGATTTCTTCCGCGTTCCCTTCCAGGCGGACTTTCACGCGGTTCTGGGCGACCGTCAGCACCTGGCCCGTCCGGCCGTAGATCTCCATGTCTTTACGGTCGAAGGGCCAGTTCCAAGACGCCTGGACGATCGCCTGGGCCTCTGGGTACTCCAGGACGATGGTCGCCTCGTCGTCCACGTGTGGATAGACGTCGGGCTTGAAACGCTGGGTCACGGCGGTCACGGCGACGGGGCGCGCTTCGTCCATGAGCCAGGTCATCAGGTTCGCACCGTAGCAGCCGAAATCGAACAAGGCCCCCGCGCCGTTGCGCTCGGGGTCGGTCAGCCAGGCGAGGAACTCGGGCTGGACGCCGATCTCCTTGGGCCCTCGATGGCCGTCGTGGATCACAACCTTGCGGATCTCGCCCAGGGCCTTCGCGGTCTTGGCCAGGGCGTACGCGGCATGGTTGGACGGGTACCAGGTGGTCTCGTAGTTCACCAGGACGGGGATGCCGGATTCGGCCGCAGCCTTCTCGATGGCGCGGGCCTGCTCGACGCCGACCGCGAGGGGCTTCTCCATCATCACCGGGATCTTGCGGCGGGCGCAGGCCGCCACCACCGCGACGTGGTCCGCGGTGTCGGTGAAGGCGACGACGGCCTCCGGCTTGGCGCGGTCGAACATCACTTCTATGGAGGAATGAACACGCGTCGGATCGAGTCGTAGCCCCTGGATGTAGCGCGCCGCGACGGCCTGATCGGGCTCGGCGACGCCGACCAGCTCGACCTCTCGGGAATCGCGGTAGCGGGAAAGGAACCCGCCGGCGTGTCCATGCACCAGCCCGACCATCCCGAGCCGGAGGGGTGCGGGGGCGGCCCCGCCCAACGACACGGCCGCCGAAACCCCGAGGAATGTCCTTCTCTTCATTCGAAGCTCCTCCCAGAATCGAGGCCGCGAGCGGCCCGATCGATCGTCCTCCGGCCGCGACGAGCGAGAAGAAATGTGAGCCGATGCCGTTCCGGTCGATACGATCCAGCCTAACGCTCGGGCGTGTCGCGCTCAACTCACCACACGACACGGCTCGTCCGACCGAGGGTCGCCCCGAGCGTCGCGATGCTCATCGGGACCATCAGGGCATGATCCTCGACCCGACGGCGGTGTTGAGGTCGAGCATGCTGCGGCGGTACCGCAGCACGGCGTCGCGGTAGAGGCGGGCGGAGTCGGCGTCGTCTTCGAGCTGGTCCAGGTAGTCGCCGACCTCCAGTTCGCCGGACGTGAATCCGGCGATCGCGCGCTCGCGGGCGTCGCGGGCCTGGTCGACGACCGAGCGCTCCACCAGGGCGAGCGTCTGTTGTGCGGAGACGAACTCGCGGTAGGCCTGACGGACCTCGGCGGCGACGCGTCGTTCCAGGGCGGAGGCCTCGGCCTGGGTCTGGGTCAGGTTGACCCTCGCCTTGGCGATGTTCCCCTGGTTGCGGTTGAAGATCGGCACGGGAAAGGTGACGCCGAGCCCCCACGATCGGGCATTGAGCGCCTGGAACGGGCGATTGTCTTGATAGCTGAACGGGTCGTAGAAGAAGTAGACGTCGTCGACCCGATTGGCCCGGGCGAGGCGGACTTCCGAGTCGGCGCGGCGGATTCCCAGCCGGGCGGCGGCCAGGTCGGGCCGGGCGGCCTTGGCTTCGCGGATCGCCTCTTCGAGCGGCGGCGGCATCGGATGCGGCGTGCGGAGCCGGCCGCGGGGCTGGAGCTTCGCGACGTCGTCCTCGGGCCACGCGAGCAGCAGGGCGAGGGCCTCCTGGGCGTCGGCCAGGGCGTCGCGGGCGTCGGACAGCCCGGCTCGGGTCTTGGCCAGTTCGAGGACCAGCCGGTCGTACTCCAGGAGGGTCGGCTTCTTGGGACCCTCACCCTTTCGCACCTTGTCCAGGATCACCTCCTGGCGGCCGACCAGCGACTCCAGCGCGAGCAGGCCGATGCGCGCCGACTGGAGGTCGACGAAGGCGCGATAGACGTTGCCGATCTGGCGACGGGCGATGTCCTGGAACTGCGCCTCCAGGACCTTCTTCGCCGCACAGGCGACCGCCACCCGCGCCTTGCGTTTGTGTGATACGTCTATAGGATAAGTGATGTTCACGTCGTACTGTGTGGGCCCGCCGGGGCGGCGGGAGCTGTAAGAGTCGTAGGGGATGAACTGGCTGTCGACGTAGACCAGCGGATTGTTGCGGAGGCCGGCGGTGAGGATTTCGGCCTGGGCCTGGGGCAGCTCGTAGCGGATCGCCAGGACGTCGAGGTTCGACGACTTCAGCCGCTCGATGGCCGCATCGAGCGTCAAGCCGTCGGCGGGACCCTCGTCGTCCACCAGTTCGCTCACGTCGCCGGCCGGGGGACCTTCGCCCGCCTCCGGTTGCTCAACGCCCGGCAACGGCTCGGGGAGCGTCGCCGGCCCCTGGACGTTGGATCGCGAGAACCCCCGGGCCCCCGGACGATCGACCCTCCCCAGGCCGCGCCGTCGACCGCCGATGATCCCGGGATCGAGCGAGAACGGGTTGGGCGCGAGCGCCCCCGGCGACGTCGGCAGGCCCGGCTCGGGCGAGCCGGGCATCGGGCCGAGCATGGGCCTTTCGAACAGCTTCCCCGACGACGGACTTCCCGAGTCCTGGCCGCAGACGCTTACCGCCCAGAGCGAGCAAGCGGCGAGCAGCAGGCCTCGCAGGCCGGCCGAACGGAGGTCGAATGTCGGTCGCCTCACTCCACCCTCGTCGCAAAACCTGAAGCCACCCGGAGCACGGCCGTCCGCTCGCGGACCGCGCTTCTCGATATCGGCCGCAACGGCCTTGAGAATCCGGTACAAACGGCAAAACCCGATCAAAAACCCGTTCGGGACGCCCGCACGAAGACCAGAAAGGAGTTGGATCGAATCTCGCCGACGATCCGCGCCGGGCCAGGCCTCGATTCCGATTCGAGTGCGCTCGAGAGGCCACCGATTGACGGGACGCCCCGAGCGGCTACTCTGGTGTGACCCGAAACCCTCCATGCATGGCGGGCGACGACGATGTCGCTCGCGGGGCGGACGGCCGCAACTCCAAGGACGACGCGACCTTGACGACCCCCTTCCATCGCCTCTCGATCCAGTCCAAGCTCCTGCTCATCCTCCTGGGAGTCAGCATCGCGTCGATGTTCGTCGTCGCGGGGATCGGCTACTTCAGCGGCCGGGAGGCGGTGATCGGCGCCGTCCGCAATCAGCTCGCGGGCGTCTGCCGGATCAAGACGACGCTGGTCGTCGACCGCTTGCAGCAGATCCGCGGCCAGGTGATCTCGCTCTCGGCCGACGAGACCTTCGTGACGGCGATGAAGTCCTACATCGCGGGGTTCGACGATCTGAACGACTCACCCATCCCGCCGGAATGGGACGACAAGCTCACGGCGTTCTATCGCGACGATTTCCTGCCGCTCCTGAAGTCCAGCCTCGACGCCGATCCGGTCCTCGAGAATTACGTGCCCCGGATCGTGGCCTCTCGTTACCTGCAGTATCAGTATCTCGCCCGGAACCCGTCGCCTTACCGCCTGAAGCATAAGCTCGACTCTTCGGGAGACGGCAGCCCCTACGATGCCGCGCACAAGCGGTTCCATCCCTACTTCCGCCTCATTCGCGAGAATCTCGGATTCGACGACGTGGTGCTGATCGACTCGAAGTCGGGCGAGGTCGTCTACAGCGAGCAGAAGTCGGTGGAGTTCGCCACCAACTTGCTCACCGGCCCCTATGCCAACTCCAACCTGGGCGAGCTGTTCCGGGCGATCCAGAAGGGCATGGACCGCGACGACTTCCGGCTCGTCGACTTCCAGCGCTATCGGCCCAACGGCAACTTGCCGACTTCCTTCATCGGCAGCCCGATCTTCGACGACAACAAGATGATCGGCGTCCTCGTGCTGAAGTTCCCCATCGACCAGTTCAGCCGGATCCTGACCGGCGACGAGGGCTGGCGGAGGGAAGGCCTCGGGAGCACCGGCGAGGCCTACCTCGTGGGCGCGGATCATTATATGAGGTCGCGATCTCGCGAAATCTGGGAGATCCAGGCGGTCGAGACCTCCGGCCCCGACGGCAAGCCTCTACCCGTGGCCGAGGTCGCCAAGCGACGCGAGGCCGGCCTGGAGCGGTTCCTCGACAAGCTTCGCGACGCCGGGACGACCGAACAGGGGATCGCCATGATCCGGCGCTCGGGGACGTCGGTGCTGAGCCTGCGCGTCGAATCCGAGGCCGCTCGCCTGGGGACGTCGGGGATCACCGGCACGGTGAGCCAGCGCGACTACCGCGGCGTGCCGACGCTCGCCAGCTTCACGCCGATCGAGCTGCCTGGGCTCATCGGCGGCGAGAAGAACCGCTGGGCCGTCGTCGCCAAGATGGACATGGACGAAGCCCTGGAACCCGTCCGACGGTTCCAGCGTTGGCTGATCACGACGGCCGTGGCGATCGTCCTCGTAGTGTCCCTGCTGGCGTTGATGTTCTCGCGGATCTTCACGCGTCCGCTCCGTCAGCTCACCCGGGGCGCCCGGCGCGTGAGCGAGGGGCAGGTCGACGTGAAGGTGAAGGTCCGCAGCCGCGACGAGTTCCACGAGCTGGCCGAGGCGTTCAACCGCATGACCAGCAACCTCAAGGCCAAGAACGAGCTGATCGACCAGAAGGTCCGCGAGAACGAGGAGCTGCTCCTCAACATCCTCCCCTCCTCCGCCGTCAAGCGCCGGAAGGAGGGCGAGAAGCAGTTCTCCGAAAACTTCGCCGACGTGACCGTCCTCTTCGCCCGCATGCACGGGCTCTCGGAGACCCTCGACGGCAAACCCGCCGACGAGACCCTGGGACTCCTCAACGAGCTGGTCATCGCGTTCGACGAGGCGGCGGAGAAGCACGGCGTCGAGAAGGTCAAAACCGTCGGCGAGTCGTACATGGCCGTCTGCGGACTTTCCGTGCAGCGGCCGGATCACACGAACCGGGTCGTCGAGTTCGCGAAGGACATGCTCCGGATCGTGCGCCGGTTCAACAAGGACCGCCTCCCCGGCCTGACCCTGAGCATCGCGGTCAACTCGGGACCGGTCGTCGGCGGTGTGGTCGGCATGAACAAGTTCATCTACGACCTGTGGGGCGACACCGTCGTCATCGCCCAGGGCCTGATCGCCAAGGGCGACGCCAACTCCATCCAGGTCACGCGCGACGTCCGGGACCGCCTGGGAGACCTCCAGGAATTCGAGCCGCTCGGCGAGCTCGAACTCTCGGCCAAGGGCATGCTTCCCGTCTGGAGGGTGAAATTCTAGCCGCCGCGCCCCTATCACACCCGTCGAGGACTCTCGCATGAGCGAGGAATTCCAGGCGCTGCAGGCTTCGCCCCCGATGCTCTGGGGGCTGGCGCTCGTGATCGGCTTCCCGATCGCCGTCGTGGTGCTCAGCGAGTTGATCCATCGCCTGCACCGTCGCCGCCGCCCCCTCGCCTCGACCCTCCGGATCGTCCGCGACCTGATACTCCCCGTCGTGGCCGTCGAGAGACTGCTCTCGCGCGTGCTGGAATTCGCCCCCGATTCGTGGACGCTGCGGATCGTGGAGACCGTGCTGGGGATCTTCGCGATCCACGCCGGACTCTCGTTCGTGAACGACGTGATCTTCGCCTCGGCGGCGTCCGGAACGTGGCGGTCGCGGGTCCCCAAGCTGTTCATCGACCTGGTCCGGTCGATCCTCGTGCTCATCGGCGGGGCGATCGTCCTCTCGACCGTCTGGGGCTTCGACCTGGCCCGCCTCGCCACGGCGCTCGGCGTCGGGTCGATCGTCATCGGCCTGGCGCTCCAGGAGCCGATGGGGAATCTGTTCGCGGGCCTCGTCCTCCTGTTCGAGCGTCCCCTGTCGTTGGGCGACTGGATCGCCGTCGACGGCGTCACCGGCAAGGTCGTCGAGATCAACTGGCGTTCGGTGCACATCGAGACAGGGACCCGCGAACTTCGAATCGTGCCCAACTCGGCGCTCTACAAGGGGTCTTTCAGCAACCTCTCGCGGCCCACGCGGATGCGCACCGAGGTCGTCGAACTCGGATTCTCGTACGACGACCCCCCGAACAAGGTCAAGCAGGTCCTGGTCGAGACGCTGCGCGAGACGCCCGGCGTCCTGCTCGACCCCGGCCCGCTCGTCCGCACGATCGGTTACGGAGACTTCGCGATCAACTATCGCGCGATCTTCACCGTGACGAATCAAGAGGCTCTCGGCGGGGTCCGCGACGAGTTCATGACCCGCATCTGGTATACCGCCGAGCGGCACGGCCTCACGATCCCTTTCCCCACGCAGACGGAGATCTCTCTCGACAAGGCCGACCTGGACCGCCGCCGCGGCGTCCGCCCCGAGGGGCTGCTGCGCGACTTCCCCCAGTTCGCCCTGAAGGAGGACGTCGGCGACGATCGCCAGGGTCCTCGTTCTCGCGTCCGCACTTACGCCCGGGGCGAGCGCGTCGTCGCCGAAGGCGAGAGCCTGGCGGGCCTCCACCTGATCCTCGAAGGCGAGGCCGTGCTGACGATCCGGGATCGGCAAGACTCCGACGTGGAGATCGCTCGGATCGGGCGCGGCGAGTATTTCGGGGAGCAGGCGATCCTGAGCACGAACGTCAGCGAGGTGACGGTCACGGCGACGGACGACCTCGTCGTGCTCGTGCTCGACACGGACCACCTCAACGCCCTTCTCGACCAGACGCCGCGACTCGCCCGCGAGCTGGGCGGCTTGATGGAGGTTCGGCGCCGTTCGGCGCAGCTCGCCCGCAAGGCCACGATCGCGGGCTGACAGCCCGGGCCGCACGAGCGGTTCTAGGCGATGATCTCGTGCAGCACCTTGCCATGCACGTCGGTCAGGCGGCGATCGGCGCCGTTGTGTCGCACGGTGAGCTGGCGGTGGTCGATGCCGAGGAGGTGGAGCAGCGTGGCGTGCTGGTCGTAGCACATGATCGGATCGACCGCGGCATGGAATGAGAACTCGTCGCTCGCCCCGAACGAGGCGCCCGGTTTGACGCCGCCGCCGGCCATCCAAGAGACGAACGTGTTGCCGTTGTGATCCCGGCCCTTGCCCCCCTGGCTGTACGGCGTGCGGCCGAACTCGGTGGTCCAGAGGACGACGGTCTCGTCGAGCAGCCCGCGCGCCTTCAGGTCCTTGAGCAGGCCGGCGATCGGCCGGTCGGACCGGACGCACATGCGTTCGAAATCGGAGCCGGGCGTGACGTCGCCGTGGTTGTCCCAGTTCTGGGCGCCGCCGTTGATGCCCGACCCGCACCAGACCTGCACGAAACGCACCCCGCGCTCGACCATCCGGCGGGCGATCAGGCAGTTGCGACCGAACGGTTCGGTCAGCGGGTCGTCGAGCCCGTACAGGGCATGCGTGGCGCGAGACTCGGCCTGAACCTCCAGCACGTCAGGAACGGCGAGCTGCATCCGTGCGGCCAGCTCGTAGCCGGCGATCCGCGCCTCGAGTCGGGAATCGCCGGGCGCGGCCGCGGCCTGGAGCCGGTTCAGGGCGGCAAGCTCGCCGAGGCCTTCACGCTCGCTCTCGGCCGTGACGTAGCGGGCGCTCTTGGACGCGAAGAGGTCGGGGACCGGGTCGACGGCCGACGGGTTGAGCATGACGCCCTGGTGGACGGCGGGCAGGAACCCGTTCGTCCACGCGGCCTTCCCCGTCCAGGGCAGCCCCACCGGGTCGGGCAGGGCGACGAAGGCGGGAAGGTCGTCGCTCTCGCTCCCGAGGGCGTAGCTGACCCACGAGCCGACGCTGGGGAAGCCGGGGATGACGAACCCGCTCCCCTGCATCGTCTGCGCAGCACTGTGCTCGCTGGTCGGGGCGTGCATCGAGTAGAGGAACGCCATGTCGTCGACGCAGCCGGCGAGATGAGGGAGGGCGTTGGTGACCCATCGGCCCGTCTCGCCGTGGCGGGCCCACTTCCAGGGGCTCTTGAGGACCGGCCCCGCCGTGGTCACCGTCCCGCCCGTGACGGTGAACGGCACCGACTCGCCGTGGCGACGGATCAGCTCGGGCTTGTAGTCGAAGGTGTCGCACTGGCTGGCTCCGCCCAGCATGAAGAGCTGGATCACCCGCGTCGCCCTGGGGCGGTGATGCGTCCCGGCGGCGCTCTCCCGCTGGGCCAGCCAGTTGAGTGCGAGCGCGCCGAAGCCCCCGGCCGAGCGCGACAGGAACTCCCGACGGTCCAGCCCGATCGGCGACTGACGGTGGCGTCCCGTTTCCGGTTCGTTCGCGGATCGATTCATGTTCAGCCTTTGGAATCCGCCTGGGAGGCCGGGTCGGTGTCAGTGGACGAACAGGAAGTCGTTGGCGTTGAGTACGAGTCGGCAGGCGTTTGCCAGGCCGTGACGCTCGGCGTGCCCCCGGAGCAAGGCGAGTTCGCCGGCCTCCGGAGGGCGTCCCCAGGCGAGGCGGCAGGCCAGCTCGACCCGGGCTTCGAGATCGGGGGCCTCGCGCTCCAGGCGGGCGGCCAGGTGTTCGCACTGCCTCAGGGCGAAGCGACCGTTCCAGAGCGAGAGCGACTGCTGGGGCGTGATCGTCGAGTTCCGTCGGGGTGTCGGCAGGGAGGGGTCGGCGGCGTCGAACGCCTCGAGCAAAGGGTCGGAGACGTTGCGGAAGAGGAACCGGTAGACGCCGCGCCGCAGCGACTCGGGCGCGTCGGGGTCGAAGCCGACGTAGTCGATCCGCGGCGAGACCTCGACGTTGGGATCGCTGTACACGAATTGCTTCGCCGACGGCCCCCCCATCTTGAAATCGAGCCGCCCGGACACGGCCAGCAGGCCGTCGCGGACCTGCTCGGCGTCCAGGCGACGCCGGTTCATCCGCGAGAGGAGTCGATTGTCCGAGTCCTCGGGCCAGGCCCTCCCGCCGCTGGAACGGCGATACGCGGCGGACGTCACGATCAGGCGATGCAGGTTCTTGAGCGAGCCGTCGTCGCGAAGCGTGGCGGCCAGCCAGTCGAGCAACTCGGGATGACTGGGGACGCTGCCGTTCTTGCCGAAATCGTTGGGCGTGTCGACCAGGCCGACGCCGAAGTGCCACTGCCAGACGCGGTTGGCCATGCTCCGCCAGGTCAGCGGGTTGGCCGGATCGGTGATCCAGCGGGCCAGCGCGGCGCGACGCGCCTTCTCATCGCCTGGCGCTTCGAGGTTGAAGACCGACGGGACCGCCGCGATGCAGCCGAGGGCTCCGGGCGAAACGGCGTCGCCGGGCTGGCCGACGTCGCCTCGCTTCAACACGCGGATGGGATAGGGCTCTCCCGGCGGCTTGTAGTTGCGATACGCCGGGAAGGAACTCGCGATCGCGAACACTCGATTCGTTGCAGGCAGCTCGCCGAGCCTCCGATCGACGTCGACCCGGCGATGATGGCGCGTGAGCGTCGCCTCCTGATCGGCCGTGCGAGAGCCGATGGGGGTCGTTAGGGCCGAGGCGACGTCAGCGGGGAAGACGAAGTCCGCTGCGGGACGGGCCAGGCTTGAAGCTGACAGTCGGAATCGCCCGATGACGTGCTGACGACCGAGCTTCTGCTCCATCACGATCCGCAACGACGTCCCGGGCGCCGGGGCCCAGTCCTCGGCGAGGTCGACGACCGCGAAGTGCGGTTTGCCGACCTCCGGATGGACGGCCCAACCCGTCGCATCGTTGCCGTCGAAAGCTCGCGCGACGTTCTGGTCCACTTGCTGGAAGTCGGCGGCCGGGCCCTTCAAGGCGACGGGCTTCGTCGAGCCGTCCGGGGCGACGGCGAGGGCTTTCCATTCCGTGAGGGTCAGGTTGCCGTTCTCGGCACGGCCGGGGCCATGGGCCGGAAGCGAATCGTCGGTCAGCACTTCGAGACGCAGCGATTTGGTCCCGGCGGGTGGAGCGGTCGTAAGCGTATACGCGTCGACCGCAGGGATCGGCCCTTTCGCCAGGATCGAACCGTCTTCCAGAACCGCGAGCGGAGCGCCGCTCTCGGCCTTCGCTTCGGAAGGCCAGAGCGTGATCCAACTGCCGAGCCCCGAGAGCGAGCGGACTTCCCAGGCTCCTCGCGACTCGTCCAATCGTCGCCGCTCCTCCTCGGATTCGGCCGGGACGACCGATCCGCTCGCGACGACCGCCTTCAGGGCGACGAGCGCCTTTCGGCGTGCGGCGATTTCCGGGTCGGCGTCGTATTCGCGTTCGGCGCGGCCGACGCCGGCGAAGACCGCTTGCAGGCGGTAGTAGTCGGTCTGCGGGATCGGGTCGAACTTGTGGTCGTGGCAGCGGGCGCACTGGACGGTCAGGCTCAGGAAGGTCGAGGCCACGCTGGCGGCCATGTCGTCGCGATCGAGGTTCAGGGCGATCTTCTTGCATTCCGTGCCGTCGGTCTGCTCGACGAGGGCGCTTTGGTTGAAGGGCCCCGCAGCGGCGAATCCCAGTGCGGGCGTCTTCGCGGGCTCGTCGGGGAAGAGCGCGTCGGCGGCGATCTGCTCCTGGACGAACCGGGCGTACGGCGTGTCGGCGTTGAAGGCGTTGATGACGTAGTCGCGATAGGGCCAGGCGTTGTTGCGGGGACGGTCCATCCCGAACCCATGGCTCTCGCCGAAATGGACGACGTCGAGCCAGAGCCTCGCGAAACGCTCGCCGTAACGCGGCGAGGCGAGCATCCGGTCGACCAATCGTTCGTCGGCGTCGGGAGCGGCGTCGGCCAGGTAAGCGTCGACCTCCTCGACCGTCGGGGGCAGGCCGAGCAGGTCGAATGAGAGCCGGCGGATCCAGGCCCTTCGGTCCGCCGGCCCCGCGAGCGCAACGCCTTTCTCGCGAAGGCGCGCCTCCAGGAATGCGTCGACCGGGTTGCGGACGTCGGCCGCCTCGATTCGTGGTGGGTCTGGACGGTGCAGCGGATGGAAAGCCCAGTGCCGGCCGGGATCCTCGACGGTCCCACCGACGCCGTCCGGCCATCGAGCCCCGGCGTCGATCCACGCGCGGAGCACGCTCAGCTCCGGCTCGGTGAGGGTGGGCTTGCCTTCGTCGTTCGGCGGCATGACCGCGTCGTCGTCGAGGCCGGCCGCCAGGCGGTAGATCGGGCTGTCACCGCTCCGCCCCGGGATGATCGCCGCGCCGCGGGCGTCCGTCGCCTCGAACACGACCTTCTTGACGTCGACCCTCAGCCCGGCGCGCCGCTTCTCGGGCCCGTGGCACGCGAGGCAATGCTTTTGAAGGATCGGGAAAACCTCGCGTTCGAACTCGTCGGCGGCTTTCACGGGAAACGTCGTCGAGAGAGCGACGAGCAGCGGGGCGATCCCGGCGGCAGTTCGAACGACGGGTCCGACTCGTCCAGGACCGGCCGGGGTGCGGACCTCGAATCGCATTCGTCACCTCGTAGCAACAGACCGTTCGACGCCGATCCGAGGAGACCCGACGGCTCGACGGAAGGTGGAGGCGTCCGCGGTCCCAGGAGCGTTCGTCGCGAGCAACTCCCACAGCTTACCTGGATACTCCTATCCAGAGGAGCCTCCGCCCGCACCGTCGCCGCATGAATGGCGAATCGACGTCGGACCCGGGGTCCATGCCGTCGTCCGCCGGGGACGGCCTGCCGGCCTGCGGGCGGCTCAGGTCGGGATCGAGGAAGAGGATTCGTCCGTCCGATCCCACGGATCGTGAGTCGACGACGGCCCAATCGGTTGAGCGCGTCGGACGGCCTGCACCGGGCCGGACGAGTCAGGCGCGAGGTGCGAGGGTTCGAGATCGGGCCGACCGGTTTGGGGTCGATCCGTGCACGTCGAATCTGATCATGAGAATAGCACGGATAAACTACTAAATTTTTCAGACTAGTCGAAAAGGACCCTAATTAATTATTTTCTTGCATCTCGCTCAAACCCACTGAATAATCGGCCCCCTATTCGATCTCCGACTCATCCGTGTGGGATGGGCATCATGGACTCAAGGCCGAGTCGATGTGACGAGGGTGCTTAACGATGAGATTCGGTTCCTATCCAGTCTTGCTGATCGTCGCGCTCGGGCTGACGGCCTCGACCGCGTCTCGCGTCGATGCTGGGGTCATCAACGGTTCCTTCGAGACGGGGGATCTCGCGGGATGGTCGGCCAACGATCCCTCGCTGGCGACCGCGGAGTTCTCGGTCTCTTCGCTGGGCACGGGCGGGACCTTCTTCCCGACCGACCTCGACTACCTGGGCTATCTCAGGACGGGCCTCGGAGTGGACGTGGCGACGACCCTGTCGCAGACCTTCCAGGCGAGCGCCGGCGAAACGCTTTCGTTCGACGTCTTCTTCGACACCGGGGACGACGCGAACAACGACTACGGGTACGCCCGACTCTACGACGGGTCGCAGAACCTGGTCGCCACCCTCTTCAGCGCGGATGAAGCGACCGTCGGACCTCAGGGCACGACGGGGTGGGTGTCGGTCTCTTTCCTGATCGCGTCGGGCGGATCTTACACGCTGGAATTCGGTGTCGCGAACGCGGTGGACAACGACTCGTTCTTTGACAGCGCCCTGGGGATCGACAAGGTCTCCGTCAGCGCAGTGCCCGAGCCCTCGAGCCTGGTCCTCTGCGGCGCGTCCGCACTGATCGCCGCGGGAGGCCTGCTTCGCCGCCGCCTCTTCGAGGCCGCCAACCGGGGCGTCGAGAGCCTTGCTCGTCGTCCGTAGCTCCGAGCGGTCTCGTAAGGCCGAGATGCTCGATCGGGGCGGCACGCTCTCCCGTGACGCTTGAGCCAATTCTGGACGGATTCGATCTCCACGCTCGGTCGCCGGCGGACTGATTCAACGAGACGACGTTGATGTCGCAGCGGACGAGTCGACCGCCTCGAGGGGCACGCCAGGCCCCGGCGCGGCACGCGTGGATCGCCGGGGGTCGTTTCGAGAGGCCGCCGGGTTTCTCTCGATCGGGGCCCGACGTCGCGACCCGCCGTCCGCCTGCCGCCGCGGCCGAGATGTCAACTCTGAAGGCGTCCAGAATCGAGTCGAAATCGGCCGACGCGGGACGACGGGGATCTCGTGCATCGACCGCAAGAAACGCGGACTTCCTCCACCGCCCGGTCGTCACGCCTGCTCTCCGGATCCTCGGCGCGTCCTCAAGCGTGCTCAAGGGGTGAGCGGGGATCGACACGTGAAAACTCCATTCGGGGTGGATCGAAACGCCGCCCCCATGTTCTCGGTCGCTTCGTTCCGATCGTCCATCTCTCCCGATCAACTGTTTAGTCGCCGAATCCGCTCGAACGCGCCGCTTTGCGATCCGAATTTCCGCGCGGCAGCCGTCATTGCGACGTCGCTCAGGGCCTTCGAAAGGGGGGCGATGGGCGCAGCCGACGGTCGGCCGAAGACCGCCACATCTCGTATGCATCACCATCGCCGAGGAGCCGCAACATGAGATCCGCTTCCCGTCCCCCTCGACGCAATCGCACCGTCCCGGCCTCTCGCAAGCCGAATTTCCGGCGGGCCGCGCTCGAGCATCTTGAGAGCCGCGTCATGCTGACCGACGGCCTGGCCCAGACCATGGCCGCCATCCAGCAGTTCCCGTCGCTCGCCACCGCGTATCTCCCCCAGGGCCTGACCATCTCGGAAGTGGCCCGGCAGATGACCGCGGCGCTCGGCGCGGCCGTGGGGCCGAACGCTCCCGGCTCGACGCCCGTGCGGTCGTCGGGCGGACCGATCACCACGTTCTCGAGCTTCAACGAGGCCGAGCCCAACGACACGATCGCCCTGGCCAACCCGATGCCTTTGGGCTTCGGGCCGGGCCAGGATTCGGCGGTCGACGTCACGGGGACGCTGACCTCCGGCGACCAGGACTTCTTCTCGGTCGACCTCCAGGCCGGCGACATCTTCGGCGCGAACGTCGACGGCGGCGCCACGGACCTGAGCTTCCGCGCCCCCGACGGCTCGCTGCTGATGGGCTCCTCGCAGAACGCGACGTTCATCTATCCCGATTCGTCGCCGCTGCTGCGCAACGGCAACGCGGCCCTGTCCTGGGTCGTCGACACGCCCGGGACCTACACCATCGCGGTCGACGCCGGCTCGGGCGGTTACACCCTCAACCTCCGAACCTTCCGCCCGGCGCTGGAATCGCAGCCGATCGGGACGAAGCAGATCCTCTACCTCGACTTCGACGGCGGCACGATCGACGCCTCGATCTTCGGGGGGTCGGGCATCCGCACGCTGTCGCCGCTCTCGGCGTTCCTGCCCGGCTGGGGCCTGGGACCCGGCGACGAGGACGCCGTGATCGACGCCATCGTGGCCTCGGTCTCGGAGAACTTCGCCAACATCGGCAACAACGGCGACTTCGATTCCGACGGAATCCCCGGCCATTACGGCATCGACGTCCGCAACAGCCGCGACGACCCCGATCCGTTCGGCCAGCCCAACGTCAGCCGGGTGATCGTCGGCGGCACGATCGACGAGCTGGGCATCTCGACGATCGGCATCGCGCAGTCGATCGACGTCGGCAACTTCGAGACGGAGGACTCGGCCGTCACGCTCCTGGACCTCCTCAGCGCCCCGGCTTCGGACCCGAACTCGCTGAACCAGTTCTTCGACCCCTCGCTGGGCCTCTCGATCGTGGGGCTGGTCGGCGTGGGCGTGGGCAACATCGTCGCCCACGAGGCCGGCCACTTCTTCGCCAACTGGCACACCGACCAGTTCGACCCCTCGCCCAACATCATGGACCAGGGAGGCAACCTGCCCAACACCGTGGGCGTCGGCCCCAACGAGATCTACGAGGCCGGCGGCGGCGACGACGTCGACGTCGACTTCGGAGACGACCTGTTCAATCCCAACGAGGGGTTCCGGGGCGTCGAGGACACCCTCAACAGCATTTCGTTCGGCCTCTCGACGGGCAAGTTCGACGCCGGCCTGACCGTCGTGAGCAGCGACCCCGCCAACGGATCCCTGTTCATCGGCACGCCGCCCGCCTCGTTCGTCCTCAACCTGTCCTCGCCCTACGACCCGTCGACCGTCGACGCCTCGGACCTGACGATCAACGGCCTGCCCGCCGACTCCGTCGCATTCACCGACGCCGACACCCTGACCTTCACCTTCCTGGCCAGCCCGGTCGTCCAGGGCCCGAACAGCCTGGACGTGGCGGCCGACGCGTTCACGCGCCTGGAGGACGGCGACGGGGTCGCTTCCTATCACGCCACTTTCTCCTACGACGCGGTGCAGCTCGTCGTCGATTCGACTTCGCCGCCCGTCGGCTCGGTGCTGGCCCTGCCCGTCGCCAGCCTGACCCTCAACTTCAACGAGGCCGTCGCCCCGGGCAGCGTCCAGACCTCAGACCTGATCCTGAGCCAGGGCGGGGTCGTGGGCTTCGCCTTCATCGACGCGGATTCGATCGAGTTCTTCCTGTCCGGCCTGACGGCCGAGGCCGTGCTGACGGCCACGCTGCGGGCCGGCGCGGTGACGGACGTCTTCGGCAACGGCAATGCGGCGTTCGTCGGCACGTACGAGCTGGACTTCGGCGACGTCGCCTTCCCCGTCCCGCTCACCGCCCAGGCCCCTCCCGGATCGCTGATCTACGACAACGAGCAGGGCGGGCGGATCGGCACGGCCGGCGACTCGGACAGCTTCTCCATCACCGTCGACTCGGGCCAGACGATCGTCGTCATCCTGACGCCGGCCGACGGCTCGGAGTTGAAGGGCGCCGTCTCGCTCGTCGGGCCGGGAGGCCAGGTCGGCTCGGGCGCGGCCTCGGCCGCCGGCCAGTCGGCGATCATCCGGGCCTACCGCGTCCCGGGCCCGCTGGCCGGCCCCGGCGCGGCCCCGGTCCCGTTCACGATCACGGTCCAGGGGGCCGACGGGACGACCGGCGACTACGTCGTGCGGATCATCCTCAACGCCGACGTCGACGCCCAGGTCTTCGGCGGGCCGTCCAACGACACGGCCGCCACGGCGCAGGACCTGTCGGGGGCGTTCATCAGCCTGAGCGGCGGCCCGACGGGGACCGGGGCCGAGCGGGCCGCCGTGATCGGCACGGCGAGCGGCGGGGCTTCCACGGTGCCGCAGTCATTCGAGGAGTTCGACGGCGGCTGGGGCAACGCCCTCCCCTTCGTGCTCCAGCCCTTCGGCTGGACGAGCATGCACTACCAGCAGATCTACGACGCCGGCGAGTTCAACGCCGGCGGCCTGCTGGACCAGGTGAAGTTCCGACGCCCCGACTGGCAGGGTGGGTTCTCGAACCTCCAGCTCGACGTCAAGATCCGCGTCGGCTACGCGGCCCACGGCGTTTTCGACGCCTCGTCGAGCTTCGACGCCAACCTCGGGTCGGGCGTGGTCACCGTGTACGACGGCCTCCTGACGCTGTCGAGTTCGGCGACCGGATCGCCCAGCCCGTTCGACATCCTGATCGACGTCGACGACGCGTTCGTGTACGACCCGGCCCTCGGCGACCTCATCCTGGATTTCCAGGTCTTCAGCTCCTCGGGCACGGTGCCCCTCTACTTCAGCTCGACGACGCTCAATGAATTCGCCCCCACCACGCGCATCGTCGGCCTCGGCGACGTGAACGACGCGGACGGCTTCGTCGACGCGGGCTACGGCCTTGTGACCCAGTTCGAGTTCGCCTCGGACGACGACTATTACCGGCTCGACCTGCAAGCCGGCCAGAGCGTCTCGCTCGCCCTGACGTCGCTGGGCGGCGTGGCCCCCGGGATGGTCCTGCGCGATCCGAACGGCGTGATCGTCGCCATCGGCAGCACCAACGCCGCGGCGGGCATCGCCTCGTACATCGGGAACTTCGTCGCCTCGACGGCCGGGACCTACACCATCGAGGTCTCGGGGGGGAGCGGCGAGTACAGCCTGGTGGCCACCCGCAACGCCGCCTTCGACACGGGCCTCAACACCGACTTCGCGTCGGCCGCGAACCTCGACGCCACGGTGGTGGACGGCAAGACCTGGGTCCTGGGCTACACGTCACCCGCCGGCGGCGGCCGCCTCTTCGCGACCTCGTCGAACGCCCTGGGCTCGATCCTCGAACTCGACCCCGAGACCGGCGAGGAGATCCGCCGGATCCCCGCGCCTCAGGGCGCCAGCTCCCAGGCGGACGGCCTGGCGTTCGACGGCGCGAGCGTGTTCTTCCTGAATTCGTTCGTCAGCTCGGACCTCTACGAGCTCGACCCTGATACGGGCGCCGTGATCGACGTCACCGCGCTGCCCACGGGCTTGGACTTCCTCGACGGCATCGCGGCCCTGGGCGGCCTCATCTACATCTCCGATTCGGACACCGACCAGATCCTGGTCTTCGACCCCGTCACGGACCAGGTCGTGCGGGTCCTGAATTTCAACGTCAACCTGGCCGGCGGCCTGGCCGGCATCTCCGGCCCGGACGCCCTGATCGCGACCGAAGGGTTCAGCGGTCGCGTGCTCGAGATCGACCCCGTGACGGGCGAGATCACGAACTCCTTCTTCCCCAACGCCGGCGACATCGGCGGCGTGGCGGTGATCGGCGGCGAGATCTACCTGGGCACGATCAACCCTCCGGGCGGGTTCTCCGTGTTCTCGCGTTCGGGCTCACCGATCCGTTTCGTGCCCCTGGACTTCACCGTGGGCGCGCTGGGGGGCGACGACGCCGGCGGCGCCAGCGAAACCGGGGGGGGCGACTTCTACCGCGCCACGTTCCGGCCCGGCGCCACCATCCGGATCGAGACCCGCACGCCGGCCGACGGCTCGGGCGAATTCGTCAACGTCCTCGACCCGATCATCCGGCTCTACGACCCGGCCGGGAACCTCGTCGCAAGCAATGACGACGGCTCGCCCGACGGTCGGAACGCCGTCCTGTCGTACGTTGTCCCCACAGGCCGGGGCGGGCTCTACGTCATCCAGATCCTCGCCTCGACGGACTCGGAGGATGCCGTCGGCGGCGAGTACATCCTCTCGGTGGCAGGGGCTACGGGGGCCCGGACGTCGTTCTCCGTCAGCGACGTCGACCCCGATTCCCGCTCGACCGTCGCCAACCCGCCGTCGCAGATCACGATCGACTTCAACGACCAGGTGCTGGCGACGACCCTCCAGCCCGGCGACCTCAAGGTCGACGGCGTCGCCGCCTCCGGCGTCACGCTCGTCGACGGCGACACGGCGACCTTCGACGTCTCGTTCGTGTTCCAGTGGAAGGTCGAGGACGGCGGCAACGGCCACTACTACGTCCTGACCTCGGCCGCGGCCGACTGGCTCGACGCCGAGGCCCAGGCCGCGGCGCTGGGCGGCCACCTGGTGACCGTCGGCAGCCAGGCCGAGCAGAACTTCTTGAAGCGTTCCTTCTTCTCGGGAGCCTCGAAGAACGACCAGTACTGGATCGGCCTCAACGACATCGCCCAGGAGGGGACGTTCGTCTGGTCCAGCGGCGAGGCCGTCTCTTTCACCAACTGGGCGTTCGGGGAACCGAACGACTTCAACGGCGACGAGGACGCGACCGTCATCAACTGGGATCCCGGCTCGAACTACGGCGCCTGGGGCGACCTGGTGACCAGCACCGGGCGATTCGGGATCATCGAGCTGACCTCGGCCCCGTCGGGCGCCTTCCTGGCCACCGAGGGCCGGCACACCATCACGATCGGCTCGGGTTCGATCCGGGACGTGCAGAACACCGCGATCCAGTCGTTCTCCAGCACCTTCACCATCGATAATACGGCTCCCCGAGTGGTCTCCTCGTCCATCCAGCAGGGCGACACCCTGCCGGAAGGCGACTTCACGGTCGTCATCGCGTTCTCCGAGGCGATCAACACGTCGCTCATCGATTCCTCGGACGTCGTGCTGTTCAGCGCGTTCTCGGGGACCTACCTCCCGATCAGCTTCAGCTTCGACTCCACCGGGACGGTCCTCACGGCCACCTTCAGCTTCCTGCCGGAAGATCTCTACACCCTCGTGCTCTTCAGCGACGAGGTGGGCTTCCAGGACCTGGTGGGGCTCGAGCTGGACGGCGAGCCCCTGGCCTTCCCGATCCCGCCCAACGTCTCCGGCGACGGGGTGGAGGGAGGAGATTTCTACGTCAGCTTCCAGATCGACGCGGCGACCCGCTCGGTGCCCACCCCGCTCGTGTCGGTCGCCCCGCTCGGCGGGCTCATCTACGAGACTCCGTTCTCCTCGCAAGGGTTGATCAGCTCCGACGACGACACCGACGACTGGACGATCCAGCTCGACGCCGGGCAGACCATAACGGTGCTGCTCGACCCCTCGAGCCTGATGGGATCCGTGGAGCTGATCGGGCCCGATGGCGTCAGCCTGGCCACGGCGACGGGCGCGGGCGCGTTTGTCATCCTGCAAACGGTCCCCGCCGTCGCCGCCGGTGTGTACACGATCCGGATCGGCGGCACGGGCTCGCCCGGCCTTTACTTCTTCGATCTCCTCGTCAACGCCGCCGTCGAAGACGAATCCTACGGCGGACCTTCGAACGACGACCCGTCCTCGGCGCAGTCGCTCGACACCACGTTCATCGCGCTCCCGGGAGGAGCCGACCGAGGCGCGGTCGTCGGCCAGACCCCGACCGCGGGGTCTGTGATCCCGGAAATCGAGCCCAACGACGAGTTCACCCAGGACCTCGACGGCGGGCCGTGGACGCTGGACTTCGATCCGTTCATCTTCGATTCCACCATCGCGGCGCACCTGTCGGTCGCGGGGACCGGCGACGGCACCTTCGATTTCTACTCGTTCACCGTCGACACGGCCGGCTCCGAGGGCATCTTCGACATCGACTTCTCGTCGGGACTCGACTCCTACCTGTACCTTTTCGATATCGAGGGCAATCTCCTCGCCACTAGCGACGACAGCAATCTCGACCCGGGAAGCGGCACGAGCCTGGATTCCCTCATCACCTGGATCTTCGACGCCCCGGGCGTCTACCTGCTCGGGGTGGGAAGCTATCCCTTCGGCAGCCCGGTCGAGCCGGGGGCCGAGTACCTGCTCCAGGTCTCGGTGGAAAACCACCCGCTCAACCCCCCGCCCGTGGTCCCCGACGTCTACAGCTTCACCCTGGGCGCGGGCCAGGGGGCGTCGGTGGTCGCGACCTCGCTGTCCGGCGGCGACGTCGACATCGAGCTGCTCGACGCCTTCGGGAACGTGATCGTCGCCGGCTCGTCGGTCGACACCAACGTCAACGACGCCCTGGAGTTCGCCGGAGGCGCGGCCGGGATCTACTACGTCCGCGTCACCGGCGGCAATCTGGTCGACTACAGCCTCGTGGTCACGCGGGGCGGCGTGTTCGACGTCGAGTCAAACAACTCGATCGAGACCGCCCAGCCGCTCGACCTGTCGAGCGGGACGACCACGGTGCTGGGGGCCGTGACGAGCGGCGGCACGATCGCGATCGAGGCCTCGGATTCGGGCTGGTACACGGACTACGGATTCCACCAGTCGGATAACACGAACTACCTCACGGGATACATCCCGGACGACGCCGAGTATCGGAGCTTCTTCAGCTTCGACCTCTCCTCGCTGCCCGCGGGGGCCCGGATCGCCAGCGCCCGCCTCGAGATCTTCAACCCGTTCTACGCGTCGAACGACTTCTTCGAGACCATCGGCTTCTACGACGTGACGACGTCGGCGGACGAGGTGACGGCGGGCGGCGCGGATCGCACCGACATCTTCGACGACCTGGGCTCGGGCGTCCTGTACGCCTCGCGCGACGTCTTCTTCTTGGAGGATTTCGCCTTCCTGTCCTTCGACCTGACCCCCGACGCCCTGGCCGCGATCCTCGGCGCCGGCGGCGGGGTGTTCACCGTCGGTGCCGCCCTGTCGTCCATCGATTTCAACGGCGCCCCCGAGGCCCTCTTCGCCTTCTCCGGGGACATCTATCCGCGGACGCTCATCCTCACGCTCGACGACAGCGACGTGTACTCCGTGCAGGTCGGGTCCGACGGCACGCTCGACGTCGTCACCGGCACGCCGGGCGGCGGAAGCGGCGAATTCGTGAACGACCTGGATCCCGCGATCCGGATCCTCGACGCCGAAGGCAACGTGGTGGCCGAGGACGACGACTCGGCCGACGGCCGCAACGCCTCGCTTTCGCTCTCGGGGCTGGAAGAGGGTACCTACTACATCGAGGTCCTGAGCGCCGCCGGCGGCCCCGGCGAATACACGCTATCGGTCTCCACCGGGGCGAGCACTCCGTCCTCCCTGACCAGCACGGTCGCGACCGGCTCGACGACGCCCGCCGCGGCCGGCGTCGTCCCGCTGGTCGCCCAGGCCACGCCGCCGCCGCCGAGCGGCCGCTCGATCGGCTCCTACTTCGCGACGCCCGCCGCCCGGGGCGCGAACACGAACGGCAGGATCGTCGACGCGGCCCTGCAATCGATCCTGTCCGAGCTGACATCCCACCGCAGCGAGGTGCTCGAAGAGTCCCTCGCCTGGGATCGACTGCTGCTCTCGCGCCGCAACAAGCTCAAGGTCGGGTCGTCCTTCAACGGACTCTGACCTTCGAACCGACGCCCCCGGATTTGAAAGTCCGGGGCCCTTCGAATTCAACCGCATCGCCCCGGAGACCGGCGCCCGCCGCTCCCGGGGCGATTCGCGTTCTCGGCATCCAGTTCAGTAACGTGTGAGGGCGAGCCAGGCGACGCCGACGACGGTCGTCGCGATCGTCAGCGGCACGCCGACCTTGAGGTATTCGAGGAATCCGAGTTCGGTCCCCGCCCGCCGCGCGTTCTCCACGACGATCAGGTTCGCCACCGAGCCCAGCAGCGTCAGGTTCCCGGCCAGCGTGCTCGACATGGCCAGGGCGAGCCAGGCCTGCTCGCGGGCCCCGTCGGACATCGCCGCCATCAAGGGCTTGAAGAGCAGGACCGCCGGTACGTTCGAGACCAGGTTGGAGAGCAAAACCGACAGCCCGCTCACCATGACCACCGGGGAGTCGAGGATCGCACGCCACCTGTCGATCCCCCACGTCCGGACGACGTCCCGCTCGAAGGCGTGCACCACGACGAACAGGCCCGCGAACATGACGAGCAACGGCCAGTCGACCGACTCATAGACCTTGGACGGCCGGACGCGGTCGAGCATCAAGATCGCCGCGGCGACCAGCGCCACCACGGCGATCGGCTGGCCGGCGAAGAAGAGGGCGATGGCGGCCAAAGTCACCACGGCGCTCTTGATCAGGAGCGGCCCGTGGACGCGCGGCTTCACGTCATTCCCGGTCACGGGCTGCGGAGGCGACTCGAGCGCCTGGCCCAGCGACTTGCGATACACGAGGGCCACCACGGCGAAGTTCAACGCCAGGCCGACGGCCGCCACGGGGGCCAGGCGGGAGGAGAAACGGATGTAGGAGATCTGCGAGAGCGAGCCGATGATGATGTTCTGCGGGTTGCCCGTGATCGTCGCCACCGAGCCGATGTTCGAGGCGGTCGCGAGCCCGATCAAGTAAGGGATGGGCGGGCGCTTCAGCCTGCGGCAGAGGTCGAGCGTCAGAGGCGTGAGGGCGACGCAGACGACGTCGTTGACGAGGAACGCCGACAGGACGCCCGACAGGCCGATCGTCACCGCCAGCAACGCCAGCGGGTGGGAGAAGCGAAGGGCGACGCCCTCTGTGGCGAGCGCGAAGAACCCGGAGAGTCGCAGAAAGGCCACGACGACCATCATGCCGAAGAGGAGGACGATGGTCTCGTAATCGACGGCCCCGGCCGCCTCCCGCATCGTGAGGACGCTGCAGGCGAGCATGGCGACGGCCCCGACCAGGGCGATCCCGGCCCGGTCGATCCTCAGGCCGGGCACCCGGCCGATCGCCAGGGCCAGATAGGTGACGCCGAAGATGAGGGAGACCAAAGGGACTGCGGCTGCATGAGTCGTCACGGGACGGGATACCTCCGGTTCGCCCGCCCGGTCGACGCGGGCCGCCGGCCTTGGCTGGATCGTCCAGGCGTGATGATGAGATCGAACGTCGTCGTCCTCGGGACGACGCAGCCATCGTAATGCGTCTCACGGGGTTTCGCCCTGATCGTCGCTCCTGGCCTTATCGTCGTGCGGTCCTCTTGCAAGTCCTGGACCGGGCGCCCGGGGCGCGGCAGACTGCGAGACGGCGGGGAGTGGCGAGGACTCGCCCGGCCCGTGTGGGTCGAGGGATCTCGCGTCGGGAGCGTGGACGATGTCTTCGAGACGGCTTGGACTGCGTCGGGCGGCCCTGATTGCGACGCTTGCGTGTGCTGCGGCGACCGCCCCGGGCGGGGAGATGGCGAGAGTCCAGGTCGCCGTCGGCAAGTCGGCGTTCGTCACGTCGGGGGGCGAGCCTTTCACGCCGTTCGGCCTGACGTATTTCCGACCCGAAACCGGTTGGGCGCCTCAGGTCTGGAAGACGTTCGACCCCGACGCGACCCGCGCGGACTTCATGCGGATGAAGGCCATGGGCGTGAACGTGGTCCGCGTTTTCCTGACGCTGGGCTCGTTCCTGCCCGAGCGCGGCCGGATCGACCCCGAAGCCCTCGCGAAGCTGGATCGGTTCCTGGCGATCGCCGAGGAGGCGGGGATCCGCGTGCATCCGACCGGCCCGGACCACTGGGAAGGCGTGCCCGATTGGGCGAAGGTCGACCGGATCGCCGACGACGGATTCCTCGCCACGATGGAGGCGTTCTGGACGGAACTCGCTGGACGTTACCGCGGCCGCGGGGTGATCTTCGCCTACGACCTGCTCAACGAACCCGTGGTCGCCTGGGACACCCCCGCGATGAAGGCCGGCTGGAGCCGATGGCTGGAATCGACGTACAAGAACCCGCAGGGGCTGGCCGCGGCCTGGGGCGACGAGGCGGGCGGCGTCTCGCCGTTCGAAGCCGAAGCGATCCCGCCGCGCGATGCGCCCGTGACGTCGCGCCGGCTGCGGGACTACCAGAGGTATCGTGAGGACGTCGCCGTGACCTGGACGCGACGCCAGGCCGCCGCGATCAAGGCGGCCGATCCCGAGGCGCTCGTCACCGTGGGCCTGCTCCAGTTCAGCGTGCCCCTCAATCTCGGCGGGCCCGAGGGCTACGCCGGTTTCCGGCCCGAACGGCTCGCGCCCCTGATCGACTTCCTGGAAGTCCACTTCTATCCGATCGAAGGAGGTTTCTACACCTATCGGCCGGAAGCCGAGAAGACCAACCTGGCCTACCTGGCGGGCGTCGTCGGCGAGGTGGTACGGGGGGCGAAGGGGAAGCCCGTCGTCGTGGCGGAGTACGGCTGGTACGGCGGCGGTCCGCTCCAATTCGGGAGTGAGACGCACCCGCCCGCGAGCGAGGATGACCAGGCCCGCTGGAGCCGAAATCTCGTGGATCTGTCGGCGAACGTCGGCGCCGTCGGATGGATCCACTGGGGCCTCTACGACCAGCCCGAGGCGGGCGACGTGACCCAGCGCATCGGCCTTCTGCGCGCGGACGGGGCGATGAAGGCCTGGGGGCGGGTCTTCACGGAACTGGCCCGCGACCGCCGCCTCGTCGAGCGGCCGGTCGCGGTGCCGGCGATCGACTGGGAGGCCTGCACCGTCGACCCTGCCTCCCGGGTCAAAGCCAGGGCGGCGCTCATCGCCGCGACGGCCGCCCTGCCCTGACTCTCAGCGAGGACGGAGCCGGTACCAGACGACGTTGCGAGCCGACCCGCCGGCCGCGACGACGTCGGGCCGGCCGTCGCCGTCGAGGTCGCCGCCCCGGAGGTCCTGCGGGGCGACGTCGCGATCGACGACGGTGCGACGCCAGGATGACGTCGATTCGTCGTAATCATAGAGGCTCACGCGGTGATCCTTGCCCCGGTGGCCGGCGAAGACCTCGTCCTGGCCGTCGCCGTCGAGGTCGGCCACCCAGAGGGCGTGGCCGTCGGCGAGGGTGTCGTCGAGCACGACGCGGGGCCCGAACTCGCGACCGCCCGCCGCCTTCTGCGGCCAGACGACGACCTCGGATCCGTGCCAGGGCTCGAGCGTCGCCAGGAAGAGACGGCCGTCCCGGAGGCGACCCCGGTGGATCTCGCTCGCCCCCCGTTTGGGCGCCTCGCCGGCGGCTCCGGGCGCCAGGTCGACCGCGTCGGGCTCGGCGTCGGTCGCGAGCGGCCCGATTAGGGTGACGCCCTGATTGTCGGCCGCGAGTACCGTGGGATGGGCGACGTCGGCGAACGTCGGCTGGTACTCGATCGCGTGAGCGACCCGCCGCGAGGTCAGCGGGCGTTTCTTCCAGCGCGAGGCTTCGTGGACGTCGACCGCGACGTAGGCGACCAGCCGGGCGGGGTCGTCGAAGCCCGGCGGAACGGCGTCCGGCCCGAAGATCGGCGCGACGATCAGGTCGAGCTTGCCGTCGGCGTCGAGGTCGCCCCAACGCAGCCGGTGGATGCTGCCGAGGTCCTCGATCGGCAGCAGCGTCCAGGACGCGTCGAGACTCGCCCCCTGCTTCGCCAGCAAGAGCTTGCCGCGCTTCGGCTGGTTCATCTCGAACTCGTAGGCGACGGCGACCTCCGCCTTGCCGTCGCCGTCGAGGTCGGCCGTGGCGCTGCTGATGACGCCGGGGGCCGTCTTCCCGGACGTGATGATCCGCTTGGTCCAGGACGGGTTCTGATACCAGGCGCAGACGTCGCCGCCGAGGGCTACGACGTCGGGCTTGCCGTCGCCGTCGACGTCGGCGACCTCGACCTGATAGGCGCCCGGGAAGTCGGCGTCGAGGACGATCCGGTCGAAGGCGAATCGTCCCGGCCCCGCGTCAGGCGGAGCGGCCCGAGCTTGGCCGAGGCTCGCGAGGATCAGGCAGGCCAGCGTCTTCGCGGGTCGGTTCATCGGGCTTCGCACCTTCCGTCGTTCAGGAGCCGAGCCGCTTCGCGGCCCATCCGCTGGGGATGCCGGCGGTGTCTTCGGGCTTGACGATCACCTGGCTGACGTCGAGGGGCTGGTTCCCGGCCCCCTCGACGAACTTGAGTCGGTTTTCGAGCTGCGCGACCCGCTGTTCGAGGATCGTCAGCCGGTCTTCCACGCCATCGGGCCGCTTCGGCCGCGGCACCTCGGGATAGCCGAGCTGGCGCTGGAGGGCCGAGAAGAGGTAGAGCGGGTCGCGGCCGCGGTTGGCCCGCGCGATCTTGCCCTCCTTCTCGCCGAAGAGGGGCGGGTATTTGGGGACGAAGTCGGGCTTCAGCTTACGCCGCTCGTTGGCGAAGTAAGCGGAGCGGACGAAGATCAGGTCGGCGAAGTCGACGTCGCCCAGCCGGGCCTGCAGCGTCAGGATGTAGTCGCGCCAGTCCTCGTCGTACATCGGGTCCTCGGCCATCGCGGCCAGGCCCTTGCTGTAGCCCAGGCGGTTGCGCGAGAGCGACTCGAACTGGAAGATGAACAGGCCGGGGAGCGACGCCCCCTTCATCTTGTATTCGACCTCGCGCTCCAGGACGAGGAGGGCTTGTTCCATCGGGAACCGGCTCAGGTCGGCCTCGGCCTGGCCGATGACGTGGGCCTGGAAGGCGGTGAAGTAGTGCCCCAGGTGGCTCATCGCCGGGGCCATCAGGCCCGTAACCTTGCTCTCGGTCGCCAGGAAGCCGACGGCCATGGGGAGCTTGGTGGTCGACAGCAGCTCCTCGCCGATGCGCAGGAGGATGTCCTGCGAGGGGACCCCGTCGGCCAGGCGTTCGCGGAAGGCGTGGAAGAAGTACGCCTGCTCGATGAATTCCTCGCGATCGAGCACGGGCATGGCCGACTCCGTCTGTTCCGCGCCGCCGGGCGATGCGCCGAAGTGAGGTCCGATTGCGTTCCGGGGCGGCGATCGACACCATGGAACTTCATGGTACGCGCTTCGATCGACGATCGATAGCTCACCGCCCGAAGGACCGTCGCCGTGCTCCGATCGCTGCTCGTCACGCTGCTGGTCGTCTATCTCTTCCTGCTCCTGACCCTGACCCTCGCCTACAAGAACGCGCAGCCGCCGCCCGCGTCCGAGCGCATCCGCCTGACGCCCTTCGAGAGCATCACGCGCGACCTCTCTCGGGGCGGCCGGGGCTTCTGGGTCAACATCGTGGGCAACGTCGTGGTCTTCACCCCGCTCGGCGCGGCGTTCGTGTTGCTCGGGAGCCGTCCCCGACTGTGGCACGCCGCGCTCGCGGGGCTCGCCCTGAGCGCGGCGATCGAGGCCGCCCAGTCGCGGTCGGGCTCGCGGTTCAGCGACGTCGACGACGTGATCCTGAACACGCTCGGGGCCGCGCTGGGGTTCGTCGCAATCGATGCGGCCCGCCATCTCCTGCGACCGGCGCGCGAGCCGGGCTGAGGCCGGTCACTTCGCTTCGAGCACGGGGGCGACGGCCGCCTTCATCTGGTGATCGATCCGCTCGGCCAGGTTGCGGTCGAGGATGTTGCCGTGATCCTTGTCGGGGATGATCTCGACGTCGGCGTCGCTGCCGAGCTTCTCGAGCGACGCCTTGAGTTTCACGACCGCGCCTTCCAGGTAGAAGGTGTCGATCGAACCGGTGATCACGTGCAGCTTGCCCGCGAGCTTGGGGCCGAGGGTTGGCCAATTCCGCTCCAGGACGAGGCGGATGTCATAAGACTCCCAGGCCTTGGCGGTGGCGGCGTCGATCTCGCCCGTCTTGCGATCCCAGAGCCTGAGCGGCGTGCCGTCGGGGCCCTTGGGACTGAAGACGGCTTCGAACGAGCCGAGCTGGCCGCCGGTACCCATGACGTCCTCCATCTTCGAGAACGGCTCATAGAAGAGGATTGGTTTCGTCCCCATGCGGGCGAGCGGCCGGCGCTCGCCCTGTCGGTCCTTGAACATGTTCTCGCCGGCGGCGTAGACGTCGATGCGTTGGAAGTCGCGGAAGTCGACCGGGTCGGGGCTCGTGGACCAGACGCCGCCGAAGAAGTCGGGGTAGGCGACCTGGAGCCAAAGACTGCTCCAGCCCCCCGACGAGTGGCCGTTGACCAGTCGGGCGCGGGGGTCGGGAATGAGGTTAAAGGTCTTCTCCAGGTAGGGGATGAACTCCTCCGTCAGGGCCTTGCCGCGCGGGCCGTTGTTGGCGCTGTCGGCGAAGACGTGGTGGCCCGTGCCGCAGTCGGCGTTGAGGACGATGCGGGTCATGTCCTCGGCGAAGCGCATGCCCGGCGACTGGGCGTAGCGGGGGGCCGAATGATGGTCGCCGCCGAACCCGGTGATGATGTAGACCGCCGGCGACTTGCCGCTCGGCGGGGTCTTGGGCAGGATCACGGCCGCCTGATGCTTGATCTCCCGGCCGTGGAAGGCCGAGAGCAACGGGCTGACGAGTTCCGCATACTTGATGCGATCGGTCTCCTTGAAGACGTGCGGCGGGACGACCTGGTCGACCGTCAGCTTGATCGCCTCGGCCGCCGCCGCCGGGGCCTTGAAGTCGACGATGGGGCCGAAGAAGTTGCCCTCGCCGTCGCCGATCTTGGCCGTGTCGGGATTCACCCGGACGACGGCCTGGGCGCGGTAGTCGCCCGGGGCCAGCTTGTCGATCGCGTCGGGGAAGCCGACGGCCTGGGCATCGATCACGACCGCCTCGCCCGGCTTCCAGTCGCGGACGTCCCTGGCGAAGAACGGCTGGGGGCGGAACCAGTTGGGCCCGAACCGCGGCTCGCCGGGCGACCCTGCGGCGGCCAGCATGACGTAGACGCGGCCGGTGATCGGCGAGCCCTGGGCGACCTTCTCCGTGTACGTGATCGCGAACGACACGTTCGAGGCCGCGGCGGCCGCCTTGGGCGCATCGGCCGCTTTCGGCTTGGCCTCGATGACCGCCTGCGCCGAGGCGGACGTCGCGTAGGCGCAGATCAGCAGCAGCGACGCGCACGCCGCGGAAAGGATTGAAGTCGGCCTGGGTTGGTCGAGACGTCGGGTCATGGGGCTCTCGCAGAGGTTGAAGGGATCGTCGTCCGGTTCAGGCGTTCGGCTCGGGGACGGGGAGCGGCGGATGGTCGGCCAGGAGAGACGCGGCCGAGACCTTGACGAGCGGCGTGAAGAACATCGCCGCCAGGCGGGCCGAGCCCAGGACGCATTCTTTCTCGATCACATAGTACGCGTTGTAGTGCTCGATCGCCGTATTGACGAGATCGATGTCCAGTCTGGCCACGAACGCGGCCCAGCGTTCGTTGAAGCGCTCGACGCTGGCGACGAGGTCGCGGGCGATCGCCCGCCGCTGGCGCGGCGAGCCGGGACGGCGGCTCCAGGCTGGGGACTCGGCCTCGGCCAGCGGCCAGAGGCCGTCGATCGGCCCGAGGAAGGCGTCGGCCCAGTCGCCGGGGCCGGTCGCAACCTTCGCCCACTGGCGGAGCCGGACGTGGACCATGTCGAGCCGGGCCAGGCGATGTCTGCGGCAGCGCTCGTGGAGCGAGCTGATCAGGAACTCGACGTCCTGCCCGCGGCGGACGAAGGCGGGGACGTCGAGCGCGAGCAGGCCGTTCTCGTCCAGCGCGCTCGCGAGGTTCGGCTCGGTCTGGTCGGCTTCGGATTCGCTCATGGACCTTGTTCGCGAGGCCGGGGCCGCGAGGGCCGATCGATCACTTGTCGCGCGCCGGAGGCTCGGGGAGCGTGGCCAGGGTGTTCAGGCTGCGGCGGTAGTGCCAGAGCTGCCGAGGGACGCCTAGCGTCTTGCTGCGGGCGGTCCAGGCGGCGGCGACGTCGCGCAGGGCTTCGTCGGGTGCCTTCCCGGCCATCGCCGCGACGCGCCCCGCGGAGAGGTCCGTGAGGTAGCCGCCGGCGTCGGGGATGCGAAGCCCCGGCAAGACGCGCTCGGCCATCAGGCTGCGAGAGACCGCGCCCGACCAGCTCCGGGGGTCGACGTTGCGGGCCGATGACGGGTCGGGGAGCCCCCGGCCCATCTGGCTGGCCCGCACGGAGAGCATGGGGAAAGCCCGCTCGGCCAGGATCCGGTTCGCGACGTCGGCCTCGGCCACATAGAGGGCCAGGTCGAACGCGGCCGCACGCTTCTCGTCGGCGATCCCGCGGCGGACGCCGACGAGCCAGCCCCCGCCGAACGGCAGGTAGGTCGGCCGGTTGATCGAGCCGCCGGCGTCCCAGGTCTTGCGCGCGGGCTCGTAGACCCGCTCCGAGCCCGGCAGCGGGGCCCCGGCGACGGCCTTGTCCGACGACCACTCGGCGGCCTTCTCGGCCCGGTCGATGAGCATGGCGACCTTGCCCTCGCGGAACGCGGCCCGCGCGGCGGCGACGTCGAACGCCTCGACGCCCGGGGGGCCGACGGCCTTCCACGCGGCGATCGCCTTGAGCGCCTCGACGAACGGGGGCGTCACCACGCGGGGGGCCAGGTCGTCGGCGTCGAACAGGAATGAGTAGTGGTCGCGATGCTGGCCCAGGCTCGCGGCGCGGGCCAGGAACGTGGCGTCGGCGACCCCTTCGGCGTCCTTCCCGAGCGCGGCGGCCAGGCCGAAGCCGGGCGTGCCGTCGCCGTCCCAGTCTCGGCCCTGGAAGAAGCGCGCCAGCGCGTCGAGCTGGGCCCAGGTCGCGGGCGGCTCCAGCGACAGGCCCTGCTCCTTGGCGGCCTTCACGTTCGCCTCGGCGGTGAAGGCGTCGCGCCGATAGGCCAGGATCAGCGTCGAGCCGCCGATCGGCAGGGCGTAGCGGTCGCTGCCGTACTTGCTCACTTGCTCGCGGAAGGCGGGGGCGACGTCCATGTACTGGAAGCCCTCGGCCTCGCGATCTTCGGAAGCCTCGGACTTCCGATCGGCGGGCTTCGCCCCTTCCGGGGCGGGGGCTTCGGGGAGGACGACGGCGTTGGGGATGACCGCCAGCAGGTTCCGGTCGATCAGGGCGCCGAGATCCTGGGCGGGGAAGACGAGGACGTCGAGGTCGCCCGCGTTCTCGACCGTCCTGGCGGCGTCGGTCGCGACGGCGATCTCGCCCTTGCGGGTGGCCGTCCATTCGCCCCGCTGCGCGGCGACGCCGGCGAGGATCGCCGTGTCGCCGATCGCGCCGATCGTCAGCGAGACGCCCGGGTAGGTCGGCGGCGGCTTCGGCGCTTCGGCGACGGGTTCGGAACAGCCCGCCGCCGCGCCGAGGAGGCAGGCCAGCAGGGCGAGGGCCAGGAATGGATGTCTAAGGCGAACCAACCTCGAAGCGACCGACCACCGCATCCGACGTCTCCCGGAAGGCCGCGCCGCCGGTCTGGAACGAGTACGCTGCTGCCGGCGGAACGGCGGAAAAGCCCATCGTACCGGCGGCCCGCGGCGGCGGTCAAACCCGGAAGACCGGGGCCCCTAGCCCGAGCTTCACCGCGTCTCGCCGGACGGCCTGCGTCCGAGCCATTCCCGGTCGTAGACAGCCCCCTCCTCGCCCAGGACGGGGTCGATCTTGGGGACGGCCACGGACTCGATCGTCTTGAGCATTTCGGGCGTCGCAGCCTCGCGCTGGAGGTCGGGCGACTGGTCGGGCGGGTAGGCGCCCACGACCAGGAAGCCGCGAGAGGCGTCGAGCCGCATGTGGCCCGTGCCGGCCGGGAGCAGGACGACGTCGCCGGCCTCCACGTCGACCTTCTGGCCGCCGGGGCCGCCCAGCAGCAGGGTCGCCCGCCCGCCGGCGAAGCCGAGGACCTCGTGGGCCGTAGCGTGGTAGTGATGGAAGGCATAAACGCCGTTACGCCACATGGGGGGCCAGCCGTTGCGTTCGAAGAGGGCCTCGTGGGCCGCCGGGTCGTTCGCGTCGGCCTTGAGGAACCCCCGATACAGCAGCACCGGCAGCTTCGGGTTGTTGGGTATGCCTTCGCCGGGCTCCAACCGGATGATCCTGACGAATTCCTCGCCCTCGGCCGCCCGGGACGCGGCGTTCAGCAGCCCCCCGCCCGCGAGCAGCGCGGCGAAGGCGCGACGATCGATCTCGCTCATGGTGTTGCAGTCTCCGGGTTGTCAAGGAGTCGCGGTGGGCTCGACGCGGGGGTGGCACCGGCCCTGGATCCAGGTCTCGCGGATCATCCGGGTGCTGGCGACGTCCTGGGACGGGTCCGCGTCGAAGACGAGGAAGTCGGCTCGCAGGCCCGGTGCGATGCGGCCCCGGTCGTCCAGATTCAACGCGCCGGCCGCGCGGGAGGTGGCGATCGTCAGGGCCTGGAGCGGCGTGAGGCCCGCCTCGACCATCAACGCCAGCTCGCGATGCTCGGCGACGCCGGCCACGCGCAGCGGCGTCGCGCCGCTGTCGGTGCCGAAGCCGATCTTGATCCCGGCGTCGAAGAGGGTTTTCAGATTTCGCTGGTTCATGACCAGGGAAGACCGCGAGCCCGCGAGCCCGGGGCCGGCGAGGATGCCGGCTCGCCACTTCGGGTCGTCGATCTGACGGGCCAGTTCCGGGGAGAGCGCCGCGCGGACGAACGGCGATCGCGTCCAGGCCGCCTGGTCGGCCCAGGCGAAGCTGGCGTCGTCGAGAGCCAGCGTCGCGACGTACCAGACGCCGCGGGACTTGAGCGCGTCGATCAGGTCGGAGTCGACCGGCCGGTCGCGGACGCCGTGCGCGAGGATGTCGGCGCCGGCCGCGACGATGGCCCGGGCGTCGGCCAGGTCGTGGATGTGGGCGGCGACGCGGACGCCGCGGGCGTGGGCGCGTTCGATCACGGCCGTGTAGACGTCGGGCGTCATCTTGGCGGCGGACCCGCCGAAGTCGTCGAGCCAGAGCTTGACGAGGTCGGTCTTGCGGTCGGCCATCGCGTCGACGGCCGCGACGGCCTCGGCGACCGTGCGAGGCCGGAAGAGCTGGTCGGCGCCGAGCTTCGTCATGGCCTGGGGCGGGCCGCCGTCGGGCACGCCGACGCCGCGATCGACGCCGAACAGGTCGGCCCCGCCGAGCGCCCCGGCGTGGGCCTCCTCGCGAAGCGTGCCGAACAAAGGGCCGTTGTTGCCGAGCGCCATGATCGTCGTGACGCCGTAATCGCGATATTGTCGCAGCTCGGCCTCGATCGTCTCGCGGGTGTAGTTCGGGGCCCCGTTGGTCGCGCCCCGGACCTGGCCGACGTGGCTGTGGTCGGAGATCAGGCCGGGAGTCACGGTCTTCCCCCGGAGGTCGCGGACCGTGGCCCCCGGCGGGATCGCCGTGTCCGCCGGACCCGCCGCCGTGATCCGGCCGCCTGCGACGACGATCGTCGCGTCGTCGATCGGGTCGCCCCCGGTTCCGTCGATGAGCCGGACGTGCGTCAGGGCGACGGTCCCAGCGTCGTCCGCGCGGGCGGCCGAGCCGAGAAGCGCCGCCGCCAGGAGGAATGGCCCGAGGATCGCCCCATGTCGAAGCATCGTCGTCCCTTGGTGAGTGGTCAGCTCGCGGCTTTGGGCGTCGGTGCGTCGGCGGCGATCAGCTTTTCGTGCTTCAACTCGGCCCAGAAGTCGTCCGGGATCCGGACCTTCATCGAGGCGATGTTCTGCCGGGCCTGCTCGGGCGAGCGGGCTCCCGGGATGACCGACGAGACGACCTTCGGCGCCGCGCAGAACTGGAGGGCCGCGGTGCGAAGGTCCACGCCGTGGCGGCCGGCGACCTCGCGAAGCTTCGCACGCTTCTTCACGAACTTCTCGGGCAAGTCCTCGCTGTAATTGTAGCGGTCGACCCCCGCCAGAAAGCCGGAGTTCAGCGGCGCGCCGACGACGATCGAGACGCCCCGCTCCTCGCAGGCCGGGAAGAGCGTATGCAGGTCGTCCTCGTGATGGATCAGCGAGTACTGCGTGGCGGACAGGAAGATGTCGGGGTCGGATTCCTTGAGAGCCCGCAGGCAGGGCTCGATCGTGTTGACGCCGAAGCCCCAGGCCCGGATGACCCCCTCGTCGCGCATCTTCGTCAGCTCCTTCGCCGCCCCCTTCATGGCGACGTCGAAGTAGCTGGTCCACTCGGCGCCCATGTCGGCGTTGTCGGGCGAGAGGTCGTGGATGTAGACGATGTCGAGCCGACCCAGGCCGAGGCGGTTGAGGCTGTCCTCGATGGAGCGCCGGGTGCCGGCGGCCGAGTAGTCGTATTCGTAGCGGAAGGGCGGGTAGTCCTTCCACAACAACGGCTTCTTGAAGGTCTCGTCGGGCTTCAGCAGGCGGCCGACCTTGGTGGAGATCACGAAAGAATCGCGAGCCTGGGCGTGGAGGAACTGGCCGAATCGCCGCTCGCTCAGGCCGAGCCCGTACCAGGGCGACGTGTCGAAGTGGCGGACGCCGCCGTCCCAGGCCGCTCGCATCGTGGCCTCGGACATCGCGTCGGTGGTGGGCCGGAACGCGTTGCCGATCGCCACGCCGCCGAGCCCGAACCGCTCGCGAGGCCGGTAACGCCCCGAGGTCGAAGGCTCATTCCGGGGCAGAGGCCTCTCGTCGTCGGTCGCGGCGGTCAGACGGGGAGCGAGGGCCGCCGCGGCCGCGCCGGCGAGTGCGGACGTGAGGATTTGACGGCGCGTCGACATGGCGGGCTCCCGCGGGTGGTGGTGGTCAGGCTGGCTCGATCGTGTCGCCCCTCATCCCAGTCTAAGGGCCCGGTCAATACGGTCCATCAGGCCACCATCACGCCATCGCGGTGGCGGAGGACCTGATCGACGCCGCGCGCCAGGGCCGATTCGCGGTCCCCTTCGGGAGCGATGATCCGGGCGGCGGCGTGGGCCGCGGGCCGGCCGTGGGGCATGGCCACGCCCATGCCGGCCCACGCCAGCATCTCGACGTCGTTGTTGCCGTCGCCGAACGCCAGCACGGCCTCGCGCGGGACGCCCAGGTGGTGGGCGAGGGCCGCGACGCCGTCGCGCTTGTTGGCGTCGGGGGCGCTGAACTCCAGCGACCAGGGCTCGGTGATCGTCGTGAGCACCTGGGCGTAGATCTCGCCCTGAAGCTCGCGACCGGTCTGCGAGACGACCGCCGGGTCGGCGGTCCAGATCACCTTCTCGGCCGGGCGGTCGGTCAGCGAGGCCAGGTCGGCGATCGTCACCGGGTCGTCGGTGAGCTTCTCGTAGGCGGCCGTCCAGCGGCTCCGCTCCTGGGCGAAGACGCGGTCTTCCAGCCAGAGGAGGACGCTGAAGCCGCGCCTCAAACCCTCGGCGACGAGCGAGGCCGCCGTCGTCGGCTCGATCTCGGCGCGGTGGAGGATCTTCCCGGTCGTCGCGTGCTCGACGCGGGCGCCCTGCGACGAGACGACGAAGTCGTCCAGGCCCAGCTCGGCGTAGTAGGGAAGCATGTTCGCATGACGACGGCCCGACGCCAGCACCACGCGGCAGCCGAGGGCCTGCAGGCGTTCGATCGCCTTGCGGTTGGCCGCGCCGACCTTCCGGTCGGGGCCGATGAGGGTCTCGTCGATGTCGATGGCGGCGAGGGCGTATTCAGGCGGTCGCTTCGGACTGGACATGCGGTGTTCTTTCTTCGGATTTCGAGGATGGATCGGATGCGGATTTCGGAGGATCGGCGACGACCCGCGAGCCCGCGGCGATCGTCAGGCCGACGAGGATGACGACGGAGAGTGCGATGGAGAGCCCTGCCGACTGGCTCAGGGCTCCGATCAGCGGGGGGCCGACCAGGAAGCCGAGGTAGCCGACGGTCGAGACCGACGCGATGGCCGCGCCCGAGTCGGCTCCGCGGCCCGCGGATCGGAAGAGGATCGGGACCATGTTCGAGACGCCCAACCCCACCAGGGCGAAGCCGGCCACCGCCGCGGGGTACGTCCGCAAGGCCAGGGCGATTCCCAGTCCGAGGGCCACGCTCAGCCCGCTGACGGCGAGCACGGCGACCGGGCCCAACTTGGCGACGAAGCGGTCGCCGGCGAAGCGGCCGAACATCATCACGAGCGAATACGCGGCGAAGCCGAGCGCGGCCGCCGAGGCCGTCGCGCGGACCTCGTCGGCCAGGTAGATCGTCGCCCAGTCTCCCATCGCCCCCTCGCAGAAGAGGCCCAGGAAGGCCAGGCCCGCCAGCGGGATGAGCCGCCCTCGGGGACGGATGGACGGGGCCTGGCCCTTCGTTTTCGGGGGATCGAAGCTCGAGAGCGTCGCATGGGCCGCGGCGGTAAGGCCCAGAAGCCCCGCGGCGATAAGCGCGGTGGCGAGCAAGGGAGGCATTCCCAGCTTCAACGCGCCCGCGACGGCCGTCGCGCCGCAGAGGACGCCCAGGCTCCAGCCGCCGTGACAGGTCGACAGCAACGGCCCGCCGCCGTCACGCTCGACGTCGATCGCATGGGCGTTCGCCGAGACGTCGATCAGTCCCTTCGTCGCCCCGAACAGGAGCGCGGCGGCCGTGAAGGCGGCCATGTTCCCCAGCGTCATGGCGGCGAAGGCCACCAGCGGGACCGTTAGGCTGAACGAGGTCGAGCCGGCCAGGACCACCGCCCGGGTGCTCCGGGTCGCCAGCGCCCGGCCGGCCGCCGGCATCGAGACCAGGCTGCCGATCACCAGGGCGAAAAGGGCGATGCCGAGCTGGCCGTCGCTCAGGCCCAGACGCGCCTTGTAGGTCGGAAGATACGCGGCCCACGACCCGAACCCCACGCCGTCGAGGGCGAAGAGGCCGAACACCGCGAGCCGCTCGTGTCCGGTCGGCGACCTCAGGGAGGAAGGAAGATACCGCCGCCGCATCAGGGCCGGTGGAGCGATCATGGGGCGTCGATTCGTTTCTGCATGACTCTGCGACTATTTGCACGAAGATTCTTGGTTACCGTGGATTCTACGCCGGGCACCGATCACCTCAAGACGGTTTGAGGAGATTTCTCGGATTCCTCATGCAGACTGCCGCAAGATCGTGCAGGATTGACGAAGACGGCGGCGGATGCGATGTCGCCCGGCCAGATTCGACGGCACCGGGTAACCTGCGAGGATCGGGATGCTGACGGCCGAGCGAAAGCAGAAGCTGCTGGAAGTCCTCCAGACCGAGGGAAAGATCCTGGCGTCGGAGCTGAGCCGCCGCTTCGGGGTGTCGGAGGACACGGTCCGGCGCGACCTCCGCGAGCTGGACCGCGCCGGATTCTTGCAGAGGGTTCACGGCGGCGCCCTGCCCCGCACGCCGACGTCCGTCGAGCACAAGGCCCGGCAGAAGGAGTCGACCGACGCGAAGCGGCGCATCGGTGCGGCGGCGGCCCGGCTGCTCCAGCCTGGGCAGCTCGTGGCCCTCGACGCGGGGACGACGCCGCTGGCGGTCCTGGATCGACTCGACCCGGACCTCTCGCTGACGATCGTCACCCACAGCCTGCCGGCCGCAACCGTCCTGGCCGAGCATCCCAATATCGAGGGCGTGATCGTCGGCGGCCGGCTGTTCAAGTCGGCGAGGGCCGCCGTGGGCGTCGCGACGGTCGACGCGTACCGCCTGCTCCGCCCCGACCTCTGCATCCTGGGCGCGGCGGGCGTCCATCCCGAGGCCGGCGTGACGACCTTCGACGGCGAGGAGGCCGAGGTCAAGCGGGCCATGGCGGCCCACGCCGCGCGGGTGGTCGTGCTGGCCGCTAGCGAGAAGCTCGGAACCGTCGCCCCCCACCTGGTCACCCCGGCCGGGCGGCTTACCCACCTCGTGACCGATTCCGACGCGTCCGAGGAGATGATCCAGCCGTACCGCGACCTGGGGGTCGAGGTCGTCAGCGCCTGACTCGACCCGGTCGACCCGGGATCGCGGCGCGGTATGATGAGGGCCTCGCCCGCCGTGCCAATCCCCCCCCCGAGGCATCACCCATGATGCGGCTCACGAACATTGTGATCGCGGCGTCCCTGTCCCTTCCCCCGTTCTTGCAAGGTGCCGCCCGGGGCGAGGAGCCCGCGTGGGTGGCCGTCACGCCCCGCGACGACGGCCGGGCGCTGGTGAATCCGGACATGGGCTGGACGCTCCACTACTACTCGAACATCATCGCCAACTACGGCTCGAAGCTCGAGGCGTCCGACACGCTCGACGACTTCCCGGGGCTGTCGACGGTCTACCTCCGCGTCCCCAGGGCGTTCCTGGAGCCCGAGGAAGGCCGGTTCAACTGGTCGCTGTTCGACACCCCCGCGCGGCGGTTCGGGGCGAAGGGGATGAAGATCGCGATCCGGGTCACCTCGACCGAGAGCTGGATGCGCGACGCCACCCCGCGGTGGGTCCAGAAGGCGGGCGCCAAGGGCGTGAACTTCACGTTCGGCAAGGGGCCGTCGAAGGACGGTCCGCTCTGGGAGCCGGACTACCTCGACCCAATCTTCCTCGCCCGCCTCGACGCCTTCCTCGCGGCCATGGCCGAGAGGTACGACGGCAATCCCGACGTGGCGTTCATCGATGTCGGCTCGTTCGGCATGTGGGGCGAGGGCCACACCGGCTTCGGCGCCCAGCTCGACGACGCCCGGACCCTCGCGGCCGTGAGGGCCCACGTCGACCTTTACAAGAAGCATTTCAAGCGGAGCCTGCTGGCGATCAGTGACGACGTCGCCGGCCCCAGCCGGGCGGGCGCCCATCAGCCGGCGACCGACTACGCGCTGTCGCAGGGCGTCACCCTCCGCGACGACAGCATCCTGGTGCAGCCGCCTCCGAACTCCTGGTATCACGCCGAGATGGCGCAGGCGTTCTGGCCCACGCTGCCCGTCGTGCTGGAACACGAGCACTACGGTTCTTCGAAGGAGCGCGGGGCCTGGGGCGACGGGTCGCTGCTGGCGAAGTCGGTCGAGGATTATCATGCGAGCTACATGTCGATCCACTGGTGGCCGCGGATCGAGCTCGAGGAGAACCGGCCGATCATCGATCGCATCAACCGCCGCCTGGGCTACCGCATCCAAATCCGCTCGGCGGCCTGGCCCCGCGAGACGACGCTCGGCGCCCCGTTCGTCGTCGAGAGCGCCTGGGCCAACGCCGGCGTCTCGCCATGCTATCCCGGCGGGTTCCCGGCGCTGACGCTGAAGGACGACAAGGGCGGGATCGTCTCGGTGAACGTCGATGAGTCGTTCGACGTCCGCACCCTGGCCGTCGGCCCGATCGACGCGGCCCCCGTCCGCGAGGTCCGCTCGGAATTCGTCGTGGCGATGCCGCACCACGACCCGCTCGGCGTCTTCACCGTGCCGACCCGGCCCGGGACCTACGACGTCTTCATCTCCGTCGGCCGCCGCGACGGCGCGCCGGTCCTCGCCCTGCCCCTCGCGGCCGACGACGGCGCCCGCCGCTACAAGCTCGGCCGGATCACGCTGACGGCCCCCTGATCGGCCGCGGCCCGGGCCATCGAGGCCCCGCCCGTCACGAACCGCCGATCGCGGCCTAGACTACTGAGGCCGAGCCGAGGTCGCGACGGGGCGACTCGTCGGTAGTGGCCCAGCACAGGGGGGGAGCATGCGGTCGAATTCCCTTTGTCTCGCGGCGGGCCTGGCGATCGCGGCCTGGCAGCCGGCCCGGGCGGACGAGCCGGCGACCGTCGAGCGGGCCGCGGCGGTCCTGGATCTCGCGACGTTCCCGCTGCCTCCGGGGGCCGTGGCGCCGTCGTATCGACGCCTGGCCGGGGTCTCGTACGAGGTGAAGGCCGACGCGGCGGGCGCGTACGACTTCGTGAAAAAGGCCCTCCTGGGCGCGGAATGGGACGAGGTCCCCGGCGGCTATGCAAGCGCCCAGGCGGCGAGCGGGACTTTTTCCAAGTCCGGCTTCAAGGCCTCGGTCACGGCCTTCCCCGGCGCGAAGCCCGGCGTCGCGGCGGTGACGATCCTCAATCACGGCGACGTCGACACCGCCGCCCTGCCCGTGCCCGCGGGAGCCACGCCGTTCTACGAGACGCCGGTCGGCAAGGCCTACCTCGCCCCCGGCGCCGTCCCGGCGACCGCCGAGGAGGTTCGCGGGAAACTCCGGGAACAGGCCTGGGAGCCTTACGGCGAGGCTGGCGACGTCCGGTTCTACAAGCGAAACGCCGTGAAGCTGAGCGCCCGGGTCACGGCCGCACCAGCCCAGGGAGGCAAGACGGTGGTCGACTACTCGTCCGAGCTGATGTCGGCCGACCTCCCCGCGCCGGCGGATGCGTCGCGGGCCCATTACGCCGACGTGACCAAGGAACTTTCGTTCGACGCCCCGCGCGACCCGAAGGCCCTCTTCGACGAGTATTCCGAGCGGCTCGCGAAGCTCGGCTGGAAGGCCGTGCGGGATGCTCCGTCGAAGGAGCGGATCGGCGAGGCCCTGTTCTTCCGGAACGCCGCCCAGGAACTCCTCTCGCTCCACATCCAGACGATCGACGGCCAGTCCCGCGGCCTCCTGCGCCACATGTCGGCCGCCGAGGTCGAGGAGATGCTCGCCGCGAAGGAGACGCCCCAGCCGGCCCCGATGCGGAAGCCCAAACCCGAGATCCGCATCGCGGTCCCGGCCGAGGCGCGCGACGTGACGGTCTCCGGCGGCCGCATCGAATACAGGCTCGCGGCCGGCCGGGCGAAAGCTTCCGTCCAGGCCCTGCTCGCCGGGCTGAAGAAGGACGGCTGGAAGGAGCAGGTCGCCGTCCTGGAAGACCCCGCCGGGGCAGCGGCCTTCCTCAAGGGCGAACTGAACCTGTCGGTCACCTACACCGACGCCGGCCTGGGCGACGCCGAGGTCGACGTCGACGCGATCGGGGCCACGCTCAAGAGAATTCCGTGATCGTTCGTCTGCGCCCGGGGAACTCCCGGGGGTGGATCCGGCCGGGGGGCCGCGTGATAATGCGTCCCTCCTCGGCCCGGCTGCTCGGCGCCGGGCCGCCTCGCCGACGCCGGCCGTCCTCTCCCAGGTGAAGCCATCATGTCCGCCGTACCGCTCGATCCCGGGCTCCCCGAATCTTCGCCGGGGCTGCCGCGCATCGCCTGGGTGATCGTGGCGATGCTCGTCCCGGTGGCGCTCTTGAACTACCTCGACCGCCAGATGCTGGCGGCGATGAAGACGTCGATGATGGGCGACATCCCGGACATCGCCAGCCGCGAGAACTGGGGGTTCATGCTGGGCTCGTTCAAGTGGGTCTACGCGATCCTGAGCCCCGTCGGCGGCTACATCGCCGACCGCTTCAGCCGCCGGATCGTGATCGTGGCGAGCCTGTTCGTCTGGTCGGCCGTGACCTGGGCCACCGGCTACGTGACGACCTACGACGGCCTGGTCGCCACCCGCGCCCTGATGGGGATCAGCGAGGCCTTCTACATCCCCGCGGCCCTCGCCCTGATCGCCGACTACCATTCGGGGTCGACCCGCTCGCGGGCCGTCGGCCTGCACCAGACGGGCATCTACGCCGGCCTGATCCTGGGCGGCTTCGCCGGCCACGTCGCCGACGCCCCCGACCTGGGCTGGCGGTTCGCCTTCCAGGCCAGCGGCGTCGTCGGCGTGCTCTACGCCCTCCCCCTGCTGCTGGTCCTCCGCGACCCGCCCGTCCGCGAGAGCGAGCGGGCCCACCGCAGCGCCTCGATGGGCTCCGCCCTGGGCGAGCTGGCCCGCAACCGCGACTACCTGCTGCTGGTCGTCTGCTTCACCCTGCCGGCGATGGCCGGCTGGGTCGTGAAGGACTGGATGCCCGACATCCTCAAGGAGCGATTCTCGCTGACCCAGGGCAACGCGGGCGTCTACGCCGTGCTGCCGGTGCAGATCGCCTCGCTCCTGGGCGTGGTCCTGGGCGGCTGGCTCGCCGACATGGGCATGCGCCGGACCGATCGCGGGCGGATCTTCGTGAGCGCGGCCGGCATGCTGCTGTTCCTCCCCGCCCTCTTCGGGGTCGGTTTCTCGGAACACCTGGGGCTGGCGGTCGCATTCTTGATCCTTTATGGGATCGGCTGGGGGTTCTTCGACTGCAACAACATGCCGATCCTCTCGCAGATCGTCCCGGCCGACCGGCGGGCCACCGGCTACGGGGTCATGAACCTGGTCAGCATCAGTTGCGGCGGCTTCGCTGACTGGGGCTTCGGGGCCCTCCGCGACCGCCACATGCCGCTCGCGGTCATCTTCGGCGTCTTCGCCCTCATCGCCCTGGCCTCCGCCGTCGTCGTCCTGGCCATCCGGCCCCGGTCCGACCTGGCCGAGAAGGCCGTGGCCGCCGATTGACGAGGCCGGGCGAACTTCCTACGCTTGTCATTGGGTTGTAGGGCATCGATCGCCGGCTCATCAGCAGGACCTTCGGCCATGCGTCGCGCCTGGATCCTCGCGGCCTTCGTGCTGGCCTCGCCGCCCCTGCTCCTCGCCTGCCTTTGGGATCGGGACACCCCGGCCGACGAGGCGAAGGGCCTGCCCGACGTCGTGGCCGTCCTGACGGGCCGCTTCCCTCGCAACCCCCCGCTCTTCTACGAGATGCGGCTGGAGCGGGTGGAGAAGCGGCTGATTGAGCATCCTCGGGACCTGGCGGCGTATGACGACGCCGGGGTCGCCTGCGACCGGCTGGGCCGGGGCGACGAGGCGATCGCCTGGATGGAGCGGAAGCGGAAACTCCTCGACACCTGGCCCGACGGGGCCGAGTCGAGGGAGCACACCTACCGTTACCACGCCAACCTGGGGACGTTCCTGGTCCACCGATGGGTCCGAGCCGGGGCCGATCGCGCGAAGCTCGACGAGGTCCGCTCCGCCCGCGACGAGATCGCCCGGGCGATCGCGATCAACCCGGACGCCCACTTCGGGCGAGAGTCGTACCAGCTCCGGTTCCTGGACTGGCTGCTGACTCCCCCGCCCCTGGCCGGGTTCGAGGATCTCCCCAACTTCCTGGGGATCCGGGATCAGGTCGAGGTGGGAGCCATGGATCCGGCGGAGGCGCGAAAGGCCGTCCTCGGCCTGTCGGGCCTGATCGTGCTCGGGAACGCCTGGGAGAGCATCGACGTCTACAACGCCCTCAAAATGGCCCTCGGGCAGGATACGCAGGGTTTCTCCCCGGAGCGGGCCGGGGGTCGAAATTCGCTGGCCTATTACGCGTGGCTGCGCTGCAAGGAGTTGATCCAGGACGGACGCGGCTCGATGATCCCCGACGCCCCCAGGGGCGAGGCGCTCACGGCCTGGATTCGTCGGCCCGACTTCGTGCAGCTGGAGGATGTGCACGAAGCGCCTTATCACGACCTGCGACGCGAGGCCGACGCCTGGCAGGAGGCCCGGACGCGATTCATGACGGCCCGGCTCCAGCAAGGTCGGCATCCCGACGACGACCCGGAATTCTGGACGGGGTACACGGAGCCGCCCCCGCCCTCGCTCCCCGCGATCTCGCCGTCCGTGTCGCACCAGCAGGCCATGAACTGGCGCATCCTGAGGGCGAAGTTCGTCCTGGGCGGGATCGGCGCCGTCGTCCTCGGATTGGTCCTCTCGCCCCTCTGGATTCGACTCTTTCGCCGCCGACGCGGGAAGGCCGCAACGATCCCCGAGCTTTGAACGGAGCCCACCTGGCCACTCGTCGGGAGCCCGCCGGGGATCGGCTTCGATTTGGGTTCGTGCGCCGGACGCATGGCGTCTCTGGTCGCCCATAAGTCCTGACTGAATCAAGCGTTTACGCTGGTTTGAAATTGGCTTCGATGGTGAAAACCGTATGTCTTTTTTCACCGTCGACGGCGAGCGGACGGGTTTCGAGAAGCCTTGCGAAACGAGTCGACCCATCGAATTCCAGCCGGGAAAGGCCACGCGGAAGCCGTCCGTCATTCGGCATCGGGAACGGCTTCGAATCGGGTTCGTCCGTCGCGAAAGCCGACCAGTCGATTCGCCGCAAAGTGTTTTCGATTCGACTTTTAAGCTGCATTGATTTTGGCTTCGCTGGTGATTCGCGATCGAAAACCCCGCCCCTCGTCCGCCGCCGCGACCTGGGTCGAAACGCACCGTCCCCTATACCCAGGATGGTCCAGGATGCTGCGGAAGAAATTCGGGCGCGGCGGAACGGCCGGCTTCGTTGCAGAGCCGGACGGCCTCCTCGCGGCCAGCCTTGTCGGCGGGCGGCCTCGGCGGGTAGGGTGGACGCTCGTCGATGTGTGACGCCGATCGCGTCGTTCCCGCCCGCTGGCTCGGTTGCTGGTCCCTACCTTGTCGAATCCTGACGTCGCCCCTTCGAATGCCGCCCCGGCCGACTTTTCCGCGGGCAAGTGGGTTTTGGTCGGCCTGGGACTCCTGATCCTCTCGGGCCTGGTCGGTTACTTCAGCTTCGCGCCGCCGGCCGAGCCGCCGCCGCCCGAGGTCCTGAACGACCCGTTCCTGATGGAGGGGCGGTCGGTCTTTTTGTCGCGGTGCGTGCCCTGCCACGGGCTCTCGGGCAAAGGGAACGGGCCGCTGTCGACGAGCTTCGGCGGCGAGCAGGTGGGCGACCTGACCGACGGCAGGTGGAAGCACGGCGACAAGCCAGACGACGTCCTGCGCGTCATCCGGGCCGGCGTGACGGGGACCCGGATGGCCCCCTGGGGCCCGCTGCTGGACGACGTCCAGATCCGGTCCGTCGCCGGCTACTGCTACGCCCTGTCGAAGCTGCCGGTCCCCGAATCGCTCCGCGAGGCCGACCGCGGCCCGCTGGCCGGGCCGCGCTGAGGCGGCGCCCCGGCGCGGGGTCCGGCGTCAGGCCAGGCGGGGATCCTCGTCCTGGACCACGGCCTCGACCTCGATCTCGACCTGGGCGTCGGCGTCGATCAGGGCGGCGACCTGCACCATCGTCAGCGCGGGGCGGATCTCGCCGAACAGCTCGCCGTGGACCTGGCCGACTTCCTTCCACTTGGAGATGTCGGTGACGTAGATCCGGGTCCGGACGACGTCCGCCGGCTTGCCGCCCAGGGCTTCGAGGGCCGCCGTGATGATCGCGAAAGCCCGCCGGGTCTGGGCGGCGAGCGAGGGCGAATACTTTCCGTCGGCCTCGACGCCGACGGTGCCGGTGACGTGGATCTGGTCCCGCACGCGGACGGCCCGCGAGTAGCCGATGACGCCCTCCCAGGAGGATCCGCTGGAGGCGTGCGTCCGGCCGTTCTGCTGCGTCGTCGTGATCTTCACCTTGGAGGTCATGGGTCTGCGTCGCTCCCTGTTCGATTTCCCCTGGGCTTTGCGTCGGACCGCCAGGCGATCCGGCCCGAGCCAGCGTAGTGGCCGGCGGCCCGAGCGACAAGGCCGCGGGCCCCCGACCGCGGGGGGGCTGGACGATCGGCCCTCCGCGTCCCAGAATGGAGCGTCGGAGGGGACGAGGCGGGCAGGGAGGATCCGACGTCGGCCGCGGGCGGGACGATCGATCCAGACATGATTGCGGATTACTACGAACGACTGGGCGTCGAGCCGGGGGCCTCCCCCGCCGAGATCGAGGCCGCGCTCAAGAAGAAGCAGCCCGCCTGGTCGATGGGGACCCGCAACCCCAAGACGCGGCACGCCAACCAGCTCTTCCTCGACGAGATCCCGGTGCTCCGCGCGGCGCTCCTGAGCGGCCCCGTCAACCGCGCCGCCTATGACGCCGAGCTGTCCGCGGCCGACATCGCCCGCCGCGAGGAGAAGCTCGACGAGCTGCACCGCCTGGTCCGCCTCCGCGCCGCCAAGGGGGGGCTCAACGCCGCCGACCGCGAACTCTTGCGCGGCGAGGCGACCCGCCTGGGGATCGACGGCGATTCGCTCGACCGCCTCATGCGGCCGATCCCGTTCCTGGTCGAACAAGGCGGGCCGGGCGAGGTCGAGCCGGAGGATGAGACGCCGCCGGACGTGCTCGACGCCTCGACGCGGCGGCAGATCCGCATGGCGCTCGACCACCTCGACCGCCGCGACCTGTACGACGCCCTGGGCCTCTTCCGCGACGCCCCGCTCGCCCTGATCGCCTCGCGGGCCGACGAGGAACGCCAGCGCTGGATGAAGAAGGCCCAGGTCACGGCCGAGAAGACCGCCTGGCTGGAAGTCGTCTCGCACGCGCAGACCCACCTGGGATCGCCCAAGCACCGCGCCCGCTACGACCGCACGCTCGTGCTCGAAGCCGAGGACCGCTTCGAGCAGACCTCCGCGTTCGCCGTCCGCGGGCTCGTCCGGATCGATTCCGGGACGCACGTGGCCCTGATCGACGAGGCCGGCGCGCGGGGGATCCCCCCCGACCGGGCCCACCGCCTGATCCAGCGCGCCTGTCGCAAGGCCGGCGTGGCCGTCGACCCCGGCGGGGCGTCGTCCCGCCCCGCGGCGCCGCAGAACGGGGCGGCGGGCGGCCCCGGATACCGGGTGCTCCGCTGCCGCAACTGCGCGGGCGTGACCGAGCTGAGCCCGACCGCGCGGGGCGTGGGCGCCGTCCGCTGCAAGCACTGCGGGGCCTCGCTCAAGTGGGAATGCCCCGTCTGCAAGCGCTCGAACCTGGTCGACGCCCCGAAGTGCGCCTGCGGGTTCCGCATGGTCCTCCGCGAGGCGCTCGTCCGCCATTTCGCGGCGGCCCTGCACGCATTTCGGATCCACGACCTGGCCGGCGCGCGGCGGCACCTGGAGGAAGTCCAGAAGTACGCCCCCGAGCACGTCGGCGCGCGGAACGGGATGTCGCGGATCGCCGAGCGCGAGCAGGAGCTGGACGAGGTCCGGATGGCCTTCGAGCTGGCCGAGGCCGGCGGCCGTCTCGCCACGGCGGCCAAGGCCCTGGCGACGTGGCGCAAGCTCGTCGCCGCGGGCTCGCCCGAGATCGCCGACGCGCAGGGCCGGATCGTCGAGCGGCTGCGGAAGGCCGAGATCCTCGCCGGCCGGGCGCGACGGCTGGAACGGGTGGACCCGCCCGAGGCCCGTCGGTTGTACGGCCGCAGCCTGGGGCTGGCCGCCGACCTCCCCGCGGCGCTCGACGGCCTGGAACGCTGCCCGCCCGACGCCCCCACGAACCTCGACGCCCGCGTGACCGCCGAGGGGGTCCGGCTGGCGTGGCTCCCGCCCGAGCCCGACGGCCTCGCCGCGCCGACGTTCGTGATCCTGCGCAAGCCGGGAGGCCTGCCCGAGCACCCCGGCGACGGCACGCGGATCGCCGAGGTCTCGGCCGCCGAGTTCGAGGACCCGGGGGTCGAGCCGGGTTCGACCGTCAGCTACGCCGTGCTCAGCCGCCGTGGCAAGTCCGAGTCGCTGGCCGCCGTCGCCGCCGGGCCGATCGTCTTCCTCCCGGACGTGCGGAACCTGCGATCCCAGGTCCGAGACGGCGAGATCGTGCTGAACTGGGACGCGCCGAAGGGCGTCGCAGAGGTCCGGGTCGTCCGCAACCGCATCGCCGTCCCCCGGAACCCGCGCCACGGGGACCGGATCGCGGCGGCCTCGGACACGGCCGTCGATCGCGACGTCGTCGAGGGTCAGGTCTACCACTACGCCGTCTTCGCCATCTACCGCTCGCCCGAAGGTCGCCGGTTCCCCTCCTCGGGCGCGACGCTCTCCGTGGCCGCCAGCCCGCCCGGGGCACCGGCCGGCCCGCCGCGGGCCATCCTCGACCCCTCCGGCCGCGTCCGCATCGAATGGGCGGAGCCCGGCCGGGGGATCGTCCGGCTGCGGCGGACGTCGGCCCCCCTGCCCCAGCCGCCGGGGGCCTCGGTCTCGCCGGCCGAGGTCGAGGCGGTCGCCGGCGACTGGATCGATTCGACGGGGCCGGGGAGCGCCGAGGACTTCGACCCCCTGGGCTCGACCTCGCGATACTACACCCCCCTGACCGCACTCAACGGCCATCTGATCGTCGGCCGGGGCGTCTGGCTCGCCCGGCTCACCGACCCGACGGATCTTCGCGCCGTACGCCTGGACCCGACCGCCGGCTCGCCCGACGTGGCCCGGATCCAGCTTCGATGGGCATGGCCGCGCGACGCCCATTCGGCCCGCGTCGTGGCGCGCCGCGGCGAGCGACCGGCCGGGCCCGAGGATCCGACGGCCTTGCGCTTCAGCGTGGCTCGCGATGTGTACGATCGGGCGGGCTCCTGGATCCTGAACGCCCCCACGCCCCCCGAAGCCGAGCCGTCCGGCGGCCTGCGGTCGACCCACTGGCACGTCCGGGTCTACGCCCAGGACGAGGCCGACGGGGCCCTTCTGCACTCCCCCGGGAGCGAACCGTCGGCCGAGACGGTCGTCCCGGGACCGCATCCCGAGATCACCGTCGCCTATCAGTGGAAACGCCCCTGGTTCCCGGGCCGGCCCTGGACGCTCGCCGTCCGGACCGAGCCCGCCGGCTCCGAGACCCCGCCGATGGTGGTCGTGGCCAACTCGCGAGCCGTCCCGGTCTCCGTCGAGGACGGCGAGGTCATCGCCCGCATCCCCGCCGGCCGCGACGGGGCCAGCCACGCGATCGCCCCCGACCCCCGGCTCACCGAGGAGGGCGTCCGCGCCTTCCTCGACCCCTCCCGCGACCCCGACGCCACCCCTCCGATTCGCATCCGACACCCCGAAACCGGCCGGGCCCGCGTCTGACCGCCTCGTGGGACAGACGGAATGTAAGTCGTTCGATAAAATAGCGTTAAGCTAAACTGGTCGATTACGCTGTGGGCGAGTTCGTTCCCACTCCGGTCCCATTCTGGTAGAATGTATGGAGATGCACGTACACCGGATCCGCCGGTCTCCCGCGCGGCGAGGGCTTTTTCGCCCCGCGAGATCGACGACGGCGTAAATCGACCAAGACGATGAGGCCCGACGGATGAATCGCTACAACCGCGACGCCGACGATTACTACGTAAACGTCAATCTGAATACCGAGATGGAGCTGCCCAACAACCGTGATACGGTCCTGCATTTCTTCGAACAGATGAGGAAGGGTTTCCCCGAACTCCGCAATTTCCAGTCGCGCGAGAACGGCGACCTGGTCCTGGAGAGCGATAAGGACGAGGACGCTTACCGATCGGTCGCCATCGAGGGCCGGCGGCTGGCCTCGGGCTGCACCAACCCCGAATCGTCGGCCGAGGCCTATCGCCAGCATGAACTTCTGCTGGACCTTGCTCCCCCGCTCCTGTCGATCAGCCTGCTCGATTGCGAGGCCCTCGACGTCACCTTCGGGTTCGACTTCACCTACGACGGCAACCACGACGAGGTCGTCGCCGAGGCCCTGGGGGTCGGCAGCGCTTTCGAGGGCCTCATCGAGACGCCCCGGATGAAGAAGGTCGTCAACTTCGAGCCCTCGCTGACGGTGGCCCTCGACGAGTCGTGCCAGCTCCAGGCCCGGCTCTCGATCGAGACGCGGACGAGCACCTATCAGGTCCGCACGGGCGACTTCGCCGACGACCAGATCAGCCTTTATCTGACGATCCGCCAGTACTGGGGCAACGGCCCCGAGCTGACGTTCCTCGACTCCTTCCGCCGCCAGCGCGAGCTGGGCGAGGAGATCCTCGAACGTTCGATCCTCCCCCGCGTCGTGCGCCCCCTGGCCCAGATCATCGCCTCGCGCTGAGCCCGGAGCCGACCCGATGAGCCCTACCGCAACGGTCGATCCCTGGGCGAAGGCCCTCCGCCACCTCAAACGCGTCGATCCCCACCTCAAAGAAGTGATCCGGCGCGTGGGGCCCTGCCAATTGGCGCCCCGGGAAGACCGATTGGGTTCGCTCGTCGGGTCGATCGTCTCGCAGCAGATCTCGACCAAGGCGGCGGCCGCGATCAGCCAGCGGCTGCACGACCTCGCGGGACGGCCCTACGATCCCCACCGGCTTTTGGAGCTGGGCGAAGACGCGCTCCGCGGCTGCGGTCTGTCGGGTCAAAAGGCGCGCTACGTGCTCAACCTGGCCGCGGCCGTCGCCGACGGGTCGGCCCCCGTCGACCAGTTCGACGAGGGCTGGGACGACGAGGCGATCATCGAGTCCTTGACGACGATCAAGGGCGTGGGCGTCTGGACGGCCCACATGTTCCTGATCTTCGCCCTGAACCGCCCCGACGTGCTGCCCATCGGCGACCTCGGCGTCCGCGCCGCGCTCCGCAACAAGCACGGCCTCGCCGAGTTGCCGAAGCCGCAAGACTGCCACGCCCTGGCCGAGGCCTGGCGGCCCTTCCGCTCGGTCGCGAGCTGGTATCTCTGGCGGAGCCTGGATCTCCGCTGATCCGCTCAGCGGGGACTGTCGAGATCCTTGATCGCCTGCATGACGGCCGTGCCGAAGTCGTTCTGGATCGCCCGGACGCCCGTAGCCTGGACCATGAAGACGGCGACGATCCCCTCGCGAGGGTCGACCCAGATCTGCGTCCCCCACGCGCCGTCCCAGCCGAAGCTGCCGACTGACCGGAATGTTGCCGCTTTGATGGGGTCGACGACGACCTCGACGGCGAAGCCGAAGCCCATCCCCTCGGGCCGGCCCAGGTTCCCCGGGAACTTCTCGCCGACGTGGTTCGACGACAGGATGGCCACGCCGCGGGGGCTCAAGAGCCACTTGCCGTTCAGCTCGCCGCCGTTGGCCAGCATCTGGCCGAATTGGTGGAAGTCGGCGGCCGTCGAGACCAGACCGGCCGCGCCCGAGTTGTAGGGCTCGACGAACGAGAACGAGTAGTCCCCCTTCTTCAACTCTTCCCCCTTCCGGGAGTGGTAGGCGGCGAGCCGCGACTCCTTGTCGGCCGGGGTGTGGAAGAACGTGTCGTGCATCCCCAGGGGCTCGAACAGCCGCTCGCGCAGGAAGACGTCGAACGACTTGCCCGAGGCGACCTCGACGATCCTGGCCAACGTGTCGATGCCGCCGAAGGGGCTGTAAGACCAGCGTGTCCCGGGCTCGAAGTCGAGCGGGATGGTCGCGATCCGCTTGACGTAATCGCCCAGGGCGTCGCCCCTGTGCGGCGACGTCGCGTCGCCCGGGGCCTGCTTCTGGCCGAGGCCGCCGCTGAGGAGGCCGGAGGTGTGCGTGAGCAAGTCCAGGACCTGAACCTCACGCCGGGCGGGGACCAGTTCGATCCGGCCGTCGCGTTCGACGGCCACCTTGGGATTCTGGAACTCGGGAATGAACTTCGAGGCCGGGTCGGTCAGACGGACCTTGCCCTCCTCGATCAGCATGACGACCGCGGCCGCCGTCACGGGCTTGGTCGTGGACGCCATGTGGAAGAGGGCGTCGGGCGTCATGGGCCGCTTCGAGTCGACGTCCAGGACGCCCTGGGCCTCGTAATGCACGACCTTGCCGTGACGGGAGACGAGCGTCACCGCACCGGCGATCTCGCGAGCCTCGATCCGCAGACGGACGACTTCCGAGACGCGCGGCAGCCGCTCGGCCGAGACGCCGACCTTCGCCGGGTCGTCGATCACGAGCGGGACGGCCTGCTGGGCGTCGGCGTTCGACGCCCAGCTGAAGGAAAGGATCAGGACGGCCGCGGCGAGGAGTGGTCGGACCATGGAGGATGCGCTTCCCTGGAACCATCGGGACGCCGTGGAGCGTCTACGTCACCAACGCCGCCAGCCGCGCCCGTAGCCGCGGCCGTACATGCCGTAGCCCCGGCCGTAACCCATCCCGTAGCCCGGGCCGTAACCCATCCCGTATCCCGGGCCGTAACCCCAACCGGGTCGGACGACGGTCACGCCCGGGGCCATCACCATGGGCGTCCGCCGGACGATCACCGGCGAAACGGGGGCGACCACGCCGTAAGGGCTGCCGTAGACCGTCGCCGCATAGGGCGAAGGGGCCACGGTGACGACTCCGGGCGCGCCCCAGTACTGGGCCTGGGCGGTCGCGGCGGAGAGGCTCGTCAGGAAGGCCGTCAACAATATCGTCTTCAGTCGCATCGGACACACTCCATCCATCATCGAAGTCGGTCGGCTTGCCATGCGTACTAAGAATCCAACTCCAACTAGTACGCAAAAAGGCGGCCAGATGACGGACGGCCCCGGGCTTCGTGATCAGTTGAGGATCTCGAGCTTGGGCATCTTGACGTTCTTGAGGTTCTGGATGCTGATCTGAGCGGCCAGCTGCTCGACGATGCCCATGAGATAGGGCTTCGAGGGCGAGCCGTCCTGCAAGGCGGCCTCCAGCCGGCCGACGTCGCCGCTCTCGCGGAGGAACAGGTTGAGCGGGACCTCGCCCAGGAAGGGGACCTGCATCGCGTGCGCCTTGCGCCGTGCCCCGCCCTGGCCGAAGAGGTAGACGCGCTCGTCGCCGTCCTGGTCGAAGCAGGCCTTGCCGTCGACGAGGCGACGGGCCTCGGGCCCTCCGCGCTCCTTGAGATAGGCGAGGACGTCGAAGAACGCCATGTTCTCGATCATCCCCAGCACCGGCACGCGGAGCTGGCGGAACATCGCGATGGCCCTCGCGGCGTCGATCAATGCGACTTCCTGAGGCGTGCAGACCACCACCGCGCCGGTCAGGGGCAGCGTCTGCGCCAGGGTCAGCGGGACGTCGCCCGTGCCCGGCGGCAGGTCGATGACGAGGTAGTCGAGCTCGCCCCATTCCACCTTCCGCAGGAATTGCTGCATGATGCCGTGGAGCATCGGCCCGCGCATGACGACGGCCTGGTCGGGCTCCAGAAGGAAGCCCATCGACATGAGTTTCAGGCCGCCGGCCTCGATCGGCACGATGTGGTCGCCGTTGGTCATCGGCCGGCCCGACGCGCCGACGAGGTGGGGGATCGAGGGCCCGTACACGTCGGCGTCCATCAGGCCGACCTTCGCCCCGTGCGCGCGAAGGCCGAAGGCGATCGAGGCCGCCATCGTCGACTTGCCGACGCCCCCCTTGCCCGAGCCGACCGCGATGACGTTCTTGACGCCCGGGATGTCGCCCGACTCCGCGGTCCCCTTGCCGCGGACCTCGGCGGTCATCTTGATCTCGATCGTGAGGCCTTCGGGGAGCCGGCTGACGAGGGCGCTGCGGACGTCGGCCTCGATCTTCGCCTTGAGCGGGCAAGCCGGGGTGGTCAAGTTGACCGTGAGCGCGACCACGCCGTCGCCGACGCGGACGTCCCGGATCATCCCCAGGTCGACCAGGTCGCGGCCCAGGTCGGGGTCCTTGACGCCCTTCAGGGCCGCCAGCACATCCTTCTCGGTCAACACGGTTTCCGACTTGCCCGACATTCCGCTTCGTCCCCAGGGGCCATGCGTGCGATCCGACGTCGGCCCATTGTAGGCGAATGCGTCCCCGGCGACTAGGACTCGCGAGCCGGCGGGAAGTCCTCGTCGGACTCGGGCTCGATCCGGGCTGCCGCCGCGATCTGCTCTTCGATCCAGGCCGTCGGCTCGCGGGCGGGGTCGGCCGGCGAGGGGCGCGACCACCCCTCGGCCCGGATCGCCTTCGCCGCCAGCGCGAGCCAGCGGGCCAGCCAGGCCGCGACCTGGGGAGGGGTCGCCCGGCCCGGCTCCGCGAGGGACGCCCCCAGCTCGCGGGCGACCGCCGCGACCTCGGGGCGTCCCTCGGCGTCGAGGAGCAGGACCAACGGCGACGACCCTCGCGCCAGCACCGCCGCCAGATCCCGCAGCGCCGGGATCGGGTCGGGTCCGGCCTCGATCACGATGATAGGCGTCGTCGCGGCCGAGATCGCGGCGAGCAGGTCGGCCGTCGACCGGGTCTCGAACCAGCGGACGGGCTCGCGCTGGAACCGGGGCCGAAGCTGACGCGCCCACGCGCCCGAACGCTCATGCAGGACGACGACCGGAGGGGGTTCGAGGTCGCGAATCGTCGGCGTTCGGGACATCACCGGTCTCCTGCTCTGCACGACGCTCGACCTCCGACCTGACGCGCCGGCCCCTGACGAAACGCTCGGCACGGCGTCGAAGACGCGACGGCACGACCACCATCGATCAAGATCGGTCGAGTGGAAACATTCGCTAACATATTGCGCGCACTCTTGCTTGGTGGCGACGTGGTCGCGGGATTTTCCGTTCGTGAGGGCCGACGGCGGGTTATTCGACGCTATACGACAAATGGCGGAGGCGCGGCCCGTTGGCGCCGTCCTGCGAGTCTCAAATCTGTTTATCATGATCGCGTGCGAGACGCTTGCGAGTCTTAATATCCTAATTCACTAGGATGTTAGAGAAGCCTGGTGGAATGGGTTGAAAAACCTCTGCCAGCTTGACTCGGGCGCGCTTGAACTGTATTTCATGAACAATGAGGGCTGAATCCGAAGTCATTCGGCCCTCGGCATCGTGCTGAGTTGCGATCCTCGATCCGATGGCGACTGCTTTTCCGATCTGGTCTCCCTGGGATGTTTGAGGATCGCCGTCGAGGCTTTCGGCTCGGGTGAGAGGCTAGGGGGCGACGCGGGCCTCGAGCGGCGTGTCGATGCGCCGCCGGCTTCGAGCGCCGGGCTGATTCAAGCAAAAGGAAATGCTCCCATGACGCGCCTTCGTACTTCCCTGATCTGCGGCTCGGCCCTGGTCCTCGGCTCCCTCGCGGGCTGCACGAAGGAAGAACCGGTCCAGCCGCCGCCGGCCCCCGCCCCCGCGGCCGCCGAGCCCGCCAAGGACGCCGCCCCGGCCCGCGGCTCGTCGAAGGTCGACGCCGCCGCCTCTTCGAGCGGCGCCAAGGACTCCACGGTCAAGCCCTGACACCGAGGCCGGCAGGATCGAGACCCCGCTCGGTCGCGGGCTCTCGAACCGGGCTCGACCCGAAGACCGCTCGGCTGATCCCGAGCGATCCGGCCGCGGAGCGCCGATCCCCTGCTTCGCCCTGGCGGGGAACCGCCCGCCGCACGATCCGGTGCGGCCGAGTGCAGCCTTCATTACCTCTGCCATTCTTGTGAGGATCTCTTGATGCACGACGTCTCTCTCTGTCGCCGCAGCTCACGCCGGGTCGGCTTCACGCTGATCGAGCTGCTGGTCGTGATCGCCATCATCGCCGTCCTGATCGCCCTCCTCCTCCCGGCCGTCCAGTCGGCCCGCGAAGCGGCCCGCCGCTCGCAGTGCGTCAACAACCTGAAGCAGCTCGCCCTCTCGCTGCACAACTATGAGTCGGCCGCTGGGTCCTTCCCGCTGGGCGGCAATTCGGGCCCGGCCAGCGCGGGCGGGTATTGCAACCCCGTCACGCACGACGGCTGCGTCGACTGGGGCGCGTGGAGCGCCCAGTCCATGCTCCTGCCCTACATCGAGCAGCGCAACATCTACAACGCGCTGAACTTCATGACGAACGCCCGCGGCGACGGCAACCGCGAGGTCGCCAACTCGACCGGCATGATGGCGATCATCTCGTCGTTCCTCTGCCCCTCGTCGTCGCCGCCGCCGCGGATCACCCAGAACCGCTGGGATTCGAACGGCATCGCCATGGGCTTCTTCCCCGGCAACAGCTACTTCGCCAACGCCGGCTCGACGATCATGTGGCTCGGCTGGCCGATCAACAACCCCAACGGCATCTTCAACGTCGGCGGCTCGTCGTTCGGCATCCGCGACATCACCGACGGCACGTCGAACACCATCGCCTTCGGCGAGTGGCGGATCGGCGACTTCAACGACCAGCAGAACAACATCTCCGACATCGCCGGCATCCAGTGGAACTCCGCGGGATGGCCCGGCGTGCCCAACCGCAACATGGACGCCCCCCTGGCCAACATGCCGGGCGGCGGCGGCTATCTGACGACGGCCCTCCAGGCCTGCGCCCAGTCCTGGCAGTCGCGCACGGGCAGCTACGGCACCAACGGCCAGCGCAGCTGGAACGGCCGCCTGTGGCACATCGGCAACTACGGGCACGCCCTCGGCAACACGCTCGTGCCGCCGAACTCGACGTACCCTTACTGCCAGTTCTGGGACACCAACTCCGACTTCGACTCGGCCGGGATCGTCGGCCTGGCGAGCTACCACCCCGGCGGCGCCAACGCGGCCTTCGCCGACGGCTCGGTCCGCTTCCTGAAGAACAGCGTGGCCTGGCCCGTCCTCTGGGGCCTCGGCTCGCGGGCCCAGGGCGAGACCCTGAGCTCCGACTCCTACTGAGCCGTCGACCGACGCGCTCCCCCGTCGACTTCCCCTCCGACCCGCCCCCGCCGCCGCGTGGGGGCGGGTCGTTCTATTGAGGGCGACCCGCTCCTTTACCCCGGCTCTCGCCCCCTGCTACACTGAGCGTGGGTCACCGACCCGACGAAACGGCCTCCGCAGGCCGCACCCGGTCGGGTCCCGCTTCCGAGGCATCCGCTGATGGCTGGACGAGGTTGTCCCCGGATCCGATGGACGGCGACGTGCTCCTTGATCCTCTCCGCGTGGGCCGCCGCCAGGGCCGACGATCCGCCCCCCAAGCCGGGGGCCGACGAGCGGGTCGACTTCAACCGCCAGGTCCGCGCGGTCCTCTCGGACAAGTGCTTCCACTGCCACGGGCCCGACCCGAAGAACCGCAAGGCCGGCCTGCGGCTGGACACCAAGGAAGGTGCCTTCGGCGAGACCAAGACGGGCCTGCGCGCGGTCGTGCCCGGCGACGTCGACGCCAGCGAGCTGGTCGCGCGGATCACCAGCGACGACGAGGGCGAGCGGATGCCTCCCAAGTCGCTGGGACGCGAACTGACCCCGCACGAAACCGACTTGCTCCGTCGCTGGGTCGAGCAAGGGGCCGAGTGGAAGGATCACTGGGCCTTCATCCCCCCCGAGCGGCCCACGCTCCCAGACGTCGCCCGCAAGGACTGGCCCGAGAACCCCATCGACCGCCTCGTCCTGGCCCGCCTGGAGTCCGAAGGCCTCGCCCCCTCGCCCGAGGCCCCGCGCGAGCGCCTGATCCGCCGCGTGACGTTCGACCTGACGGGTCTGCCCCCGACGCTCGACGAGATCGACGCCTTCCTGGCCGACTCACGCCCCGGCGCCTATTCGCGGGTGGTCGATCGCCTGCTGGCCTCGCCGCGATTCGGCGAGCGCATGGCCGTCGACTGGCTCGACGTCGCCCGCTACGCCGACACCTTCGGCTACCAGGCCGACGTCTACCGCGCCATGTGGCCCTGGCGCGACTGGGTCGTCCGCGCGTTCAACACGAACCTGCCGTACAACCAGTTCATCGAGTGGCAGCTCGCCGGCGACCTGATGCCCGAGCCCTCGCGCGACATGGTGCTGGCGACGGCCTTCAACCGCAACCACCGCCAGACCAACGAGGGCGGGTCGATCGAGGCCGAGTGGCGGACCGAGTACGTCGCCGACCGCACGATCACCTACAGCGCGGCGTTCCTGGGCCTGACCTTCGAATGCGCCCGCTGCCATTCGCACAAGTACGACCCGATCACGCAGAAGGACTTCTACTCGCTGTTCAGCTTCTTCAACAGCATCGACGAATCGGGCCTCTACTCGCACTTCACCGACGCCGTACCGACCCCCACCCTCTGGCTGACCGACGTGGAACGCGAGAAGGCGCTGGCGGAGGCCTCAAGCCGCGTGACGGCGGCCGAGGCGCAGGCGGCCGGGCTCGCCGAGTCGCGACGGCCGGCCTTCGAGAGCTGGCTGAATTCCCTCGATCGAGCCAACCCGAAGCCGGCCGTTTTGAGCGGGCGGATCGGCGACTTCCCGCTCGACGCCGTCGACGCGGGGGGCGCGACGGCGAACCGCGTCGACCCGGCCAAGCCCGGCAAGGCGATCGAGGGCCCGAAGGTCGTCGAGGGTCGCGTCGGCAAGGCCCTGAAGTTCGACGGCGAGAACAGCGTCAGCCTGCCGCTGGGCAACTTCGACCGCTTCCAGCCGTTCTCGCTGGCCTTCTGGATGAAGACTCCCGACGTCAAAGAGCGGGCCGTCGTGCTCAGGCGCTCGCCGGCCTGGACCGACGCCGGCAGCCGCGGCTACCAGATCCTGATCGAGGACGGCCGACTCACCGCCGCGCTCGTCCACTTCTGGCCCGGCAACGCGATCGGCGTCGCCGCCCACGACCCCTTGCCCGTCAACCAGTGGGTTCACGTCGTGATGACGTACGACGGGTCGAGCCGGGCGGCGGGGCTGCGACTCTTCGTCGACGGCCGGCCCGCGGCGGTCGACGTCGTCCGCGACAAGCTGACGAAGACCATCGCCGGCGGCGGCTCGGACGAGCTGACCATCGGCCAGCGCTTCCGCGACCGCGGCTTCAAGGACGGCGAGGTCGACGAGTTGCAAGTCTTCGACCGCTCGCTCGCCCCGATCGAGGCCGCCCAGCTCCACGACGGCAAGACTCTCGACGACCGCCTGGCGGCCGCCCCGGCGTCGCTGCATCCCGAGGATCGCGAGCGGCTCTTCGCGTACTACCTCGCGAACGTCGACCCCGAGGCGAAGACCGCGTACGCGAGCCTGATCGAGGCGCGCACGGCGCGCGACCGGCTCGCCGACCCGATCGTCGAGATCATGGCCATGAAGGAGATGGCCGAGCCCCGGCCGACCTTCGTCCTGAACCGCGGCGCATACGACGCCCCTGGAGAGCGAGTCTCGCCCGACACGCCGAAGAGCCTCCTCCCCTTCTCCGCCGACCTGCCCCGGAATCGCCTCGGCCTGGCCCGCTGGACGACCGATCCCAAGAATCCGCTGACGGCCCGCGTCACGGTCAACCGCTGGTGGCAGTCGATCTTCGGCCGCGGCCTGGTGTCCACCCCCGAGGACTTCGGGGCCCAGGGCCAGTTGCCCTCGCATCCGCCGCTCCTCGACTGGCTGGCCCGGGAACTCGTCGATTCGGGCTGGAACGTCAAGCACGTCCTGCGGACGATCGTGACCTCGGCGACCTACCGGCAAGCGTCCGACGCCTCGCCGGAGATGCAGGCTCGCGACCCGGACGACGTCCTGCTGGCGCGCGGACCGCGCGATCGGCTGTCGGCCGAGATGATCCGCGACGACGCCCTCGCGGCCGGCGGCCTGCTCGTCGGCGTGATGGGCGGCCCGGCGGTCAAGCCCTTCCAGCCGGCCGGGCTGTGGGAAGAGAAGTCCAACCTGCCGTTCGTCCGCGACGTGGGGCCGGGCAGCCACCGCCGCAGCCTGTACACCTACTGGAAACGGACGTCGCCCCCGCCCGCGATGCTGACCTTCGACGCCGCCAACCGCGAGGTCTGCGCCGTCAAGCGCCAGCCCACGGCGACGCCGCTCCAGGCGCTCGTGCTCCTCAACGACCCCCAGTTCGTCGAGGCCGCCCGCGCCCTGGCCGAGCGGTCGCTTCGCGAGGGCGGCGCGACGACCCGCGAACGCGTCGCGTTCGTCTTCCGCGTCCTGACCGGCCGCCGGCCCGACGAGGCCGAGACGTCGATCCTCGAAGCCCTCTACCGCGAGCAGTACGACGAGTTCGCCTCCGGCCGGGCCGACGCCGACAAGCTGCTGGCCGTCGGCGACGCCCCGCGCGACCTGGCGCTCGACGCCCACGCCTGCGCCGCGATGACCGTCGTGGCCCAGGCGATGCTCAACTACGACGAAACCGTGATGAAGCGCTGAAGGGAGCCGACGCATGATGGGCGACTTTCGCGAACACCTGCACGACCCTCGCTTGATGGGCACGCGCCGCCATTTCTTCTCGCGGACCAGCCTGGGACTGGGCGGCGCGGCGCTGGCGTCGCTCCTGGGTGGCGCGGCCGACCCCTCGCCGACCGGCTCGCCCGACGCCGCGCGGGGCTCGCTGGGCGGCCCCCATTTCGCCCCCAAGGCGAAGCGGGTGATCTACCTGTTCATGAGCGGCGGGCCCTCGCAGCTCGACCTGTACGACTACAAACCACTGCTCAACCGGATGAACGGGAAGGACCTCCCCGATTCGGTCCGCCAGGGCCAGCGGCTGACGGGGATGTCGTCGAACCAGGCGGCGCTGCCGCTGGCGGGCTCGCTCTTCGGGTTCTCGCGCCAGGGCGAGTCGGGCGCCTGGATGAGCGAGCTGCTGCCGCACACGGCGAAGGTCGCCGACGACATCTGCCTCCTCCGCTCGCTCTACACCGAGGCGATCAACCACGACCCCGCCATCACGTTCTTCCAGACCGGCTCGCAGATCGCCGGCCGGCCCTCGATCGGGGCCTGGCTGAGCTACGGGCTGGGATCGATGAATGAGAACCTGCCCACGTTCACCGTCCTGATCAGCCGCCGCCCGGTCGACCAACCGCTTTATTCGCGACTCTGGGGCAACGGCTTCCTGCCGTCGATCCACCAGGGGGTGCAGTTCCGCTCCGGGGCCGAGCCGGTGCTCTACCTGGAGAACCCGCCGGGCGAGACCGTCGCCGGCCGCCGCAAGATGCTCGACCGCCTCGCCGAGCTGCACCAGAAGGAGCACGACGCGAACCTCGACCCCGCGGTCTCCGCGCGGATCGCCCAGTACGAGATGGCCTACCGGATGCAGACCTCGGTCCCCGAGGCGGCCGGGGTCGCCGGCGAGCCGGAACACATCTACGACCTTTACGGGCCCGACTCGCGCAAGCCTGGGAGCTTCGCCGCCAACTGCCTGCTCGCCCGCCGCCTGGCCGAACGCGGGGTCCGGTTCATCCAGCTCTACCACCCCGGCTGGGACCACCACGGCGGACTCCCCGCCGGCATACGCCAGCTCACGAAGGAGACCGACCAGGGCTGCGGCGCCCTGATCCGCGACCTGAAACAGCGCGGGATGCTCGACGACACCCTGGTCCTCTGGGGCGGCGAATTCGGCCGCACCAATTACAGCCAGGGCAAGCTGACGGCGACCGACTACGGCCGCGACCACCACCCCCGCTGCTTCACCGCCTGGGCGGCGGGCGGCGGCGTCAAGCCCGGCATGACGTTCGGCGAGACCGACGAGTTCGGCTACAACGTCGTGAAGGACCCCGTCCACGTCCACGACTTCCACGCCACGATCCTCGCCCTGCTCGGCATCGACCACGAGCGGCTGACGTTCAAGTACCAGGGCCGCTACTTCCGCCTGACCGACGTGTCGGGGAACGTCGTGAAGCCCATCATGACGGCCTGATCGGCCGCTCAGCCCGTGGCGTACCAGAGGTCGAGCCCGGCGTCGATGATCTCGTCGATCCAGCCGCAGAACTCCGCCGCGAACTCGGAAGCCTCGTGCTTCGGCCCGGCGCGAAAGGCGATTTGGTCGCGGAGGTCGACCAGCCCAGGGCGGAAGAAACGCAGCTTCGCCAGCCCGATCGCCGCGTAGACCTCACCGTCCTCCGGCAGGTTCTGGCCGAAGATCGGCAGGCCCTCGACCAGCCCGCGGACGAACGCCCGCGTTTCGGGGCTTCCATGTTTCCGGGCGTAACGCCGAAAACCCACTTCCATGGCGTCCGCGCCGTAAGAGCTCGCCTCGGTCCAGAGCAACTCCTGCTCGTCGCCCGTCAGGGCGCTCGCGACTTTGTAATGAAGCTGGCTCTCAGTCTCCAGGCCCGGAAACGGCACGCCCTTCATGATGGCGGTCTCAAGGATTCGCCGGGCCTCGTCGTGGAATGCGAATGAATCGCCCAGATCGCTCGCGAGCCCCCGGAAAACGCGGTCGACGGCCTGGAGATCGCCGGAGCCGAACAGGCTCCGCATCTTCGCCATCGAGAACCCGCACATGTTCAACCTGCGCGACACGCCGCATCTCCCATTCGGCCGCGATCCCAAATCGAGAGTGCGTCGTTGCCACGGCCCCGGCCGGGGAAGACTTCGACGCTCTCGATGGAGCGGCGGGAGATCCGTCGGCGCATCTTCGTTGGTCGGCTCGGCCACGGGGGTGGCGCCTCCGCCCGTCTGCTCCACCGCAAGTTACCTACTGGATTCTCGGGCGACAAGCCCCTACATTTCGCTGTCGGCCCGTTACCGAGCCCCTTCCTCGGCTTCAGGAAGATGGACCATGCGAAGGAGAAACGCGCTCGCCCTGGGACTCGCCGCTTATGCCTCCGGCAGCTTCCGCGGAGCCCAGGCCGATGATCCGCCGCAGGATTCGGACCCGCGCTCGGGCGTGCTGAAGGGGGCCAAGATCTTCGACGTGCCGGTGAAGACGATTTCGCTGGGCGAGAACCTCGCCCTGCTGAGCGGACCGGGCGGGAACATGTTGCTGCTCACCGGCCGGGACGGCCCCCTTCTGATCGACTGCGGGATCTCCGCGAAGGCGGAGGAAGTCCGCGCCGCGGCCGAGAAATTCGCGGGCGGGCCGATCGCTTTCGTCATCAACACGCACTGGCACCCCGACCACTCGGGCGGGAACGCGACGTTCCTCAAGCGCGGCGCGAAGATCCTCTCGACGGCCGCCACCAAGCGGCGGCTCGGCGCCGAGCAGGTGAACGAGGTCTTCAAGATCACCTTCCCCGCCCAGCCCCCCGAGGCCCTGCCCAGCCTTACGCTCGCGGCCGCCGAACTCCTCCACGACGGGGAGACCGTCCAGCTCGAATCGGTCCCGCCAGCCCACACCGACGGCGACCTGTTCGTCCACTTGCGCGAGGCCGACCTCATCCATTGCGGCGACCTCGTCAACAACGGCTTCTACCCCGCCATCGACTCGTCGAGCCGGGGCTGGATCGGCGGCATGATCGCCGGGGCGGGGCGGATCCTCGAGGTGGCCGGCCCCCGGACGCGCATCATCCCCGGCCACGGCCCCTTGGCCGCGGTCGACGACCTCCGCGCCTATCGCGCGATGCTCGTCGCCGTCTACGACCGGGTCGCGCCGATGGTCGATGCGGGCAAGACCGTCGACGAGGTGCTGGCCGCACGGCCGACAGGCGAGTTCGACGCCAAGTGGGGCGGCGGCTTCTTCAACGGCGCGATGTTCACGCGACTCGCGTACGTCAGCATCGCCAAGAAACGGGCCGAGCCAGGCGGAAAGGAGTGACGGCGCGATCATGAATCTCCAACTCGAAGGAAAGCTCGCGCTCGTGACGGGGTCGTCGGGCGGGATCGGCCTCGCGATCGCGCGGGCGCTGGCGGCGGAAGGGGCGAGGGTCGTCGTCAACGGCCGATCGGCGGGCACCGTCGAGAAGGCGGTCGACCGAATTCGGTCGGACCTCCCCGACGCCCGGATCGAACCGCTAGTCGCCGACAACGGCACGGCCGAGGGCAGCGCAGCCACGATCCGCGCCTTCCCCGAGGTGGATATCCTGGTCAACAACCTGGGGATCTACGAGGCCGTCGGCTTCCTCGACGAGACCGACGAGGCCTGGCTGCGCCTCTTCGAAGTCAACATCCTCAGCGGCGTCCGGCTCTCGCGGGCTTACCTGCCGCGGATGCTGGAGAAGCAGACCGGGCGGATCGTGTTCGTCTCCAGCGAGTCGGCCGTGAGCCCGGCCCCGGAGATGGCCCACTACAGCGCGACCAAGACGATGCAGCTCTCGCTCTCGCGCAGCCTGGCCGAGCTGACGAAGGGGACGGCCGTCACGGTCAACACCGTCCTGCCCGGCTCGACCAAGACCGAGGGGGTCGACAGGTTCGTCCAGGACCTCTACCCCGGCGCCTCGCCCGAGGAGGCCGAGCGGCGGTTCATGGCCGAGAATCGGCCCACCTCGCTCGTCGCTCGTCTCATCGACCCCTCGGAGATCGCCGACCTCGTGGCCTTCGTGTGCAGCCCTCGCGCCTCGGCCATCAATGGCGCGGCGCTACGGGTCGACGGCGGCCTCGTGAGGAGCATCGTCTGATCACGAGGGCGGCGTCGCCGCTCCCCACATCATCCCGGGCCGAGCCCGCCGCCTGTCTCGTCGCTTCCACACGCTGAAAGCCGCGAGTCCCAGTCCTGCACAGGCGAACTGGACGGATGCGGGAGGTTCCGGCACGGCGGCCACGAACACCTCGACCTCATATCCGCCACCGGTTGCGGGAGAAAGTCCGCCCAGGAAGATCACGGCGACGCCCGGTTGATCGATGGGCGTCGGATTGCCGGCCGGACCGAGAATCCCCTGGTTGCCCGCCTCGGAGATCGCAAAGTCGAGGAAGACCGGCACGCCGTCGGCCACCTGGATGAAAGGGCGCACGGGATAGTCCATATCATCGAGATAGGTGAACGTCTGCCCGAATATCGTGAGCGAGACGGAGAAGCCCGGACTGCCGGGGTAGGCACATGGTTGATCCACGGTGATGACCGAGGTGTCGTAAGAGAAGCTCCCTTCCGCGACCGTCCCGGCGAACGGGCCGTCTTTGACGGTGCCTACGAACGTTGCGGTGATCAGATCGGCTCTGACGGACGCGGATGTCGCGCCTAACGCCGTGAACATGACGGTGAGGCGCACGAGTTCTCGGATGTCCCTTGATTTGAGCATGCCAGGCCCCGTTACGAGTCCTATGACGCCCGTTGAACGACGGCCGGGACCCGGGTCGACCATCGACCGGCGCGTCCATGATCTCGGCGGTCCGCGCTGATCTCAAATTGTCATGAGCCGCATAAGCTTGTCAATGAATATGCGGTCAGTTCGCAAACGTCGAAGAACAACAGTTTCGGCAGTCGCTCTCGCCGATCGCCACGAACCAGGCTCGGATGGATCTCCGGCCGCTGGCGCCGGATCATCGGCGTCCGACTCGGTTCAATCGCCCATAAATACCCACGCCGGTAAGTGGCGTGGCTTCTCCATTTACGAGGAGCTTTACGTCAGCCATCTTTCGGGCCGGTCGCCTCGGCGTTTTCGGCACCCGGATCGAGAGACGAATGGCATCGAATCTGCGTAAGATGGCCGGGATCGTTCAACACGTAGCGGGCAGGCGCATCGAGGCGTTCCCTAACGATGGAGTGAGAACGTGCCCGACGACGACGGTCTTTGGTACAAGGACGCGATCATCTACGAGGCCCACGTGCGGGCGTTCTACGACAGCAACGGCGACGGCATCGGCGATTTCCGAGGCCTCACGATCAAGCTGCCGTACCTGCGCGACCTGGGCGTCACCGCGATCTGGCTGCTGCCGTTCTATCCGTCCCCGCTGCGCGACGACGGCTACGACATCGCCGACTACACGACGGTCAACAAGCAGTACGGCCGGCTCTCCGACTTCCGCGAGTTCCTCGACCGGGCCCACGAGCTGGGCCTGAAGGTCATCACCGAGCTGGTGCTCAACCACACGTCGGACCAGCACCCCTGGTTCCAGCGGGCCCGCAACGCCCCCGCCGGCAGCCCCGAGCGCGACTTCTACGTCTGGAGCGACACGCCCGATCTCTACAGCGAAGCCCGGATCATCTTCAAGGATTTCGAGCTGTCGAACTGGACGTGGGACCCGACCGCCAACGCCTATTACTGGCATCGCTTCTACTCGCACCAGCCCGACCTGAACTACGACAACCCGGCCGTCTGGGAGGCCGTCTTCCCGCTGCTCGACTTCTGGTTCAACATGGGCGTCGACGGCCTGCGGCTCGACGCGATCCCCTATCTGTACGAGCGCCCGGGGACGAACTGCGAGAACCTGCCCGAGACCCACGCGTTCCTCAAGGTCCTGCGCAAGCGGCTCGACGAGAAGTTCCCGTCGCCCCCGCGGATGTTCCTCGCCGAGGCCAACCAGTGGCCCGAGGACGCCGTGGCCTACTTCGGCGACGGCGACGAATGCCACATGGCGTTCCACTTCCCCGTCATGCCCCGCCTCTACATGGCGCTCCACCAGGAGGACCGCTACCCCATCCTCGACATCCTGTCCCAGACGCCGGCGATCCCCGAGAACAGCCAGTGGTGCATGTTCCTGCGGAACCACGACGAGCTGACCCTGGAGATGGTCACCGACGAGGAGCGGGACTCGATGTACCGGGCCTACGCGCACGACCCGGAGGCCCGCATCAACCTGGGCATCCGCCATCGCCTGGCCCCGCTGCTCTACAACGACCGGCGGCGGATCGAGCTGATGACGGGGCTGCTCTTCTCGCTCCCCGGCACGCCGGTGCTGTACTACGGCGACGAGATCGGCATGGGAGACAACATCTACCTGGGCGACCGCAACGGCGTCCGGACGCCCATGCAGTGGTCTCCCGACCGCAATGCGGGGTTCTCGACCTGCAACCCGCAGAAGCTCTATTTCCCGGTCATCATCGACCCCGAGTACCACTACGAGGCGGTCAACGTCGAGAGCCAGCAAGAGAACCCCAGCTCGCTCCTCTGGTGGGTGAAACGCCTGATCGCCCTGCGCAAGCAACACCGGGCCTTCGGCCGAGGCACGATCGATTTCCTGCGCCCCGAGAATGCGCGAATCCTGGCGTTCGTCCGGCGGTTCGACGGCGAATCGATCCTCGTGGTCGCGAACCTCTCGCGCTTCATGCAGTACGTCGACCTGGACCTGCGCGAGTACCAGGGCTATGCGCTCGAAGAATTATCCGGGCATACGTTGATGCCGGTCGTGGAGGATCGGCCGTATCCGCTCACACTGTCGGCGTACGGTTTTTACTGGTTCCTGCTGAAGCCGACCGACGCGGGGTCGAATGCGATCGACGGCGAGCCGTTGCGGATCGCCGACCTGCCCGTGGTTACTGTGACGCACGACTGGCGGACGGAACTGGCGCGGGTCGATTCCGAACGGCTCGACCCCCTGCTCCCCGGCTTCCTTGAGCGGCGGCGTCCGACGGGCGTGCCGCGGGTCGTGGGCGTCGACGTGACGCGATCTTTCGCCGACCCGATGGGCTCGGGCGACGTGCAGTGGCTGGTCGTCCGCGCCGACCTCCAGACGGGAGACGCCGAGGCGAACATCCTGCCTCTGATGCTCATCCCCGAGGAAGACGTGGGCAAGCTTCTGGACGCCGGCGCGGCCACGTTCCTGGCTCGCGCCGTCGGCAAGCAGCAGGGCGTGCTCTGCGACGCCCTCGCGTCCCCCACGTGCGGCGGCGAGCTGGTCCGGGCGATCCAGATGGGGATGTCCGCACCCCTGGCCGACGGCGAGCTGGCGGCCGTCGCGCTCAAAGGGCTCGCGGAGCTGGACCTCGGCGAGGCGCCGCTGGTCCCGACGCAGATCAACCGCAGCGAGCGGTTCAACACGACGCTCGTTTTCGACGAGCGGCTGACGCTCAAGACGTTCCGCTGCGTCGAGGCCGAGGTCAACCCCGACTTCGAGATGCGGTCGTTCGTCTCGGCCCGCCAGGACTCGCTGATCGTCGCGCCCGTGCTGGGCTACCTGGAATACCGCCGCGTCCATGGGGCGCCGGTGACGGTGGCCGTTTTGAATCAGTACATCCCCAACCAGGGGACCGCCTGGGTGCTGACGCTGAACCAGCTCAGCCAGTATTACGAGCGGGTCGCCGCCGGCGTGCACCGGAGGGCCGTCGTCGAGGTCCCGCCGCCGGAGACGACCTCGGACCAGAATTCGCCCGAGGCGTCGGGCGAAGAGACCACCTTCGAGACGATGCTGGCGGGCTTCGACGTGCACGCGCGGAAGCTCGGCGTCCAGACGGCCCGGCTGCACAGGACCCTGGCGTCGGATCGGATCACGGTCGAGTTCCGGCCCGAGCCGTTCGGGCGGCTTTACCAGCGATCGCTCTACCAATCCATGCGCAACCTGACGCATCAGGTGTTCACGCGATTGTCGGCGGTCCTCGCCAAGCTCCCCGAGCCGACGAAGGCCGACGCCGAGCGGCTGCTCGGCCTGCGGGAACCGCTGCTGGCCCGGTTCCAACACGTTTCCTCGCGGAACTACGGCGGCTCGCGGATCCGGATCCACGGCGACTTCGAGCTGGACCAGGTCCTCTACACGGGCTCGGAATTCGTCGTCTACGACTTCGAGGGCGACGCCGACGATTCCTCCGGCGAGCGTCGCGTGAAGCGTTCGCCGCTCCGCGACGTGGCGTCGATGATCCGGTCGTTCGACTACGCCGCATACGGCGTGCTGTTCGACCTGGAGGACAAGCAGACCCGGCCGCCGGGGATGGTCCGCGAGGAGGACCGCGCGGCCCTGGAGCCCTGGGCGAGACGCTGGCAGGAGCGGGTCTCGCAGCAGTTCGTCGACGCCTACCTGGAGGCCGTCGACGTTCCCGGCCTGCTCCCGGAGGGTCGCGAGGACGTTAAGTCGCTGCTGGACGTCTTCCTGCTCGAACGGGTGCTCGACGACGTCGGCCGCGACCTGGCCCGGCGACCCGAGTGGGTCGGCATCCCGATCCGCGCGCTCTTGCGAGGGCTGGAGCCGACCGAGCCGGCGTCGGCCTGACGGACGGTCAGGCGAGGATTTCCTTGACCACGCGCGCCGGGACGACGCCCGTCAGGCGGACGTCGAGTCCCTGGAACTTGTACGAGAGCCGTTCGTGGTCGATCCCGCAGAGGGCGAGGATCGTGGCGTGCAGGTCGCGGACGGGGACGACGTCCTCGACGGCCTTGTAGCCTAGCTCGTCGGTCGCGCCGTAGGTCACGCCCCCCTTGATCCCGCCGCCGGCCATCCAGAGCGAGAAGCCCAGGATGTGGTGATCGCGGCCGGTCCCCTGCCCCATCGGCGTGCGGCCGAACTCGCCCCCCCAGATGACCAGGGTGTCGTCGAGCATACCGCGCTGTTCCAGGTCCTTGACCAGGGCCGCGCAGGGCTGGTCGACCTCGCGCGAGGCCAGCGTCATGCCGCGCGCGATGTCGCCGTGGTGGTCCCAGGCGCGGTGATAGAGCTGGATCATCCGCACCCCGCGCTCGGCGAGGCGGCGGGCCATCAGGCAGTTGGAGGCGAAGCTGCCGTCGCCGGGGTTGGCCACGCCGTACGCGTCGAGCACGGACCGCGGCTCGCTGGCGAAGTCGGTCAGCTCGGGGACGCTCGCCTGCATCCGGAAGGCCAGCTCGTACTGGGCGATCCGCGTCTGGATCTCGGGGTCGAGGCGGTCGGCGGCGAGCGTGGCGTTGAGGCGGTTGATCTCCGCGACCGAGCCGCGCTGGGCGTCCAGGTCGACGCCCGGCGGGTTGCTGATGTAGTGGACGGCGTCGCCCTTGGACTGGAACTGGATCCCCTGGAACTTGCTGGGGAGGAACCCGGCCGACCACTGGCGGGCCGAGACCGGCTGCTGGCCCGTCGCGCCGGCGGAGGTCAGGACGATGAAGCCGGGCAGGTCGTCGGTCTCGGCACCGAGGCCGTAGAGGAGCCACGAGCCCATGCTGGGCCGGCCCTTGATGATCGACCCGCTGTTCATGAAGGCGTGCGCCGGGTCGTGGTTGATCTGCTCGGTCGTCATCGATCGGACGATGGCGATCTTGTCGGCCAGGCTCGCGATGTTCGGGAAGAGGTCGGAGATCTCCTGCCCCGACGCCCCGTGCTTGCGGAAGCCGCAGAACGGGCCGCGCGCGATGAGGGCCTTGTTCTGGAGCTGGGCGAGCTGCTGCCCCCGCGTGAACGACTCGGGGAAGGGCTGGCCGTCGAGCGCCTGGAGCCGGGGCTTGTAATCGAGGCTCTCGAACTGGGAAGGCCCGCCGGCCATGCAGAGGTGGATCACCCGCTTCGCCTTCACCGGCAGGTGCGTCGGCCGGATCACGCCCCGCCAATGATCTTCGGGCCTCCCCGCGTCCGGGTCGCCCGCGCGGGCCCGACGCGCGAACAGCTCGGGGTCGAGCAATCCCGCCAGGGCTAGCGAGCCGATGCCGTAGGCCGAGTTTCGCAGAAAGACGCGTCGCTGGAGGTTCGTCCGCCAGGCTTCGAAGTCGCTTGGGCGATTCATGATTCAGTACCTGGTGATCGTCTCATGGAGGTTCAGCACCACGCGGCAGGTCATCGTCCAGGCCGCGGCCTCGACCGGGTCGATCCCCCGTGGCGCGGGCGCCTGGCCGACTCGCAGCAGCTTCTCGGCCTCGCCGGGATGCTCGCGGAAGGACTTGCGACGCTCTCCGAGGAAGCCGACGAGCGAGGCTCGCTCCTCGGCCTCGACGGGCCGCGCGAGCACGCGTTGATAGAGTCGTTCGATCCGGGCCTCGTCGTCCACCGAACCGTCGCCGCCGAGGAGGCCGGCGGCCAGCACGCGGGCGGCCTCGACGAACGTCGGGTCGTTGAGCAGCGTGAGGGCCTGCTGCGGCGTGTTGGCGACGTTCCGCGCGGGGGTGCATTCCTCGCGGGCGGGCGCGTCGAAGTTCGCGAGCATCGGGTGCAGGAACGTGCGCTGCCAGTGGGCGTACAGGCCGCGACGATACTGGAGGTCGCCGGGGCTGGCGAAGTAGTCGCGGTCGGGGAACTGGATGTTCGCGTAGTAGCCTGCGGGTTGATACGGGAATGCGCTCGGGCCGCCGACGTCCGCGTTCAGCAGCCCGGCGACGGCCAGCGCGTTGTCGCGGACGAACTCCGCCTCCAGCCGACGCGGCGAGAGGAAGGCGATCCAGCGATTGCCCGGGTCGCGGTCCTTCAGCTCGGGCCGGGTCCGCGAATCCTGACGGTAGGCCGACGACGTGACCAGCAACTTGACCATCCGCTTGACGTCCCAGCCCCCCTCGCGGAAGTCGACCGCCAGCCAGTCGATCAGCTCGGAATGGACGGGCCATTCGCCCTGGGCGCCGACGTCCTCCACGACCCCGCTGAGGCCCGCGCCGAAGAGTTGCTTCCAGAGCCGGTTCATGAACACGCGGGCGGTGAGCGGATTCTCGGGCGCGGTGATCCAGCGTGCGAGGTCGAGCCGGGTCAACCGGCGATCGGACGCGATCGACTGGTGCGGCAGGAACCGCGGCACCTCGGGCGCCACGATCTCGCCCGAGCGATTCTGCCAGTCGCCCCGGGGCAAGACGCGCGTCTCCAGGGGAGGCGCGGCGCTCGTCACCATGCTGAACGCCCGGCCGTCGCGGCAGGCGAGGATCTCCTTCGTGATCTCGCGGACCTGGGCCCAGGCTTCGGGGTCGGCCGCCGTGCTCCGCTCGTAAAATCCGCGAAGGGCCTCGACCTGGGCGGGGGTCCGCTCGGCGTCGGCCTCCAAAAGGGCCGCCCGGGTCTCGGAGGCCAGGTCGCCGACGGCCTTGCCGTCCTCGCCGACGCCGAACGGCGTGAACGCGACCCGCAGACGGCCGGCTTGCGGGCTTTTGATCTCGACCGCGAGAGTCTGATCGACCTTCAGCTCGATCGGCGGATCGAGGCACCAGACGGCCGTGTGCGTTTCGGAGACGTGCTCGGCTAAGGTCTTCCAGCCGGCCAGGATGCCGGGCACTTCATCGCCGTTGAAGTAGCGAGGCGTCTTCAAACTGGCGTCCGCCAGGTGGAACCGCAAGGGCTTCGGCTTGCCGTCGCCGGGCTTGACTGTGGCGCTCAGGGCGACGGAGGCGACGTCGGCCCCCTCGCGGGTGATCCGCCCGCCGTGGTGTGCGTCGGGGAGCAGTTCGACGCGGATCCGGGAGACCCATCCCGGCCCGGGCGACTCGAACCGGAAGCCCGCCTCTTTGGCCCTGGGCTTCGCCTTGGGGTCCGCCTTCGCGGGAGCGGTGACGAGCAGGCTGGCGTCGGCGAGCGCCTCGATTTTCTCCCCCTCGTCGCCTACCGGCTTCAGGGGCCGCCAGCCGTTCTCCGACTCCCTCAGGAAGACGCGAGCCCCCTCCATCCAGGCAGCGAATGCGGTGGCCTCGGGCGGCTTGGCCGCGATCTTCCGCAGGCGATCGGCGAGCCGATGCTGACGCTCTTTGAGATACGCGTTCTCGACCTCGACCTCGGGCGGGAACGGGTGGTCGTTGCTCCATCCCTTCAACTCGGGGTTGGGGGTGTAGTCGTAATCGTTGTAGACGCCCCACTGCTTCACGTCGGCGAAGAAGGCCGAGAGCGCGTAGAAATCGCGCTGGGTGAAGGGGTCGTACTTGTGGTCGTGGCATTCCGCACAGCCCAGCGTCGAGCCGAGGAAGGTCAGGCCGACGGTCTTCACGCGGTCGGCGGCGTACTTCGCCAGGTATTCCCCGGGCTGGGCGCCGCCCTCGCGGGTCATCATGTTCAGGCGGTTGAACCCGGTCGCGACGAGTTGCTCGGGCGTCGGATTGGGCAGGAGGTCGCCCGCGAGCTGCTCGGTGGCGAAGACGTCGAACGGCTTGTTGCGGTTGAAGGCGGCGATGACGTAGTCGCGATAGGGGAAGATCCGCTGGCCCTGGTCGCCGTGATAGCCGACGGTGTCGGTGAACCGCGCGAGGTCCAGCCAGGCGACGGCCATGCGCTCGCCGTAATGGGGCGAGTCGAGCAGCCGGTCGACGAGCTTCTCATAGGCCTTCGGGTCGGCGTCCTTCTCGAAGGCGAGAACCTCTTCCGGCGTGGGCGGGAGCCCGATCAGGTCGAGCGAGAGGCGGCGGATGAGCCTCCGCTTCGAGGCCTCGGGCGACGGCTCGACCCCCTTCGCTTCGAGCGAGGCGAGCAGGAAGGCGTCGATGGGGTTGCGGACCCACTCCTTGCGATGGACCTCGGGGAGCGGATGCCGCGTGGGGGCGACGTACGCCCAGTGCGCCTGGTACTCGGCCCCCTGGGCGACCCAATCCTGGAGGATCTTCTTCTGCGCGTCGGAGAGCGTTTTGTGAGCCTCGCGAGGCGGCATGACCTCCTGGTCGTCCGTGCTGAGGATCCGCGAGACCAGCTCGCTGTCCTCGGCCTTGCCCGGCACGATGGCCCCGTCCTTGATCGCGGCCTCGCGATCGTCGAGCCGGAGCTTCGCCTTGCGCTGATTCTTGTCCGGCCCGTGGCAGCTGTAGCAGTTCTCCGAGAGGATCGGGCGGACGTCGCGATTGAACTCGACCCTGGCGTCGGCCGCCAGCGCCGCGGTGGAGAGGCCGGCCGTGGCGGCCAGCAGCGCCACGGTCATCCCCGACAGGTGGCAAGCACGCACGGTCGAGCCCTCCCCGATCGATCGATTTTGGCGCGACGCCCGTCCTCGACGTGGAATCGAGGACGCGGAACGTCGGCCAGACACGCGCCACTATACCCGTCGCGTCGACGTCGAGAAACCACCGGACGGCCGGGCGACGCGCACGAGGTGAATAAGCGGCCGCGAGGCTCCCCTCCCGACCGGCGGGCCGGTCGGGAGGGGAGCCGTCATGGCTCGCTCACGACTTCGTCGGCGTGAAGGTGAACTCTTTCCCGTCCCAGTCGATCGCGACGACGTCGGACGGGCTGACCCGCTGGTCGAGAAGCGCCCTGGCGAGCGGGTTGGCCAGCCGCTGCTGGATCACTCGCTTCAAGGGGCGCGCTCCATAGGTCGGATCGAAGCCCTCCTCGGCGAGCCGATCGCGGGCCGCGTCGGTGATCCGGATCGCCAGGTTGGCCTCGGCGAGCTGGTGCTCCAGCCGCTTGAGCTGGTAGACGACGATCTGCGCCAGCTCCTTGCGGCCGAGCGGGTGGAAGATGATCGTCTCGTCGATCCGGTTGAGGAATTCGGGCAGGAACTCGCGACGGAGGACTTCCTGGACCTGGTTCCGCATCGTCGCCTCGTCGGCCCCCTTCGCGGACAGGTCGGCGATGACGTGGCTGCCCAGGTTCGAGGTCATGATGATGACCGCGTTGCGGAAATCGACCGTGCGGCCCTGGCCGTCGGTCAGGCGGCCGTCGTCGAGCACCTGCAGCAGCACGTTGAAGACGTCGCGATGGGCCTTCTCGACCTCGTCGAGCAGGATCACCGAGTAGGGCCGCCGGCGCACGGCCTCGGTCAGCCGGCCGCCCTCTTCATACCCGACGTAGCCCGGAGGCGCGCCGATGAGCCGGGCGACGTTGTGCCGCTCGCCGTATTCGCTCATGTCGATGCGGACCATGGAGGCCTCGCTGTCGAAGAGGAACTCGGCGAGGGCCTTGGCCAGCTCGGTCTTGCCGACGCCGGTGGGGCCGAGGAACAGGAACGAGCCGATCGGCCGGTTCGGGTCCTGGAGCCCGGCGCGGCTGCGGCGGACGGCGTCGGCCACGGCGCGCACGGCGTCCTCCTGATTCACCATCCTCAGGTGGATCTGGTCCTCCAGCTTCAGCAGCTTCTCGCGCTCGGTGGCGAGCATCCGCGAGACCGGCACGCCGGTCCACTGGCTGACGACTTCGGCGATCTCCTCGGAGTCGACCTCGCGCTTCAGCAGGCGATGGGTCTTCTCCTTCGGCTGCTCTTCGCCGGCGGCCTCGTTCTCGGCGATCCGCTTCTCCAGCGCCTTGCGCTCGGAGTCGAGAGCGGCCAGCTTCTGGAACTGCGACTCGTCGGGCCGATCGCCGTGCTGCTGCTTCTGGCGGATCTCGTCCCAGAGCCGGCCGTAGTCGTTCTTGATCGACTCGAGGTGCTCGCGGACCTTCTGGACGTCGCCCAGCCCGGACTTCTCCATCTCCCACTGGCGACGCAGGTCTTGCAGCTGCTTCTCGACCTGCTCGATGTCGGCCTCGACCTCGGCGAGTCGGTCGAGGGCGTGCTCCTCCTCCTCCTTCGCCAGCATCCGCTGGGCGAGCTGGAGCTGGAGCAGCCGGCGCTGGAGGACGTCGATCTCGGTCGGGACCGATTGCAGCTCCATCGAGAGCCGGCTGGCGGCCTCGTCGACGAGGTCGATGGCCTTGTCGGGGAGGAAGCGGTCGGTGATGTAGCGCGACGCCAGCTTGGCGGCGGAGACGAGGGCCGAGTCCTTGATCTTGACCTTGTGGTGGACCTCGTACTTCTCCTTGATGCCGCGTAGGATGGCGATCGTGTCGTCGATCGAGGGCTCGCCGACGAACACGGGCTGGAACCGCCGTTCAAGGGCCGGATCCTTCTCGATGTGCTCGCGGAACTCGTCGAGCGTCGTGGCCCCGATGCAGCGCAGCTCGCCGCGGGCGAGGGCCGGTTTCAGCAGGTTCGCCGCATCCATCGCGCCGTCGGCCTTGCCCGCGCCGACGACGAGGTGCAGCTCGTCGATGAACAGGATGATGCGGCCCTCGGAATCCGTGACGTCCTTGAGGACCGCCTTCAGCCGCTCCTCGAACTCGCCGCGGTACTTGGCCCCGGCGACGAGGGCGCCCATGTCGAGCGCGATCAGCTTGCGGTTCTGGAGGCTCTCGGGCACGTCGCCCGAGACGATCCGCTGGGCCAGGCCCTCGGCGATCGCCGTCTTGCCGACACCGGGCTCGCCGATCAGGACCGGGTTGTTCTTGGTGCGGCGGCTGAGGACCTGGACGACCCGGCGGATCTCGGCGTCGCGGCCGATGACCGGGTCCATCTTGCCCATGCGCGCGGCCTCGACCAGGTCGCGGCCGTAACGCTCCAGGGCCTGGTATTTGTCGTCGGGGTTCTGGTCCGTCACCGTCTGGCCGCCGCGCACCTTCTGCAGGGCCTTGAGCAACTCGGGGGCCGTGACGCCGAGCGATTCCAGCAGGGCCTGCGTCCGGCTCTTGACCTTGGCCAGGCCCAGCAGCAGGTGCTCGACCGAGACGTACTGGTCCTTCATCCGGTCGGCTTCCGACTGGGCGGCTTCGAGGACCGCCGCGAGGTCGGGGCCGATGGAGACCTCGCCGCCGGTGACGCGGGGGAGCGTCTCGAGCCCCTGCTGGGCCGCCTTCAGGACCTGGGCCGAGTTGATGCCGAGTTGGGTGAAGAGCGCCCGGACGACCTGCTGGTTGGGGTCCAGCAGCGCCGCCAGGAGGTGCATCGGCTCCAGCCGCTGGTGGCTGCGCTCGCTCGCGAGGGCCTGGGCGGCCTGGATCGCCTCCTGGCTCTTGAGCGTGAGCTTGTCGAATCGGAACGCCATGAGGGTCGACCGCCTTTCGGGTTACGCGTCGGGCGGCGGGCCGTCCGCCCCTCGACGCACGTGGGAGGTAATATTCTTTTACGTCTCCATGCGACTTCGGGTTCGGGCGATTCCGCGGCCCGTCGCCGGAGGCGCGGGACGCGCGTGAAAACGGGACGAGGCGTCCGACGGAGTCGGGGCCTCGTCCCGGGGTCGTCGGACGCCGCTCGGGTCCCGGCGGGTTACTTCTTCTCTTCGAACTCGACGTCGATGACGTCGTCGGGCTTCGAGCCGGAGCCGCCCGGGGCCTCTGCGCCCCCGCCGGCCGCGGCGCCCGCGCCCGGCCCCCCCGCCCCGGCGCCGGCCGCGGCGTAGAGGTGCTCGGACATCGCCTGCGCGGCCCGTGACATCTCGTCGACGGACCGGTTGATCGCGGCGGCGTCGTCGCCCTTCTTGGCCTCGTTCACCTTGTCGATCGCGGCCCGGAGGGCGGACTTGTCGGCGTCGCCGAGCTTGTCCTTGTTCTCCTCCAGGAGCTTCTCGAGCTGGTAGACCTTCTGCTCGGCGCTGTTCTTGGCCTCGGCCAGGTCGCGCCGCTTCTTGTCCTCGGCGGCGTTCGCCTCGGCGTCGCGGTTCATCCGCTCGATCTCTTCCTTGCTCAGGCCGCCGGACGACTCGATGCGGATCGTGTGCTCCTTGCCGGTCGCCTTGTCGCGGGCGGTGACGTTGAGCAGGCCGTTGGCGTCGATGTTGAACGTCACCTCGACCTGGGGTACGCCCATGCGGGCCGGCGGGATCCCTTCGAGGTTGAACTCGCCGAGCGCCCGGTTGTCCTGGGCCATCGGCCGCTCGCCCTGGTAGACCTTGATCGTGACGGCCGACTGGTTGTCCTCGGCCGTCGTGAAGGTCTCCTTCTTCTCCGTCGGGATCGTCGTGTTGCGGGGGACCAGGACGGTCATGACGCCGCCCTTGGTCTCAAGGCCGAGCGACAGCGGCGTGACGTCGAGGAGCAGGACTTCCTTGACCTCGCCGGTGAGCACCGCGCCCTGGATCGCCGCGCCGACGGCGACGACCTCGTCGGGGTTGACGCCCTTGTGGGAGTCCTTGCCGAAGATCTCCTTCACGATCTGCTGGACCCGCGGCATGCGGGTGGAGCCGCCGACCATGACGACCTCGTCGATCTGGGCCGGCTTGAGCTTGGCGTCGTCGAGCGCCTTGAGGACCGGTCCGCGGCAGCGCTCGAAGAGGCTGTCGGTCAGCTTCTCGAACTGGGCACGGGTGATGGTCATCGTCAGGTGCTTGGGGCCCGACGAGTCGGCCGTGATGAACGGCAGGTTGATGTCGGCCTGGGTCTGGAACGAGAGGTCCTTCTTGGCCTTCTCGGCGGCCTCTTTCAGGCGCTGGAGGGCCATCGGATCCTTGCGCAGGTCGATCGACTGGTCCTTCTTGAACTCGTCGGCGATGAAGTTGATCAGCGCCTCGTCCCAGTCGTCGCCGCCCAGGTGGGTGTCGCCGTTGGTCGAGAGGACCTCGAAGACGCCGTCGGCCACGTCCAGGATCGAGATGTCGAACGTGCCGCCGCCGAGGTCGAAGACCGCGATCTTCTCGTTCTTCTTCTTGTCCAGGCCGTACGCCAGGGCGCCCGCCGTGGGCTCGTTGATGATCCGGGCGACTTCGAGGCCGGCGATCTGGCCGGCGTCCTTCGTGGCCTGACGCTGGCTGTCGTTGAAGTAGGCCGGGACCGTGATCACGGCCTTGCGGACCTTGTGGCCCAGATAGCTCTCGGCGGCCTCCTTGAGCTTGCGCAGGATGAGCGCCGAGATCTCGGGGGGCGTGTAGTCCTTGTTGTTGGCGTGGACCTTCACGAATTCCGAGGCGCCCCCCACGACCTTGTAGGGGACCATCTTCTCTTCGGACCCCACTTCCTCGTGGCGCCGGCCCATGAACCGCTTGATCGAGTAGACGGTGCCCGCGGGGTTCGTGATCGCCTGCCGCTTGGCCGGGTCGCCGACGAGGATCTCGCCCTTGGACGAGAAGGCGACCACCGAGGGGGTCAGCCGGCTCCCCTCCTGATTGGGGATGACGGTGACGTCGCCGCCTTCCATGACCGCAACCACGCTGTTGGTCGTCCCGAGGTCGATGCCGATGATCTTCTCACCTTCCGCCACGTCCGATCTCCTTCTTCCACGTTGAGCGGTGACGAGGGTACCCGCGCGTCACGACGTTGCGCGAGGCGACCAGACCGGGAACGACGCTCACGTTCCGAATCGGATTCGCCGGCCGACGGCCGTTCATCAAGAGGTCAACCGAGTCTCAACCGATGCTATCTCCAGAATCGCAAGCGTCGTGCCAGACCGATTTTTTTCTCGAAAACTTTATCTAAATGGCTATATGCTAGTGGTTTATGGAAACGAGGATATTCTTGGCATCGCTCCTTTGCTCGATCTGCAACTGCCGATATAGCAGTCGCTCTCAAGTGGCTTTCCCCTCACCGCCGTTTTGGCAGTCGTGCGACAACGTCCCGCGTTCTATGCCGAGGACTCAAACCCAATCATAGGGGATCCCATGGGCCGAGAGAATCCACTGCCGGTCGCCGGGGAAATTGCTTGACAGAGGTCGACTATTCTTTTAATACCTTATCCACGTGAACCTTGCGTCCAAGCCCAGGCGACGCGAAGGGTTCTCGGCCGCGTCGAGCCCGGCGCGTATGAGCTGGATCGAGGCCGGTCGCGCCTGCCCGCCGGATGGATTGGTCTTTCTCCGAGTGTACCGATGGCCCGCAAGTCCTCATCGCCGGTCCCTCCCGCATCGTCCACTCCCGCCGCCGCGGCCGAGCCTCCGGATGCGAAGAAAACGCCTTCCCTGGCGTCTCTACGCAGCGAGATCGACCGCATGGACAAGGAACTGGTCGCGATCCTCAACCGTCGCGCCGAGATCGCCGTGCAAATCGGCAAGGTCAAGAACTCCAACGGCATGGAGATCTTCTCGGCGGCCCGCGAGGAGGAGGTGCTGGCCAAGGTCCTCGGGGCCAGCCAGGGGCCCTTGCCGCAGGACACCTTGCGGCTGATCTTCCGCGAGCTGATGAGCGGGACGCGTTCCCTGCAGCGGACGCTCCGCGTGGCCTGCCTGGGGCCCAAGTACAGCTACAGCCACCTGGCCTCCGTGGCCAAATTCGGCGAGGCCGTGGAGCATGTGCCGCTGGGCTCGATCGCCGCGGTCTTCGAAGAGTTGAACCGCCGTCACGTCCAGTTCGGGATCGTGCCGCTGGAGAACTCGACCGACGGCCGCATCGCCGACACGCTCGACATGTTCACCAAGCTGCCCAACCTCAAGATCCGGGCCGAGGTCCGACTGAGGATCCACCACTGCCTGCTGGGCCGCTGCGAGTGGAGCCAGATGCGCCGGGTCTACTCGAAGTCGCAGGCGATCTCGCAGTGCCGCAACTGGCTGGGGAAGAATCTGCCCCAGGCGGCCAAGATCGAGGTCGTCTCGACGGCCGCCGCGGCCGAGCTGGCTCAGCGCGAGGAGTTCGCGGGCGCCGTCGCCAGCAAGCCGGCCGCCCAGGCGTATCGGCTCAACATCCTGGCCGAGAACATCGAGGACCAGTCGAACAACGTCACGCGGTTCGCCGTGATCGCCGAAACCCCCGAGGCCCGCACCGGCCGTGACAAGACGACGCTGATGGCCCGAATCCCCAACGATCCCGGCTCGCTCGTCAAGACGATCGCCCCCTTGGAGAAGATGGGGGTGAACATGACCTGGATCGAGTCCTTCCCGATCCCGTCGGCCGCCGGCGACAAGAATCCCGCCTACCTCTTCTTCCTGGACGTCGAGGGGCACATCGACGACCCGATCGTCCAGAAGGCCGTCGACTCCATCCGCAAGCGCTGCGAACGCCTCGACGTCCTCGGCTCGTACCCGCGCAGCGAGGTCATCGAGAGCTGACCGCCCCCCCTCCCCGCCGCCATTGCCCCACGCGACCACCGGGGGTTATCCTGGCCGTGGTGAAGGTGCGTCGACGACTTGCGAAAGGATCGAGCGGATGGGCGACTTGGCTTGCGTCAATGGGGACCTGATGGCGCCCGAACAGGCGACCGTCCCGATCTACGACCGGGGCTTCCTCTTCGGCGACTCGGTTTATGAGGTCTGCCGGATCTACCAGGGCCGCTGCTGGCTGGAGGGCGACCATCTCGCGAGGCTCAAACGCAGCCTCAAGGAGCTGGAATTCCCCCCCTACGACCTCGACCAGCTCGTGGCGCGGATCTACCGGACGATCCGGGCGAGTTTCGTGAAGGAAGGCCTGGTCTACGTCCAGATCACCCGCGGGGTCGCGCCCCGGACGCACGCCTTTCCGCACCCCCCCGTCAAGCCCACCGAGGTCATCATCGTCCGCCCGTACGACGACGGCCCGATGGCCGAACTCCGCAAGTCGGGCGTGCCGATCGTCAGCCGGCCGGACATCCGCTGGAAGCGCTGCGACATCAAGACGACGAACCTCCTGGGAAACGTCCTGGCGAACGAATCGGCCCATCGCGAGGGGGCCTATGAGGCGGTCTTGATCGACGCCGAAGGCCACGTCACCGAGGCCACGCACACGTCCCTGCTTTGGGTCCGCGACGGCCGCATCGAGGGGACGCCCGAGGGGCACGAGATCCTGATCGGGATGACCCGCCACCTCACCCAGCGCCTGGTGAAGAAAATCGACGTGCCGTTCGTCGAACGTCGCGTCACGCTCGCCGAACTGCTCAAGGCCGACGAGGTGTTCCTGGTCGGGACGTCCACCGAAATCATGCCCGTCGCCACCATCGACGGCCGCCCGGTCGGATCTGGTCGACCCGGCCCGATCGCGGCCAAGCTCCAGGCCGCCTACACGGACGATTTGAACGCCTGGCTCGCCGAGGCGGCCTCGTATGAGACGAAGGAAGCGCCGGCGCAGGTCTCATGACGACGCCCGAGCCGTTCGACCCCGACGATCCCTTCGCGGCGCATTTCCATCGCGAGCCGATGGGCGTCGTCGGAGTCAGCCTGATCGTCCTTCATGACGCTCCGCTCGCTCCTGAAGTCTCGACCGCCTGGGACGAGAGCGTCGGTTGGCTGCGATCCTCGGGCCGACCCATCGAAGTCGTTTTCGAGGCCCTCGACCGGTCGGCGCCCCGATTGAACGCCCTGGTCCAGGACGCGCTCCGAGCCGCGTCGCATCCGATCGTCGCGATCACCACGGCGGTCGGACCGCCGAATCCTCTGCACTGGGGGCCGTTGCTCAAGGCGCTCGACCAGGCCGACCACGTCGTCGGGGGTCGACCGACGTCGCCGGCCGGCGCCTTCGGTCGTCGCCTCGCCCGGATCGTCCGCCAGGTCGTCTTCGGCGTCCCCATCGCCGACGTCCATTCGCCGTTCCGTCTGCACCGGGCGGAGAAGCTTCGGGAGATCCCGCTGCAGTCGGGCTCGTCGTTCGTGGACGTCGAGGTCCTCGCGAAGGCGACGTTCCTCGGCCACGTGCTCGACGAGCCGGCCATCCCGCCGCTCGCGGGGACGTCCTGGCGACGGGGCTGGCTGCACGACCTGGGTCTCGTCTTCAAGCGGCCGACCTTCCGCCGGCCGCGGGAGTACGACTCAGGTCCACTTGAAGAGCCGGAGGGCGAGCCAGAAGGTCCCCACGGCCCAGGCGGTGAGGATCGCCAGGGCTCGCCAGACTTCGAACCGTCCCAGGCCGGCCCCTTCCAGCAGGACCAGCCGGAGCCCGCCGACGAGCTGGGTCAGCGGCAAGGCCTGGATGATCGGCTGGACGACGGCGGGGAACCGTTCGGAGGAGAAGAAGACTCCCGAGAGGAGCCACATCGGCAGCATCACGAGGTTCATGAGCCCGCTGACGGTCTCGGTCGTCGCCGCCCGGCTGGCGATCAGGAGGCCCAGCCCGGCGAACGCCAGCGCGCCCACGACGTCCAGCAGGATGACCAGGGCCAGGCTGCCGCGGATCGGCATGTGAAAGGCGAGCACGCCCAGCAGCAAGAGCACGCCGAGGTCCGGGAGCAGGAAGGTCATCCGGGACGCCAGGATCGCCCCGAGGAAGTCGCGCCGGGGCATCGGGGTCGCGACGTAGCACTTCAACAGCTTGCCGATGCGAAGGTTGACGAGGAAGAATCCAACCCCCCAGAGCCCGCCCCCCATCGCGTTGAGGCCGATCAGGCCCGGGATGAGGAAATCGATGTAGCGTGAGCCGGGCTCGGTGACGAGCACGTCGTTCGAGGCGATCGGGTCGACGCGGCCCGCCGCCCTCTGGAGGACGTCGTCGATCGCCCCTCGCGCGGCGGCCGATTCGGGCCGGGTCGGGTCGTAGCGGTAGGTGACCGCCGAGCCTTCCCCCGGAGTGACCACCACCGGCGTCCGGCCGGTCCGCAGGCGGTTCAGGGCGTCGGCCTCGGGATGGACGTCCAGGATGATCGCCGTCGCCGCGCCGGCCGCCGTCGCGGCGGTCGACTTGAGCCGGTCGTTGTGGGCCGCGACGGCCGACCGCACCCTCTCCAGCCCCGGCCCTTCGACGACGTCGACCGCGACTGGTGCGGGGGGGCGGCTCTGGAAGGCGAAGCCCAGGACGATCGCCAACAGCATCGGGAAGCCGTAGACCCAGAAGATCCGCGCGGGCTGGCGGATGAACTCTCTCAGGCGGGCGAGATAGAGCTGGACGAAGGGGGAATTGCGAAGCATGCACGATCCTTGATGCGGTGCGTCGGATCCCGGGCCGCGCGGCCCGACCGGTTCAGCGGGCGGCGCGGGCCTTTCGCCCCCAGCGACGGCCGTTGCGGCCGCCGACGGCGGGCTCCTCGATCTCGTCGTCGCGGAGGCGACGGCCCGTGAGGGCGACGAAGACGTCCTCCAGGCTCACGTGGCGGGTCGTCAGGCGGGCGAGCGGGCGGCCCACCTCGTCCAGTGCGTCCAGCAGCGCGGGGATGGCTCGGTGGGGCTCGCCGACGGTCAGTGAGTAGCCGTCGGCCTCGGCGCGGGCGGCGAGCACCGAGTCGAGCGCGGCGAACGTCGCGGGATCGATCGGCTCGCCCTCGACGCCGAACTCGACGACGTGCTCGCCGCCGAGCTTGGCGATCAACTCGGCGGGCGATCCCAGGGCGATGATCTTCCCCTGGTCGATGACCGCCACGCGGTCGCAGAGACGCTCGGCCTCGTCCATGTAGTGGGTCGTCAACAGGACGGTCCGCCCCCGGCCCCGGAGGTCGAGGATCACGTCCCAGAGCTGTCGGCGAGACTGGGGGTCGAGGCCGGTGGTCGGCTCGTCGAGGAAGAGGATTTCGGGGTCGCCGATCAGCCCGACCGCCACCGCCAGGCGCTGCTGCTGGCCGCCGGAGAGTTGCTCGATCAGGGCGTTGGCCTTGGATTCGAGCGAGACCCGCGCCATGGCCCCGTCGACCGTCAGGCCGTGGCTGTAGAAGCTCCGGAAGACGGTCAGGAGTTCGCGCACGGTCTCCTTGTCGGGGAAACGCGTTTCTTGCAAGGTCACGCCGATCCGCTCGCGGATCGCCGTGGGCTCGACGTCCCAGCGTCGGCCCAGGACCTCGACCTCGCCCGAAGTCGGACGGTTCAGGCCTTCCAGGATCTCGACGGTGGTCGTCTTGCCCGCCCCGTTGGGGCCGAGCAGGCCGAAACACTCGCCGGGAGGGATCTCCAGGTCGACGCCGGCGACGGCGTGGACCGGCCCGTCGCGGCCGGGATACTCCTTGCGCAGGTCCTTCACGCGGATCGCGGGCTCCGTCGTCACGCAGTCCTCCTCGGCAGGTTCGACCCGGATCCTTCCGCCCGCCTCGGCGGACTCTCGCCGTCAGATCACGCTGCCTTCGTGCAAGATCGTATGCTTGGGGACGACCACGACGCCGTCGCGGATCACGTGGGTGGGGCATTCCTCGGAGTCGACGATCCCGGTCTCGTTGACGACCTTGACGTTGCGGCCGATCCGCGAGTTCTTGTCGACGATCGCCCGCTCGATCACTGACCCCGCTCCGACGCCGAGGTTCACGATCCCCTCGCCCTGATTCCGCCTGACGTCGTCGGGCTGTTCGTAGAGGTCCGCCCCCATCAGGTAGGAGTCGCGGATCGTGACGTTGTCGCCGATGATCGAGCGGACGCCGATCACCGAGTTCTCGATGACCGAGCCCCGGCCGATCACGCAGCCGTCGCAGATCAGGCTGTTGCGCACGGTCGCGCCCAGGATTCGCGAGCTGGGGAGGAATCGGGGCCTGGTGAAGATCGGTTGCTCGCCGTGCGTGAAGTCGAACGGGGGGTGGTCCAGGGTCAGGTCGATGTTGGCCTGGTGGAAGGCCCCGACGGTGCCGATGTCTTCCCAGTAGCCGTCGAACAGGTGGGCCTGCACGCGCTGCTGGGTGATGATCTGCGGGAGCAGCTCGTGGCCGAAGTCGGTCGCGTTGCTGGAAGCCAGGAGGTCGACGAGCGTCTTGGTGTTGAAGACGTAGATGCCCATGCTCGCCAGGTAGGGCCGGCCGTGGGCCTTCAGGCCGAGCTTGTCGAGCCAGTTGGGGTCGGTGCGGACGCGGTTGAGCTTCTCCTGCGTCTTCGGCTTCTCCTCGAAGTCGATGACGCGGCCGTCGGCCTGGATCCGCATGACGCCGCACGAGCGGGCCTCGGACTCGGGCACCGGCAGGGCGGCGATCGTCACCACCGCCTTGTTCTCGACGTGGGTCTTGATCATCTCCTGGAAGTCCATCCGGTAGAGCTGGTCGCCCGACAGGATCAACACCAGGTCGTAGTCCTTGTCCGTGAAGTAGGGGATGTTGCGGCGGACGGCGTCGGCGGTCCCCTGGTACCAGGTCTCGCTCTGCATCGTCTGCTGGGCGGCGAGGATCTCCACGAACCCGCCTTCGAACGGGTCGAACTTGTAGGTGTTGTAGATGTGGCGGTGGAGGCTGACGGAGTTGAACTGGGTGACGACGAAGATGCGGTGCAGCCCGGAGTGAATGCAGTTCGACACGGGGATGTCGATGAGACGATACTTCCCGGCGATGGGCACCGCGGGCTTGCTCCGCGACTTGGTCAAGGGGTAGAGGCGCGTGCCCCTTCCCCCTCCCAAGATCAACGAGATGACCCGAGGCATGGGACCCCTCCTTCAGGGCGTGGCGGGCCGTCGACTCGGGCGACGGTCGCGGATGCGGCTTGAGGATTCGTGACGTTCACGATTCATCGGGCGATCTTCCGAATATACAATTCTCGCGCCCCGGGCTGCCGATGGGCCGAAAGGGCCCGCTCTCTCGTCGCCCCGACGTTTCCGGGGATCGATCGGGAAGGCCCGACCTCGGGGAATCCTTCGCGTCCACGACGTCGACCGCATCGGCGCGCGTCCGGCCGGCCCTCCTCGGACCGGCGACCCGCGCTCACCAGCCGCGCGACATGTTCGTCTCGACGACCTTGCGGGCCTGTTCCAGGTCCGCCCCGGTCTTCTGCATGTACAGCCGGACGGCGTGCAGCTTGTCGCCGGCGGCCTTGGCCAGGCATTCCCGGGCCGCCGAGCACGGGTCGACGTCGGACTGCACCCCGAGCAGATTCTTGGAGATGACCCAGGCGTCGCGGGGACGATGGGCCACCCGGATGATCTCCTCGGCCGGGTAGTTCGTCTGCGCGAACGACCGGGCCGTGGCCTCATCGTCGGCCGACGCAATCATGATATGTGACGTCGTTTCGACCTCGAAGAGAGGCATGATCGACTCCCTTTCGCACCAAGAATTGAGAAAGGATACGCGGCGGGCCCGAGGGGTCTCGTCGCCATCATCGTGTCTTCACCATGGATCGTACTCCCCCCGCCGACCCGGGTCAAAGGGGCTGATCGCCGGCGTGCGCGGCCGGCGCGAGCCAGGCCCCGTCGGCCGTCATCTCCGTCGCAAGTTCTTCATCCGGCAAGCCCCGAACATCCCCACCGCCCGTGCCGACGAGCCGGGCCGCGTCGGCGCCGATGGTGATATGTGGTGAGCACGTCTCGACGCTTCCAGCAATCCTCGCAGCGGGGCGGTCGGCGGCCGTCGCCGGGCTTGCGGACCGGGCGAGCGGGCCGGATGATGGACGGGCCCGTCCCCTGCGGTCGGATCCGACCGTTCCCTGGGCCCCGTCACCGGGAGAGTCGTCTTGGATCGAGCGGCGAAGTACGCGGCGTCCTCCCAGGTGGTGCTGGCGGTCCTCGGGGTCGTCGCCGCGCTCTACCTGCTGAAGCCGATCGTGGCGCCCGTCGCGTTCGCCCTGATGCTGGCCAGCATCTTCTCGCCGCTCGCCGCGTTCTTCCGTCGGCGGCTGCCTTATGGACCCTTCGGCGTGCTGGCGGTCTTCCTGATGATCGTGCTGGGGGCCCTCTACCTCGCCAGCCTGACCGCCGAGAGCCTGATCCAGGCCGCCAACACCCTGCCGACGGACATCGAGCGGCTCGCCGGCCAGGTCAGCAGGCGGATCACGGACCTGATCCGGGACCAGCCCTCGCTGCGGGTGATCCTGCCCGAGCCCGGGACGATCGACCGCCTCGGCGACACCAACCGGGCGCTCCTGATCGAGAAGCTGAGCGTGGGGCTGACGGACGTCACCGCCTGGGTCGTCCAGGGGTTCATCGTCCTCGTGCTCGTGATCTTCCTCCTGATCGAGAGCGAGATGCTCACGACCAAGGTCCTGCGATTCTTCGCCCGCACGCCCGAATCGGGACGCAACGCCCGGTCGATCCTGGATCAGGTGACGCGGAAAGTCCGGGCTTACCTGATCGCCCGCACGATCATCAACCTGGGGGTCGGCCTGGTCGTGGCGCTCGGACTCTGGTTCCTGGGGGTCAACTTCGCGCTGTCGTTAGGACTGTTCGCCGCGGTGACGAACTACATTCCCTACATCGGCCAGCTCGCCGGCGGGGCCCTGCCGACGCTCATCGCGCTGGGGCAGACGGGTTCGCTGGGCGACGCGCTGATCGTCGCGGCGATGTACCTGGCGGTCCTGGGCGTGGAGGGCTACGTCGTCACGCCGATGGTCATGGGGAAGTCGCTCGACCTGAACGGCACGACCGTCCTGATCGCCTGCCTCTTCTGGGGCTACTTGTGGGGGCTGTCGGGCCTGATCCTGGCGATGCCGATCACCGCGACGCTCAAGATCGTCTGCCAGACCGTGCCCGAGCTGAACCGTTGGGCCGAATTGATGAGCGTGGACTGGCGGTCGCCGCAATACATCAGCGTCACGACCGAGGACGATCTGGATGCGCTCGCGAAGGCCGCCGCGACGTCGCCGGCGGGCAAGCCGGACGGCGTCGGCTCGGGCCGGAGTTGAAACGTGATCATCGAAGGGGGATCGCCGTGAAGTCGGGAACGTCGCGTCGTGGATTCTTGGAAGGGCTCGGCGTCGCAGCCGGCGTGGGGGCGGGGTTGGGTCCGGGCGCCATGGGCGCGGCGGAGGAGCCCGCGCGGCGGCCCAAGATCGCCGCGCTGGCTTCGACGTATTTCTACCTTTCGCACGGCTACCACATCGTCGGTCGGTTCCTCGACGGCTTCCCGGTTTACGACGGCGGGCCCGGTCGGACGCCCGAACAGAACCTGCACAGGCCGCCGTTCGACGTCGCCAGCCTGTACATCGAGCAGGCCGACGCGACCGACCTGGGTCGCGCCAAGGCCGCCCGGCAGGGTGTGCGCCAGAGCCCGACGATCGCCGACGCGCTGACGCTCGGGACGGGCCGGCTCGCGGTCGACGCCGTCCTGCTGATCGCCGAGCACGGCGAGTATCCGCTCAACGAGAAGCTCCAGAAGCTATACCCCCGGTACGACTATTTTCGTCAAGTCCTGGACGTCTTCCGGGCTTCGGGCCGCGTCGCCCCGGTCTTCATCGACAAGCACCTCTCATACAGTCGGGCCGAGGCCGCCGAGATGATCGCTCAGGCCGACGCGCTCAAGGTGCCGCTCATGGCCGGCTCCAGCCTGCCCGTCACCTGGCGGCTCCCCGAGCTGGAGATCCCCCTGGGTCGGCCGATGAAGGACGTCCTGGTGGCGTCACGCGGCAACCTGGAGATCTTCGGCTTCCACGCGCTCGAGACGCTCCAGGTCATGGCCGAGCGTCGCGACCTTCGCGGCATGCCGCAGGGGGTCGCTGCCGTGACCTACCTGGAAGGCGACGCCGTCTGGGAGGCCGGCGACCGCGGCGTCTGGTCGTGGGAATTGCTCACTCACGCCCTGGGACGCAGTCACACGGTGAACCCGGGCGACGTCCGCCAGAACACGAAGGATTTCAAGCGTCCCGGAGTCCGCGACAAGGAGACGATCCTGGACGTCCCCGTCGCGTTCGTCGTCGAATACGTCGACGGCCTCCGCGGCACGGTCCTGATCCTCAACGGCCACGTCGACGACACGACGGTGGCCGTACGGACCGTCGACGGCGCGGGCCGCGAGTCGATCGTGTCGACGCTGACGTATCTCCCAGCGCCCCCGGGAGCGAGCTTCTTCAACCCGCTGGTACTGCGGGTCGAAGACTTCTTCCGCAGCGGCTCGCCTCCCTACCCCGTGCGACGCACGCAGTTGACCGGCGGCGTGCTCGACGTCGCCCTCGAGAGCCGGATCCAGGGCTACCGACGCATCGAGACGCCCGACCTGGCGGCGATCGACTACCAGGCCCCGGCCGATTCGGGGTTCATCCGTTCAAGCCTGACCGACCCGACGCCCAACCGGATTTGACGGCTCACTCAAAGCGGAGGATCGGCTGGTCGACGGCCAGGCTGTCGCCGGCCGCGGCGAGCACCTCGGCGATCACGCCGTCGTGCTCCGCTTTGAGGACGTTCCGCATCTTCATGGCTTCGACCACGGCCAGGATCTCGCCTGCTCGGACGACCCGGCCGGTCGTCGCGGCGACCTCCACCAGCAGGCCGGGCATCGGCGACAGGAGCAGCTTCGAAAGGTCCGGCGGCGGCTTCTGGGGCATGAGGTCGAGGAGGGCCGCGGCGCGCGCCGTCATGACGACGGCGTCGACCTGGGTCCCCCAGTGCGAGATCCGGTACTTCAGGCCCATCCGCTCGACCTGGACGCAGATCGCGTTCTTGTCCCACGTCCCTTTCAGGAGGGGGTCGCCGAGCTTCCAGTTCGTCTTGAGGTGGTGCACCTTGCCCTCGTAAAGGATCTCGCAGCCCTGGGCGTCCAGGAACACGGCCAGCTGGTAGCGGCCCTCGGGGGTGATGACGACCCAGTCGGCGTCGACCCGGCGGGCGTGGCCCTCCAGCTGACCGCTGGTCCCCGTCGCCCGCTTGATGTAGCGGCGGCGGGCGTAGGCGGCGACGGCCGCCAACAGCAGCGGGTCTTCGTGGGCGAGGCTCGAAGGGTGGAAGCCGTCGGGGTAGGTCTCGGCGATCAGCGCCGTGTCGATGTCGCCGCTGAGGAACCGCGGGTGCCGCGTCAGCCCCGACTGGAACGCGAGGTTCGACGCGACGCCCCGGATCAGGAAAGCGTTGAGCGCCTCGTGCATCCGCCCGATAGCCTCTTTCCGGGTCCAGCCGTGGGTGACGAGCTTGGCGATCATGGGGTCGTAATGGATCGAAATCTCGTCGCCCTCGACGACCCCCGCATCGACGCGGACGACGCCGGCTTCCTCGTGGGGCGGCCGGTAGCGGACGAGACGGCCCGTCGACGGCAGGAAGTTGCGGAACGGATCCTCGGCGTTGATCCGGCACTCGATCGCCCACCCGTCGCGACGAACCTGGTCCTGGGTCAAGCCCAGGGGCTCGCCGGCGGCGATCCGGATCATCTTCTCGACGAGGTCGAGCCCCGTGATCATCTCCGTGACGGGGTGCTCGACCTGAAGCCGCGTGTTCATCTCCAGGAAATAGAAGCCCCGATCCTTGCCGACGACGAACTCGACCGTGCCGGCCGAGCGATAGCCGACGGCCTTCGCCAGCGCGACGGCCTGCTCGCCCATGGCGAGTCTCGTGGCGTCGTCGAGGAACGGCGACGGGGCCTCCTCGATGACCTTCTGGTGCCGCCGCTGGAGCGAGCACTCGCGTTCGCCGAGGTGGACGGTCGCGCCGAGGGCGTCGGCCAGGACCTGGATCTCGATGTGGCGCGGGTGTTCGATGTACTTCTCGATGAAGACCCGGTCGTCGCCGAATGCGCCGGCTGCCTCGGCGCGGCAGGCCTGGTAGCCCTCGGCGACCGCCGCGTCGTCGCGGGCCACGCGCAGGCCCTTGCCGCCGCCCCCCGCCGACGCCTTGATCATGACCGGATAGCCGATCTCGCGGGCGATCTCGACGGCCCGCCGCGGCGAGGCGATCTCCTCGTCGACGCCCGGGATGACGTTCACGCCGGCTTCGCGGGCGATCCGCTTCGAGGCGATCTTGTCGCCCATCGCCGCGATCGCGTCGGCCGTCGGCCCGATGAAGACGATCCCCTCGGCGTCCAGCCGGCGCACGAAGGCCTCGTTTTCGGAGAGGAACCCGTAGCCGGGGTGGACGGCCTCCGCGCCGGTCTGCTTGCAGGCGGCGACGATCCGATCGACGTCGAGGTACGACAGCCGCGGCGGCGGCGGGCCGATCGCGACGGCCTCGTCCGCCATGTCGACGTGGAGCGCGTCGCGATCGGCCTCGGAGAAGACCGCGACGGTGGCGACCCCCATCCTGCGGGCGGTGCGGACGATCCGGCAGGCGATCTCGCCCCGGTTCGCGATCAGGATCTTCTGGAACATGCCGGGCTCAGTCTCAGAGGGGGATGTTGCCGTGCTTGCGCCAGGGCCGCTCGACCTTCTTCTTGCGGAGCATCTCCAGCGATCGCGCCAGCCGCTTCCGGGTCTCGCGGGGCATGATGACGTCGTCGATGAAGCCGCGGTGGCCGGCGATGAACGGGTTGGCGAACTTCTCGCGATACTCGCGCTCGCGGCCGGCGATCCGGTCGGGGTCGCCCTTCTCCTCTCGGAAGATGATCTCGACCGCGCCTTTCGGGCCCATCACGGCGATCTCCGCCGACGGCCAGGCGAAGTTGACGTCCCCCCGCAGGTGTTTCGACGACATGACGTCGTAAGCCCCGCCGTACGCCTTGCGGGTGATGACGGTCGCCTTCGGCGCCGTGCATTCGGCGTAGGCGTACAGAAGCTTCGCGCCGTGCTTGATGATCCCGGCGTACTCCTGGGCCGTCCCCGGCATGAAGCCCGGGACGTCGACGAAGGTCACGATCGGGATGTTGTAGGCGTCGCAAAAGCGGACGAACCGCGCGGCCTTGATCGCGCTCTTGATGTCCAGGCAGCCGGCCAGCACGAGCGGCTGGTTCGCCACGAAGCCGACGCTCCGGCCGCCGATCCGGCCGAATCCGATGACGATGTTCTTCGCGTGGTCGGGCATCAGCTCGAAGAAGTCCCACTCGTCGACGACCTTGAGGATCAGCTCCTTGACGTCGTAGGGCCGGTTGGGATCGTCGGGTACGAGCGAGTCGAGCGAGGCTTCCTTGCGGTCGACCGGATCCTCGGTCGGGACGATCGGCGGGCTCTCGCGGTTGTTCGAGGGGATGAACGTGAACAGCCGGCGGGCCATCATCAGGGCCTCGACGTCGTTCTCGAACGCCAGGTCGGCCACGCCCGACTTCGTCGTGTGCGTGACCGCTCCGCCGAGCTCTTCGGGCGTGACCGACTCGTGGGTGACGGTCCGCACGACCTCGGGCCCTGTGACGAACATGTACGAGGAGTCTTTCACCATGAAGATGAAGTCGGTCATCGCCGGCGAGTAGACCGCGCCCCCCGCGCACGGTCCCATGACGAGCGAGATCTGGGGCACGACGCCCGACGCCTCGACATTGCGCAGGAAGACGTCGGCGTAGCCGCCGAGCGAGGCGACGCCCTCCTGGATACGCGCGCCGCCCGAGTCGTTGAGGCCGATCACCGGCGCGCCGACGTTCATCGCCTGGTCCATGATCTTGCAGATCTTCTCGGCGTGGGCCTCCGAGAGCGAGCCGCCGAACACGGTGAAGTCCTGACTGAAGACGAAGACCAGGCGGCCGTTGATCGTCCCGTAGCCGGTCACGACGCCGTCGCCGGGGATGACGTCGTCCGCCATCCCGAAGTCGGTGCAGCGGTGGCCCTTGAACATGTCCCACTCTTCGAACGAGTCGGGGTCGAGCAACAGCTCGAGCCGCTCGCGGGCGGTGAGCTTGCCCTTGGCGTGTTGCGCGGCGATCCGCTTCGCGCCCCCGCCCATCCGGGCCGAGGCGCGTTTCTCGTCGAGTTGGCGGACGATCTCGTGCATGGCGATCTCGCTCGGCGGCCTCGTCGCGTAGGGATCAGGGCCCGGCGGCCTCCACGAAATCGAGCAGGCGGTAGGCCGCCGCGGCGGCCGTCGTCCGGCCCTCGGCCACGGAACGGCTGGCCGGCTCGAGTTCGCGTCGGACGCGGGGATTCTCGCGGAATCGGCTGCGGAGGCCCTGGTCGATCAGGCTCCACATCCAGTCGACCGACTGGCGGCGACGCTTCTCATCCAGCTCGCCGCTCTCCTGGAGCGCCGCGCGGAGCCGTTCGACCTCGCCCCAGAATTTGTCGATGCCCTGATTCCTGGCCGCGCTGACGGAGACGACGACGGGCCTCCATCCGGCCGTGGGACGTCGCAGCAGCGACAAGGCGCCGGCGAGCTGGCGGCGGGCCAGCTCGGCGGCGTCGGGGTCGATGTCGGCCTTGTTCACCACGATCAGGTCGGCGACCTCGACGATCCCCTTCTTGATCGCCTGGAGGTCGTCGCCCGCGTTGGGGAGCTGGATCAGGACGAAGGCGTCGACCATGCCGGCGACGGTCGTCTCGGACTGGCCGACGCCGACGGTCTCGATCAGCAACACGTCGAAGCCGGCGGCCTCGCAGATCAGCATGGCCTCGCGCGTCTTGTCGGCCACGCCGCCCAAAGAGCCCCGTGAGGGCGAAGGCCGAATATAGGCGTCGGGGTCGACCGACAGGCGCTCCATGCGCGTCTTATCGCCCAGGATCGAGCCGCCCGAGATCGAGCTGGACGGGTCGACGGCGAGGACGGCCACGCGATGCCCCAGCCGGATCAGCTCGAGCCCGAGCACCTCGATGAACGTCGACTTGCCGGCCCCGGGCGAGCCGCTGATCCCCAGCCGGATCGATCGGCCCGTGTGCGGCAGGAGGGCGTCGAGGACCCCGGCCGCGCGACGACGATGGTCGCTTCGGGTCGACTCGACGAGCGTGATGGCCTTGGCGAGGGCGCGGGGCTGTCGCTTGAGGACCCCTTCGACGAGCGCCCGGTCCGCTTCGTCGAGGGTCGCCTTGCTCGGTCGGTCGTCGTCCGTCGGCCCCGCCGGGAGGGCCGAGGGTTCGCGGGGCGGTTCCGCGGGATCGCTCAACATGGTGGCTCTGGGATCCGGGAGGAGCGGTCGGGTGGAGTACGAAGGCCGGGACGGGATTCCGCCCCGGCCTGGTCGTGAGGCCGCCGGGATCGGTCACGGTCGCGGTATCAGGCCGGGACGTGCGTCCGGCGGATCGCGTCGAGGATCTGCTTGGCGCAGGTCGGGATCGGCGTGCCGGGGCCGAAGATCCCCACCGCGCCGGCGTGGGTCAGGAAGTCGTAATCCTGGGCGGGGATGACGCCGCCCACGAAGACGCAGACGTCGTCAGCACCCAGATCCTTGAGGGCCTTGATCAACTCGGGGACGAGCGTCTTGTGCCCGGCGGCGAGGGTCGAGACGCCGACGGCGTGGCAGTCGTTCTCCACAGCCTGACGCGCGGCCTCTTCGGGGGTCTGGAAGAGGGGACCGATGTCGATGTCGAAGCCCAAGTCGGCGAGCGCCGTGGCGACGACCTTGGCGCCGCGGTCGTGGCCGTCCTGCCCCAACTTGGCGATCATCACGCGGGGGCGACGGCCTTCCTCGGCGGCGAACTTCTCGACGTCGCTTTTGAGCTCGTCCCACTCCTGGTCCTTGCCGAACGCCGCGCCGTAGACGCCCGAGATCACCTGGTTGTTGGCGCGGAAACGGCCCCAGATCTTTTCGAGGGCGTCCGAGATCTCGCCGACGGTCGCCCGCAGCCGCACCGCCTTCACGGCGGCCTCGAGAAGGTTCCCCTTGCCGTCGTGGGCGACCATCGCGAGTTCGTCCAGGGCGTGCTGGACGGCCGCGGCGTCGCGACCGGCGCGGATCGATTTGAGTCGGGCGATCTGCGAGTCGCGGACGGCCGAGTTGTCGATTTCCCGGATCTCGACCGCGTCTTCCTTCGCCAATCGGTACTTGTTGACGCCGACGATGACGTCGAGCCCGGAGTCGATGCGGGCCTGCTTCTCGGCCGCGCACTCCTCGATCTTGAGCTTGGCCCAGCCCGAGGCGACGGCCTTGGTCATGCCGCCGAGCTTGTCGGCCTCCTCGATGATCGCCCAGGCCTTGTCGGCGACCTCCTGGGTGAGCTTCTCCATCATGTACGAGCCGGCCCAGGGATCGACGACGTTGCAGATGTGCGTCTCCTCCTGGATGACGATCTGGGTGTTGCGGGCGATGCGGGACGAGGTGTCGGTCGGCAGGGCGATGGCCTCGTCGAACGAGTTGGTGTGCAGCGACTGGGTGCCGCCGAAAACGGCCGCCATGGCCTCGATGGTCGTGCGGACGACGTTGTTGTAGGGGTCCTGCTCGGTGAGCGACCAGCCGGAGGTCTGGCAGTGGGTCCGCAGCATCATCGACTTGGGGTTCTTGGCGTCGAACTCCTTCATGATCTTCCACCAGAGCAGCCGCGCGGCGCGGAGCTTGGCGACCTCCAGGTAGAAGTTCATCCCCACCGCGAAGAAGAAGCTCAGCCGGCCGGCGAATTCGTCGACGTCCAGCCCCTTGGCGAGGGCCGTCCGGACGTATTCCTTGCCGTCGCCGAGCGTGAGCCCGAGTTCGAGGGCCTGGGTCGCGCCGGCCTCCTGCATGTGATAGCCCGAGATCGAGATCGAGTTGAACTTCGGCATCTTATGAGCCGTGTACTCGATGATGTCGGCGACGATGCGCATCGACGGCTCGGGCGGATAGATGTACGTATTGCGGACCATGAACTCCTTGAGGATGTCGTTCTGGATGGTCCCGGAGAGCTTGTCGAGCGTGACCCCCTGCTCCTCGGCGGCGACGATGTAGCCGGCCAGGATCGGCAGGACCGCGCCGTTCATGGTCATAGACACGGAGACCTTGTCGAGCGGGATGCCGTCGAACAGGATCTTCATGTCCTCGACCGAGTCGATCGCCACGCCGGCCTTGCCGACGTCGCCCTGGACCCGAGGATGGTCGGAATCGTAGCCGCGGTGGGTCGCCAGGTCGAAGGCCACGGAGACCCCCTGGCCGCCGGCGGCGAGGGCGCGCTTGTAGAAGGCGTTCGATTCCTCGGCGGTGGAGAAGCCGGCGTACTGGCGGATCGTCCAGGGGCGGACGGCGTACATCGTGGCCTGGGGGCCGCGGACGAAGGGCTCGAAACCGGGGAGGGTGTCGGCGTACGGCAGGTCTTTCACGTCCTGCGACGTATACAACGGCTTGACGTCGATGCCTTCCGGCGTCTTCCAGTCGAGGTTTTCGACCTTGTGTTCGGGGGCGAATTTGGCCGCGGCCTTCTGCCAGCCGCCCAGGTTCGAGGAGTTCGGCAGTGACTCGCTCATCGGTATCGGACCTCTCATCCCTCTGTGGGGTGACGTGGGGGCCGCCGCGACGCCCATGGTCGCGCCGGGGATGTCGAGGGCCCTTTCGGCCCGCGGCAAAGCGGTCGTCGACGACGCTTGGCCCCTGGAAGTGTGCGTCCCGCCCGTCGGACGCGGACGGCGTCGGCCCACCTCGCGAAAGGAGACGGGATTCCCGGGACTCGCCGTTCGCGGGCGGCCCGGGTCATCGCTCTCCCTTCAGGATAACCGGTCGGCGGGGCGTCGGCCATCGTGGAAACGGCCCCGCGGTGAGATTCCTGGCATTTCGCGGATTTCGAAAACGGCGGCCGTTACGGCCCCGGCGGAGGCCCCCGGTCGAATCAAAGGATTCATGGACGTTGACTTCGCGACGGCCTTGACACGACCCGGGAATCTGCCACGATGGAACTGGGCGCCGCCGCCCGGAGGGCGAGGAAACGCGCCTCTTCCTCCCCCGCCGACCCGGGTTGGGTTAGGCTGAAGGCCATCGAACCACGTCCGCGCGACCTTCCGGAGTTCCGCCATGATCATCAAGGGTAAATCGGCCGTCGTCACCGGCGCCGGCAGCGGCATCGGCCAGGCCGTCGCCATGGAGCTGGCCGATCGCGGGGTCGGCGCCGTCGGCCTGATCGACAGCAGCGAGAACGTCATCAACGTGGCCCGCGCGATCAACGACCGGATGGAGCGGCCGGTGGCCGAGGCCATCATCGGCGACGTCACCGACCCCGTCTTCCGTTCGCACGCCTTCGACCTGATCTCCGGCAAGTACGGCGCTCCGAGCATATGCATCCCCGCCGCGGGCGTCAGCCGCGATCAGCCCGCCGTCGCCATCGACGAGAAGACCGGCCGCGCGGTGACCTACCCGCTGGAGAAGTTCCGCGAGGTCGCCGAGGTCAACATGATCGCCCCGGCCGCGTGGGCCATCGAGATGATCGCGCGGATCGCCGAGGAACGCCACAAGCGCGGCAAGACGAGCTGGAATCCGGACGAGGGAATCCAGGGGACGATCATCTTCCTGGGCGCCGTCTCGTCGCACGGCAATTCCGGCCAGGTCGCCTACGCCGCCGCCAAGTCGGGCCTGGAAGGCGTCGCCTCGACGCTCGCCAAGGAGGCCATCAACTTCGGCGTCCGCTGCGCGGTCATCCATCCCGGATACACCGACACGCCGATGACCCGGGCCTTGGGGGAGGAGTACATCAAGAAAAACATCCTGCCCTACACCCAGCTCCGCCGCCTGATCGCCCCATCCGAGATCGCCGACGCGATCTACTTCCTGATCTGCAACTCGGCCGTCAGCGGCCAGCTCTGGGCCGACGCCGGCTGGCACCCCCAGGCCTGAACGCAGAGGCTCCCTTCCCCCCCGGGGCGGCGCGCCGCCGCCTCGCCGCCCAGCCCCCGGAGCCGGACGCCCTCGACGCCCCTCCGCCCAGGAGCCGAACGATGACCCGGCAGCGACTGCAGATCACGCCCGACCACAACCTGGCGCTCGACCTCGTCCGCACCACCGAGGCCGCGGCGCTCGCGGCGGCCCGCTGGGTGGGTCGCGGCGACAAGAACGCCGCCGACGGAGCGGCGGTCGACGCCATGCGGTTGCTCTTCAACGCCATGCAGTTCGACGGCGTGGTCGTGATCGGCGAGGGTGAGAAGGACGAGGCGCCGATGCTCTTCAACGGCGAACGCCTGGGCACCGCCGAGGGCCCCCGGGTCGACGTCGCGGTCGACCCGATCGACGGCACGAAGCTCGTCGCCGGGGGCCAGGCGAACGCCGTGGCCGTGGTCGCGGTCTCCGAACGGGGCACGATGTTCGACCCCGGACCTTGCTTCTACATGGAGAAGATCGCCGCCGGCCGCGAAGGGGGCCGCGTGCTCGACGTCGCCGCGCCCATCGAGGAAAACGTCAAGAACGTCGCCCGGGCCCGCGGGATGGAGGTCGAGGACCTGACCGTCGTGATCCTCGACCGCGAACGCCACCACGACGCGATGGCGCGGATCCGGGCGATCGGCGCCCGGGTCTACCTGATCACCGACGGCGACGTCGCCGGGGCCATAGCCGCGGCCACGCCCGGGACGGGCATCGACCTGCTCTACGGGATCGGCGGCACGCCCGAGGCGGTCATCACCGCGGCGGCCCTGAAGTGCCTGGGCGGCGAGATCCAGGGCCGGCTCCGGCCCCGCACCGATACCGAGCGCAAGGCCGTCCTCGACGCCGGATTCGACCTGGAACGCATCCTGACCACGAACGACCTGGTGCGCGGGGAGGACGTCTTCTTCGCCGCCACCGGCATCACCGACGGCTCGCTCCTGCGGGGCGTCCGCTACAGCCCGGAAGGGGCGACGACCGAGTCGGTTGTGATGCGCTCCCGATCCGGGACGATCCGCACGATCAAGGCCGAGCATCGCTGGGAGGCGCTGGGAGCACACCCGGCGGCCGAGCACGATACGAATCGCGAACGCCCCGCTCACCGCCTTCCACCCCTCCTGCGCAAGGGCGAGACGCCGAGCCCGGGCGAGGGCGCCTGAGCGGCCGATCGACCCTCAGGACGTGAGCGCCGCGGCCAACTCGGCCGGGACGACCCGCGGCTTGCGCGTCGTCGGATCGATCGTGACGAGCGTGACGGCGGCGTCGACCGCGACGGTCCCGTCCGGCTTGCGGATCTCCTGATGAAACGTGAAGCTCGTCCGCCCCAGCCGCTCGGGACGGGTGACGATCGATAGGACTTCGCCCTGTCGGCACTCGGCCCGATAGTTCACGTTGACGTTCACCGTCACCGTCGCCGCTCCCAGCGACTTGAGCCGGTCGTATTCGAGGCCGTTGAGGTCGTACCACTCCTCCCGGCCCCATTCGAGGTACTCGACGAACTTCGCGTTGTTGACGTGCGCGTTGACGTCGATCTCGGTCGGTCGGACAATGACGTCCAGGCTCGTTTCCTTCATTTCGCGTGCTCCAAGGACTGGCTCGCGTCGACGTCGACGCCTGTTGCGCCGCAATGTCGACGCGGCTCCGCACTCTTTGCAGTTTATACCGGAATATCGAAAAATAAACGTGAAAGCGGGCGTCTCCGAGGTAGCACTGAGGGGATTGCTCGTCTATGATGGAGATCTGGCGTCCGGGCCTTCGGGCTCACGGCCGCCCGCCCTTCCCAAGACAAGCCGATGAGAGTGCGGCGCCGGACCATACCGGCCCCCCCGCCCTCCCGCACTTGTTGAATCCTCGGCCCGCCGTCGGGCTCGTTCCTGCGCGGCGATGCGGGCCGGACTCTTGCAGAGGAGTTTGCGAAGATGTCACGCACGGTTGAGGTCACGGAGCTGGTCCTCCGCGACGCCCACCAGAGCCTGATGGCCACGCGCATGACGATGGAGGACATGGTCCCCGCATGCGAAGACATCGACAAGGCCGGCTTCTGGAGCGTCGAATGCTGGGGCGGCGCCACGTACGACTCGTGCATCCGATTCTTGAATGAAGATCCGTGGGAGCGTTTGCGGACCTTCCGCAAGCTGATGCCCAACTCGCGCCTCCAGATGCTGCTCCGCGGCCAGAACCTGCTGGGATATCGCCACTACGAGGACAGCGTCGTCGACCGGTTCGTCGACAAGTCGGCCGAAAACGGCATGGACGTGTTCCGCGTCTTCGACGCCCTCAACGACCCGCGCAACCTCAAGCGTTCGATGGAAGCCGTCAAGCGGACCGGCAAGTGGGCCGAGGGGACGATTTGTTACACGACCTCGCCGCTGCACACGGTCGAGAAATTCGTCGAACTGGCCCAGCGTCTCAAGGACATGGGATCCGCCTCGATCTGCATCAAGGACATGGCCGCCCTGCTCCGCCCCGAGCCGGCCTACGAGATCGTCCGCGGGATCAAGGAGAAGTGCGGCGAGGACACCCTCGTCCACGTCCACGTCCACTCGACGACCGGCGTGACCCTGGTCAGCCTGATGAAGGCCATCGAGGCCGGCGCCGACATCGTCGACACGGCCATCTCCTCGCTCAGCCTGGGCCCGGGCCACAACCCGACCGAGGCCCTGATCGAGATGCTCAAGGGGACCGGCTACGAGACCAAGCTCGACAAGGGCCGGCTGCTCAAGATCAAGGAGCACTTCGCCAAGGTCCGCCCGCGATACGCCGAGTTCGAGTCGAAGATCTACGGCGTCGAGACCGAGATCTTCGACAGCCAGATCCCCGGCGGCATGATCTCCAACATGGAGAGCCAGCTCCGGCAGCAAGGCGCCGGCGACCGTCTGAAAGAGGTGCTCGCCGAGGTCCCCCGGGTGCGAAAAGACGCCGGCTATCCCCCCCTGGTCACCCCGTCGAGCCAGATCGTCGGCACCCAGGCGGTCTTCAACGTGCTGATGGGCGAATACAAGGCTCTCACGGGCGAGTTCGCCGACCTCATGCTGGGCTACTACGGCGAGACCATCGCCGAGCGCGCCCCCGAAGTGATCGCCGCGGCCGAGAAGCACGCCAAGAAGTCGCCGATCACCTGTCGCCCCGCCGACCTGCTCAAGCCCGAGTGGGAGGTCCTCGACAAGGCGGCCAAGGCGCTCCCCGGCGACAACGGCAGCCCCGAAGACACTCTGACGTACGCCATGTTCCCCCAAGTCGCCCCCAAGTTCTTCGCCCACCGGGAAGAGGGCCCCAAGGACCCTTGCAAGAGCCCGGCCTCGGCGGCCGCCAAGGCGGCGAGCCCCGGAGCCAAGGGCGTCGACGGCGCGGGGTCGATCACCGGCCCGGTCACCTACGACGTGCAGATCGGCGACAAGATGCACAAGGTGACCGTCCAACCGGCCTGACCCCAGAAAGAGAGATCGATCGATCATGAGCACGGCACCCAAATCGATGGAGAAGCTCGTCGAAGAGCTTCGCGCCGCGCGGGCCCACCTCGAAGAAGGCGGCGGCCACGCGCGGCTGGAAAAGCAGAAGAGCGAAGGCAAGCTCACCGCCCGCGAACGCGTCAAGACCCTCGTCGACGAGGGGAGCTTCGAAGAGATCGGCCTGTTCGCCCGCCACCGCCAGACCGAGTTCGGCATGCTCGGCAAGGAGGTCCCGGCCGACGGCGTCGTCACCGGCGCGGCGTCGATCGACGGCCGCCTCGTCCACCTGGCGAGCCAGGACTTCAGCGTGCTGGGGGGCTCGGCCGGCGAGGTCCACTCGCTGAAGGTCGCCGAGGTCATGGAGATGTCGCTGCACACCGGCAGCCCGTTCGTTTTCATCAACGATTCGGGGGGCGCCCGCGTCCAGGAGGGCATCGACTCGCTCTCCGGCTACGGCAAGGTGTTCTTCACGAACGTCTCGCTCTCCGGGGCCGTCCCCCAGATTTCGCTCATCTGCGGCCCCTGCGCGGGCGGGGCGGCGTACTCACCGGCCCTCACCGACTTCATCATCATGACCCGCAAAGCCCAGATGTTCATCACTGGGCCGCAGGTCATCAAGCAGGTGACGGGCGAGCAGATCACGGCCGAGGCCCTGGGCGGGGCCGACTCCCACATGGGCAACTCGGGCGTCGTCCACTTCGTCGCCGAGGACGACAAGGACGCCCTGTACCTCTGCCGTCGCCTGCTGAGCTTCCTGCCTTCGAACAACCTCGAGGACGCGCCCCGGCTCAAGGCCCCGAACAACGTCGACCCCAACCCCGAGCTGAACTCGATCGTGCCCGTCGAACCCAAGCAGGCGTACGACGTCCGCCGGGTGATCGCGGGGATCGTCGACCAGGGCGACTTCCTGGAGGTCCAGGCCGGCTACGCGATGAACATGGTCGTGGGCTTCGCCCGCATCCTGGGCCGGTCGGTGGGCATCGTCGCCAACCAGCCCCAGGCGATGTCGGGCGCGATCGACATCAACGCGGCGACCAAGGGGAGCCGCTTCATCCGATTCTGCAACGCGTTCAACATCCCGTTGATCACGTTCGTGGACGTGCCCGGCTTCCTGCCGGGGGTCCAGCAGGAGTACGGCGGGATCATCCGCCACGGCGCCAAGCTGCTGTTCGCCTACTCGGCCACGACCGTCCCCAAGATCCAGGTCATCCTCCGAAAGTCGTACGGGGGAGCCCACCTGGCGATGGGCTCGAAGGACCTGGGCGCCGACCGGGTCTTCGCCTGGCCGACCGCCGAGGTCGCCGTCATGGGCGCCGAGGGGGCCGTCGAGATCGTCTTCCGCAAAGAGGTGGACAAGGCCGAGGACAAGGCGGCGAAGCGGGCCGAGCTGATCCAGCAGTACAAATCGACCTTCTCCACCCCCACCGCCGCCGCCGGACGCCGGCTGGTCGATGACATCATCGAGCCGGCCGAGACCCGCAAGCATCTGGCGCAGGCGCTCGAGTACCTCAGCACCAAACGCGAGCAGAGGCCGCCGAAGAAGCACGGCCTCATCCCCCTCTAAGCTGGAGCCCGACCTCTTATGAAGACGGAAACGCCCAGCCTGGCCGACGTCCTGGAGGCCCTGGCCGCGATCCAGGCCGACGTCGCCCGCCTGGGGGACCGAATCGCCGCCCTCGAAACCCATCAGGCGCGGCCCGCGCCCGCCGCCCCCCCGGTCGCGAAGCTCGCCGAGCCCCTGAGCGACGAAGTCGTGCTCATCATCGGCGCGGTCATCGCGGCCTATCTCGGCAAGAAAGCCCACATCCGCCAGATTCAGCTGCTCGGCTCCGCCGCCTGGGCCCAGCAGGGCCGGGTCACCATCCAGGCGTCGCACGCCCTGAGCACGGCGAGGAGCCAGCCTTGAAACTCAAGATCACCGTAGACGGGAAGCTGTACGAGGTCGACGTCGAGGTCTCGGAGCCCGAGCGGGCCAAGCCCGGCTTCGTGCCGCCGATCGGCCAGGTCCGCGTCCCCGCCGCCCCCGTCGCCGCCCCCGCCGCGTCGACCGCCGTCGAATCCGTCGCCGATGAGGCCAAGGTCTGCCGAAGCCCGTTCGCCGGCACCGTCTCGCGGGTCGAGGCCCAGGTCGGCCAGAAAATCCATCCCAACGAGGTCCTCGTCGTCATCGAGGCGATGAAGATGGAGACCTCCATCACCGCCCCGGCGGCCGGCAAGATCGCCAGGATCACCGTGGCCGCCGGCGACGCCGTGAAGCAGGGCCAGGTCCTCATCGAGTTCGAATGAAACCCTCGGGACGCGCCCCGCCGGCGCGTCCCGTCGAGACATCGCAGGTCAAGGAGCGAGAAATGAGCCCCGTCAAGGCCGTCAATCACATCGGCATCGCCGTCCGGTCGATCGACGCGCAGAAAGACTATTACACCAACGTGCTCGGCGCCGTGTTCGAAGGCGAAGAGGTCGTCGCCGACCAGAAGGTCAAGGTGGCCTTCTTCCGCATCGGCGACGTCCGCATGGAGCTGCTGGAGCCGACCGACCCGTCCAGCACGGTCGCCGCGTTCATCGAGAAGAAGGGCGAGGGCCTGCACCACGTCGCGCTCGAGGTCGACGACATCGCCACCCGGATCGCCGACGTCAAGGCCCAGGGCCTGCGGATGATCGACGAGAAGGCCCGCCCCGGGTCGCACCACCTGCAGATCGCCTTCGTCCACCCGAAAAGCACCTTCGGCGTCCTGACCGAATTGTGCGAAGTGACGAAGACCCCCCACTAAGCCGCCGCGCGTCGAAACGGCGGGGCCTCCTCCCCCGCCTGGACCGCGTCGCATAGAATGTGACGAAGTCGCGAGGGAGGTCCCGACCTCCCTCGCGCCTCCTTCGGCTTTCCGAGCCCTCGGCGCCGCCCCCCGGCGCGTGCGTGCTCCCCTCCTTGGCCCACAGGAAAACGACATGAGCGCGGTTGCCTCGAGTCCCGCCGCCGGGCGGAGGCCGGCCCCCCGAAATCGAGTCCAGAGGTTCCTGACCTCGTCGATCGGGCTGAAGCTGATCATGGCCTTCTCCGGCGTCTTCCTCTCCTTTTTCGTGCTGGGCCACATGCTCGGCAACCTCCAGGCCTACCAGGGCCAGCAGGCGCTCGACGACTACGGCAAGCTGCTCCGCAAGGAGCCGGCGCTCCTCTGGACGGCCCGGGTCGGCCTGCTCACTTTGGTCGCGCTCCACATCTACGCCTTCCTCGCACTCACCCGGCGGAACACCTCCGCCCGGCCGGTCGGATATCGCCAGCGGAAATGGCGCGAGTCCAGCTACGCATCGCGTTCCATGTCGCTGACGGGGCCGCTGCTGCTCGCCTTCATCATCTACCACATCCTGCACCTGACGACCGGGACGGTCCATCCCCAGTACCGAGAGGGCGAGGTCTACCACAACCTCGTGACCGGCCTCGGCGGGGTCAACGGCGTGATCTACATCCTCGCGATGGCCATGCTGGCGTTCCACCTCTGGCACGGCGTCTGGAGCATGCTGCTCACGCTGGGGCTGCCCGAGGGCCGCTACCGGTCGCTGGGGAGGAGGGGCGCCACCCTCTTCACGGCGCTGGTGGTGATCGGGTTCGCGACCCTCCCTCTGGCCGTCTTGACCGGCATCCTCAAGTGATCGGAGCCTCTCGTGGAACTGAATTCGAACGTCCCGCCGGGCCCGCTCGAGACCAAGTGGACGCAGCATAAGTTCGACATGAAGCTGGTCAACCCGGCGAACAAGCGGAAGTATTCCGTGATCGTCGTCGGCACCGGGCTCGCGGGCGGATCGGCGGCGGCCTCGCTGGCCGAGCTGGGCTATCAGGTCACCTGCTTCTGCTACCAGGACAGCCCCCGTCGCGCCCACTCGATCGCCGCGCAGGGCGGCATCAACGCCGCCAAGAACTACCAGAACGACGGCGACAGCGTCCACCGCCTGTTCTACGACACGATCAAGGGCGGCGACTTCCGCGCCCGCGAGGCCAACGTCCACCGGCTCGCCGAGGTCTCGGTCAACATCATCGACCAGTGCGTCGCGCAGGGCGTGCCGTTCGCCCGCGAGTACAGCGGCCTGCTCGCGAACCGCTCGTTCGGCGGCGCCCAGGTCTCGCGAACGTTCTACGCCCGCGGCCAGACCGGGCAGCAACTCCTGCTCGGCGCCTATCAGGCCCTGGAGCGCCAGGTCGGCCTGGGCACGGTGAAGATGCATTCGCGGCACGAGATGCAGCAACTCGTCGTCGTCGACGGCAAGGCCCGCGGCGTCGTCGTCCGCGACCTGGAGACCGGCGAGACCGAGTCCCACGTCGCCGACGCCGTCATCCTCGCCACCGGCGGCTACGGCACCGTCTTCTACCTGGCCACCTACGCCAAGGGAGCGAACTGCACGGCGATCTGGCGGGCGTACAAGAAGGGCGCGGCGTTCGCCAACCCGTGCTACACGCAGATCCACCCGACGTGCATCCCGGTCACCGGCGACCACCAGAGCAAGCTGACTTTGATGTCGGAGTCGCTCCGCAACGACGGCCGCATCTGGGTGCCGAAGGCCAACGGGGACAAGCGGCCCCCCGATCAGATCCCCGAGTCGGAGCGCGACTACTACCTGGAGCGCAAGTATCCGGCGTTCGGCAACCTCTCGCCGCGCGACATCTCCTCGCGGGCGGCCAAGGAGGTCTGCGACGAGGGCCGGGGGGTCGGCAAGACGGGCTTCGGCGTCTACCTCGACTTCGCCGACGCCATCGACCGCCTGGGCGTCGACCTGATCCGCGAACGCTACGGCAACCTGTTCGACATGTACGAGCGGATCACCGACGAGGATCCTTACAAGATCCCGATGCGGATCTACCCGGCCTCGCATTACACGATGGGCGGGCTCTGGGTCGACTACAACCTGATGAGCAGCGTCGAGGGCCTGTTCGTGCTCGGCGAGGCCAACTTCTCCGACCACGGCGCCAACCGCCTGGGCGCGAGCGCCCTGATGCAGGGCCTGGCCGACGGCTATTTCGTCATCCCTTACACGCTGGGCAATTACTTCGGCACCGTGCGGGCCTTCGACAAGATCGGCGTCGACCACCCGGCCTTCAAGCAGGCCGAGGCCGAGGTCGCCGAGCGGTCGCGGCGGCTGCTCGGGAACAAGGGCGACAAGACGCCCGACGACTTCCATCGCGAGTTGGGCAGGATTATGTGGAATTACTGCGGCATGGGACGCACCGAGGAGGGGCTCAAGAAGGCCCTCGTCGAGCTGCCCGCGCTCAAGCAGGAGTTCTGGAAGCGGGTCCGCGTCCCGGGCGAGAACGGCGAGATCAACCAGTCGCTGGAGAAGGCCGGCCGCGTGGCCGACCTGATCGAGCTGGGCGACCTCCTCTGTCGCGACGCCCTGGAGCGGCGCGAGTCATGCGGGGCCCACTTCCGCGAGGAGTACCAGACGCCGGACCACGAGGCCCTGCGCGACGACGAGAACTTCTGCCACGTCGCCGCCTGGGAGTACACCGGCGAGGACGCTCCCCCGGTCCGCCACGTCGAGCCGCTGTCGTTCGAGAACATCCACCTCCAGACCCGCAGCTACAAGTAAGGAGAGCGGGCTCTTGGCGTTCTCCCTTCCCCCCAGCGAATCATCCGAGAGGATTGCGATGGCCGGACAAGCCGAAGAGAAGCTCCTGGACCTGACCCTGCACGTCTGGAGGCAGAAGAACCGTAAGGCCGCCGGCGAGTTCGTGACGTACCGCGAGGAAGCCCGCGGCATCAGCACCGATATGTCGTTCCTGGAGATGCTCGACGTCGTCAACGAGCGGCTGATCAAGTCGGGCCGCGAGCCGATCGCGTTCGACCACGACTGCCGAGAGGGCATCTGCGGCCAGTGCGGCGTCGTGATCAACGGCAGCCCGCACGGCCCGCGGCGGGCGACGACGGCCTGCCAGCTCCACATGCGGAGCTTCAGCGACGGCGCCGAGCTGACCATCGAGCCGTGGCGGGCCTCGGCCTTCCCGGTGATCAAGGACCTGATGGTCGACCGCGGCGCGTTCGACCGCATCGTCGCGGCCGGCGGCTTCATCTCGGTCCGGACCGGCAACGCGCCCGAGGCCAACGACGTCGCGGTCGCCAAGGACGACGCCGACCTGGCGATGGACGCCGCCGCCTGCATCGGCTGCGGAGCCTGCGTGGCCGCCTGCCCGAACGCGTCGGCGATGCTCTTCGTCGCCGCCAAGGCGGAGCACCTGAACCTGCTCCCCCAGGGAGCCCCCGAGAAAGACCGCCGCGTGCTGGCGATGATCGACCAGGCCGACGGCGAGGGGTTCGGCAACTGCACCAACCACGGCGAGTGCGAGGCCGTATGCCCCAAGGAAATCAGCATGGGCTTCATCGCCCGCCTGAACCGCGACTACCGTCGCGCCAGCATGCGGCAGCCACGCGCCGCCGCCACGTCCGGCGGCGCGGGCTGAACCGCGCCCTGCGCACCCCCCGCCCCCCGGCCGTCGCGCCGGGGGGCCCTCTACCTCCTCCCTTGCTCTCCATCCTCCCCCAAGGAGGCCCACCATGCGAGCGGCCCCGCGCCTGCGTTTCCTCGCGCTTTTCGTGCTCCTCTTCCCGGCGGCATCCCAGGCCCAATCGGACGTCAAGCAAGGCGTCCAGCCCGTGGGACGAATCGTCGAGGATCCGAAAGATCCTCTAAAAGGTTGGAGCCCCTTCTGGTCGCGCGTGGCGAACGAGGGCCGCGCCCTCGTCGACGTCTCGGCCTCGCGCGACGGCCGCCCCTCGATCCGAATCGAACACAAGGGCGCTCGGGATTGGAGCCTGGGGCGGCAGACGCTGGAATCCGTCTCCACCGGCCAGGTCTTTCGGTTCTCCGCGTGGGTCAAGGTCGCCGAAAAATCGAGGGCCGTGCTGTCGGTCGTCCTCCGCGACGCTCAAGGCGGGACGATCGACTGGTCATACGGCGAGGCCGTGGCTACGGCCCCCGAATGGACCCTCGTCGAGTCCCGCTTCATGATTCCCCGAGGCGCGGTCACGATGCAGCCTCGCGTCATCGGCGACGGCCCGGCGACGGCCTGGCTCTGCCAGCCGTCGCTGACTCTCGACCCCGAGTCGATCGCCATCGCCTCGAGCCTCGACGGCCGGAAGCTCGTGCTGGCCGACGCCCGCCTCCGGGTCGACGTCGATCCCGCCACGGCGGCCTTCCGGCTCCGCGACCTACGGTCGGGACGCGAATGGACGCAAAAGCCGCACGGGTCGACCCTCATGGTGACTGGCGCCGGGGCGAAAGCCGATGAGGTTAGCCTCGATCTCGTCGATCCGCGCACGATCCTGAAGCTCCGCGCGACGCTCCGACTCGATCCATCCCGCCCCGAACTGATCGTCGAGTTGACGGGCGACGGGCCGCTGTCGGCCTCGATCGGATTCCCTTACCCGTTCGCGACGGAGACGGGCTCGACCCTGATCCTGCCCGTCAACGAGGGGATGAGCTATCCCGTCGACGATCCGGCCCTGCCGGCGATGCAGTACATTCTCTACGGCGGCCACGGCCTCTGCATGGCCTGGTGGGGCGTCGTCGACGGTCCCAAGGGCTTGATGGCCATCGTCGAGACCCCCGACGACGCCTCCATCCGCGTCCCCCGGGTGGATGGCCGTCTGTGCCTCGCCCCGCTCTGGGACCCCCAGAAGAACGCCTTCGGCCCGTCCCGACGACTCCGTTATGTGGCGATCGACGACGGCGGCTACGTGGCGATGGCCAAGCGATACCGTGAATACGCGAAGTCCATCGGCCTCCTGAAGACGCTCGCCGAGAAACGCGCGGCGAACCCGAACATCGACAAGCTCGTCGGCGCGGTCAACGTCTGGTGCTGGGACCGCCACCCGGCCTCGATCGTGCGCGAGATGAAGGACGCGGGGATCGATCGCATCCTTTGGTCGAACGCCGCCGCGCCGGATCAGCTCAAGCAGATGAACGAGATGGGCGTCCTGACGAGTCGGTACGACATCTACCAGGACGTCATGGACCCCGCGACGTTCCCGAAGCTCCAGTACACGCACTCCGACTGGCCCACCAAGGCCTGGCCCGCCGACCTCATGATCGACGCTCGGGGCGACTGGATCCGAGGCTGGGAGATCGAGGGTAAGGACGGCGGCATGTACCCCTGCGGCGTGACCTGCGATCGGCAGGCGCCGGCCTATGCGATCGAGCGGATCGGGAAAGAGCTTGCGAACCATCCCTACGGCTCTCGGTTCATCGATACCACCACCGCGGCCCCCTGGCGCGAATGCTACTCGACGCAGCACCCGGCCACTCGCAGCGAGAGCCGCAAGTTCAAGGTGGACCTCCTGGACGTCGTCCACGGCCGCTTCAACCTGGTGACCGGTTCCGAAACCGGGCACGACGCAGCCGTGCCGTTCGTCGACTACTTCGAGGGGATGCTGAGCCTCGGCCCCTATCGCGTCGACGACGCCGGCCGCAACATGATCCAAGTCGTCGAGAAGGTCCCGCCCCAGATCGAGAAGTTCCAGGTCGGCGCCTACTACCGACTGCCGCTGTGGGAGCTGGTTTACCACGACTGCGTCGTGGCCCAGTGGTACTGGGGCGACTACAACAACAAGCTCCCCGCCGTGTGGGACCGACGTGACCTCTTCAACGCCCTCTACGGCACGCCGCCGATGTTCATGTTCACGGCCGAGTCCTGGCGTCAAGACCGAGATCGGTTCGTGAAGAGCTACCAGACCGCAGCCCGCGTCGCTCGCGACGCCGGCTACAGCGAGATGGTCGGCCACGAATGGCTGTCGAAGGACCACTCGGTCCAGCGCACGCGGTTTGCAAACGGCGAGTCCGTCCTCGTCAACTTCGGCGACCGGCCGCACCGCACTCCCGAGGGGGCGGCCATCCCGCCGCTCGGAATCCAGGTTCAGGCTGCGGGAAGCAGCCGCTGAATCCGGGACTTGCGTCGACGACCTCGTTGAACAATAATTCAACGGGGCCGACTCCGGGACGATCCTGGGGCCGACTGCGATCGAGCGTGGGAGTAAGACGCACATGGCGGACGTTCGACGAAGGATCGCGACGGCCTTGCTGACCGCCTGGGCGGTCGCCGCGGTCCAGGCCGGTGAGCCGCCTTCGTTCGAGAAGGACGTGCGGCCGATCTTCAAGGCGTATTGCTTCGATTGCCACGGCGGCGAGGCTTTGAAGGGCAAGCTCGACCTCAGGCTCAAGCGATCCGCCGCCAAGGGGGGGACGAGCGGCCCCGCGCTCGTCGTCGGCAATCCCGATGAGAGTTATCTCCTCGCGCGGATCCAGGACGGCGAGATGCCGCCCGGCGAGAAGAAGGTCCCCGCCGATCGGATCGCCGTCATCGCCGCATGGATCGCCGCCGGCGCGCCGACGCTCCGCGAGGAGCCGGAGTCCCTACCCCCCGGGCCCGTCATCACTGCCGAAGACCGCGCCCATTGGGCTTTCCAGCCGATGAGGAAGCCCACGCCGCCCGCCGTCGAGGGAGGGCATGCGAGGACTCCCATCGACGCGTTCGCCCTGGCCAAGCTCCGCGAGAAGGGCCTGGACCTCGCGCCCGACGCGGACCGTCGCACGCTGATCCGCAGGGTCAGCTTCGACCTCGCCGGCCTGCCGCCGAGCTGGGAGGACACCCAGGCGTTCGTCGACGATCCCCGCGAGGACGCCTACGAGCGACTCGTCGACCGCCTCCTGGCGAGCCCGCAGTACGGCGAGCGCTGGGGACGGCATTGGCTGGACGTCGCCGGATATGCGGATTCCGACGGCGACGGCAGCAGCGACACCCTGCGACCCTACGCCTACAAGTACCGCGATTACGTGATCCGTTCGCTCAACGCCGATAAGCCTCTCGATCGTTTCCTCGTCGAGCAACTCGCAGGCGACGAGCTCGTGCAACGGAGCGACGGGGTGTCGCCCGAGGAGATCGAGACTCTATCCGCAACGGGCTTTCTCCGCATGGTCGCCGATGGGACCTCGAACGGCGGAGGCGACTTGCCGATGGCCTCGAACCAGCTGGTCGCCGACGCCATGAAGGTCGTCGGGTCGACGCTTTACGGCCTGACGATCGGCTGCGCGCAGTGTCACGACCATCGCTACGACCCGATCACCCACGAGGATTACTACCGCCTCCGCGCCGTCTTCGAGCCGGCCCTCGATCCGGCCCACTGGCGACGCCCCGGAGAGCGGCTGGTCTCGCTCTATACGGACGCCGACCGCGCCAAGGCCGCCGCCGTGGACGCCGAGGCAACGATCCTGCAGAAAACCGTCGACGAGAAGACGGCCAAATTCCTAGCCGCGGCGCTGGAGGTCGAGCTCAAGAAATTCCCGGATCCGATGCAAGTGAAGCTCCGCGAGGCGCTGAACGCCGCGGCCGACAAGCGGACGGAAGAGCAGAAGACGCTCCTGGCCAACAATCCCAGCCTCAGCATCTCGGCCGGGGTCCTCTACCAGTACAACGCCCAGGCGGCGGAGGAGCTGAAGAAGGACAACGAAGGGGTCGCGGCGAAGCGCGCCGAAAAGCCGGCGGAAGACTTCGTGGCGGTGCTCGATGAGAAGCCCGGGGTCCGACCCGAGACGCGCGTCTTCCATCGCGGCGACTACCGCCAGGCCACGAAGTTGGTGACGCCCGGCGACCTGACCATCGCGAGCCCCGATGGGGCGCGTTTCGAGGCCGGCGACGCCGACCCGAAAGCCCCGAGCAGCGGCCGCCGACTGGCGTTCGCTCGCCACCTGACCGACGGCAAGCACCCCCTCCTGGCTCGCGCGCTCGCGAATCGGTTCTGGATGCACCATTTCGGACGCGGGATCGTCGACACGCCGGGCGACTTCGGCGCGCTCGGCGGCAAGCCTACGAATCCCGAATTGCTCGACTGGCTGGCCTCGGAACTGGTCGACTCGGGCTGGAGCCTCAAGCGCTTTCACCGCCTGATCCTCACCTCGACCGTCTATCGCCAATCCTCGCTCCGCGATTCGGTGCGAGATCGGCTCGACGGCGATTCCGCGCTCCTCAGCCGTTTCCCCGTCCGTAGGCTCGAAGCGGAATCGCTCCGCGACGCGATTCTCCAGGTTTCCGGCCGACTCGACCGTACACTCTACGGGCCGTCGGTCGGGGTCGTCGAGGACGCCGTCGGCCTGGTGAACGCGCTCGGCGATTCGGCGCGACGGAGCATCTACCTCCAGGTACGCCGCTCGCGGCCGGTCTCCTTCCTGACCACGTTCGACGCGCCCGTGATGGCCGTCAACTGCGATCGGCGGATCGACGCGACCTCGGCGCCGCAGGCCCTCATGCTCATGAACGGGGACTTCGTCATGAAGCACGCCGAATTGCTCGCCGCGCGGTGCCTCGCCGAGTCTCCCGGCGACGACGCGGCGGCCAGCGACCGACGGGTCGCCGCCGCCTGGCGAGCCGCCTATCTGCGGCCGCCATCCGACGAGGAGTTGGCCTGGGCCCGCGAGTTCCTCGTGGCGCAGCGGGCCGCCGTCGCCCGGAATCCGGTCGTGAAGGAGGCCGAACGGGCCGTCCTCGCGGACCTCTGCCAGCAACTCTTCAACTCGAACGAGTTCTTGTATGTGGACTGACCCTCGATACCCGACGCGGCGGTCCTTCCTGGCGAACTCGGCCTTCGGGGTGGGGGCGGTCGCCCTGGCGCAGCTCTTACGCGAGGAGGGCCTGCTCGCCGATCCGGGCAAGGCGCTGCCAGAGAACCATCCGCTCAGCCTGGAGCCGCGGCCGGCTCACTTCGCGCCCCGCGCCAAAGCGATGATCTCGCTGTTCATGCACGGCGGGCCCTCGCACGTCGACCTTTTCGACCCCAAGCCCGAGCTGTCGAAGCGTCACGGCGTCGACTACGAAGGCGAGGTCGGATTCAGCTTCGTGAACCGGGCGAGCAAGAAGCTGTTCGGCAGCCCGTGGAAGTTCGCCAGGCACGGCGAGAGCGGGACCGAAGTCTCGTCGCTGATGCCCGAGATCGCGAGCTGCGTCGACGACCTGTGTGTCATCCGCTCCATGCATACGGGGCACAACGGCCATGAGGTCTCGATCCGGTTCTTCCACAACGGCCAGCCGGCCCAGACCGGTCGGCCGACGATAGGGAGCTGGCTCGTCTACGGACTGGGGAGCGAGTCCCGCGAGCTGCCCGCGTACATGGTCCTCTCCGACCCCGGCGGGCCCCCCGTCGACGGACCGGTGAACTGGTCCAGCGGCTACATGCCCGCGCTCTATCAAGGGACCGTCCTCCGCCCCGAGGAGCCCCGGATCCTCAACCTCGACCCCCCGCCCACGCTCAAGGGGCCCCTCCAGGAGCAGAATCTGGCCTTCCTCGATCGCCTCAATCGCGCACACCTGGCTCGTCACCCGGGCGAAGCCGACCTGGAGTCTCGGATCCATAGCTTCGAGCTCGCGGCCCGAATGCAAACCGCCGCGAAGGAGGCGCTTGACGTCACGCAGGAGCCGAGGTACATCCAGGAACTTTACGGCCTGGACGACGACGCGACTCGCGATTACGGGACCCGCTGCCTGATCGCCCGTCGGCTCGTCGAGCGAGGCGTGCGGTTCGTGCAGATCTTCCTGGGGAACCAGCCTTGGGACAACCACACCGGCATCCAGTCGGGGCTACCGCAAATCTGCCGCCGCACCGATAAGCCTTCGGCGGCCCTGGTGAAGGACCTCAAGCAACGCGGCCTCCTCGATACGACGCTCGTCCACTGGGGGGGCGAAATCGGCCGCCTCCCCGTCGTCGAAGGGGCCCTGGACGCCAACGCGGGCAGGGACCACAATGGCCAGGGCTTCACGATCTGGATGGCCGGCGGCGGGATCAAGCCAGGCATGACTTTCGGCTCGACCGACGAGGTCGGCCACCGCGCCGTCGAGAACGTGGTGACTCCGAACGACTTCCAGGCCACCGTCCTCGACCTGTTCGGGCTCGACCACTCGCGGCTGACGTACCAGTCGAACGGCCGCGCCCAACGCCTCATCGACGGCCGCGAGGCGCGCGTCGTGAAGGAAATCCTCCGGTCCTCCTGAATTCGAGCAAGGATTATGTGATCATGAATCGATGGTCCTTCGGTCTCGTCCTCGCCACGGTCTCACTCCTCGTATCGACGCCCGCCGCCGCCTTCGCCTCGCCACCGGCATTGAAGGCCGGCGTCTTCGCCGTCGACGCGACTCCGGCCGTGGGCAGCCCCTTGGCCTACGACCCGACCAAGGGAAGCGCGCACCCGCTGAGCTGCAAGGGCGTGGTCCTGATCGCCGAAGGCGGCCCCGTGGTCCTCTGCGCGATCGACTGGATCGGCGTGGCGAATGACGGCCAGCGCGAGTTCCGCCGGTCTCTGGCCACGGCCGCGGGGACGACCCCCGATCGCGTCGTCGTGCACGCCTTGCACCAGCACGACGCGCCGGCCTGCGACTTCACCGCGGACGCAATCCTCGCCGAACAGGGCATCAATCAGGACTATTTCGATGCGGCGCTCGCACGCGACGTGATCGCACGGACCGCCGACGCGGTCAAGAAGGCGACGGCCGAGGCGCGGCCGATCAGCCATGTGGGGCTGGGCGCGGGCGTCGTGGAGAAGGTCGCGTCGAACCGCAGGGTCCTGGACGCCTCGGGCAAGAAGGTGGAGCACGTTCGCTACTCCGCCACCACCGATCCGAAGGTCCGCGACAAGCCCGAAGGCCTCATCGACCCGCTGCTCAAGATGGTCAGCCTCTGGGAAGGCGACAAGCCGGTGGCGGTCCTCACCTTCTATGCGACCCATCCTCAGAGCTACTACCGGACGGGGCTCTCGAATCCCGATTTCCCCGGGATCGCGCGGGATCAACGCCAGGAGGCGACGGGCGTCTTCCACGTCCACTTCGACGGAGCCGGCGGCAACATCACCGCGGGCAAGTACAACGACGGCTCCCCCGCGAATCGCCAGGTGCTCGCCGACCGCGTCGCCGAGGGGATGAACAAGGCCTGGGCCGCGACCGTCAAGTCGCCGGTCTCCGCGGCCGATTTAGCCTGGAAGACGATCGCGATCAAGCTGCCCGTCGACCCGAAACTGGACGCGACGAAACTCGCGGCGGTCGTCGCCGATAAGACGCAGCCCGGTCGAGAGCGTTGTAAGGCCGCCTGCGAGCTGGCCTGGGTCCGACGCTGCCAGGCCGGCGACGCCGTCGACGCCTCGTGCCTGAAGCTGGGGGCCGCGCGTCTGCTGCTCATGCCCGGCGAATTGTTCGTCGAATATCAGCTCGCCGCGCAGAAGTTCAAACCGGACCTTTTCGTCGCGATGGCCGCCTACGGCGACTACGGGCCGGGCTACATCGGAACCGAAGCCGCCTATAGCCAGGGCGGCTATGAGACGTCCCACCACGTCTCGCTCGTGGCCCCGACCGTGGAAGGCGTCGTCATGGACGCCATCCAGACGCTCCTGCGCGATTGATACGTCTCATTTGAGTTCACGTCCCCGAGCGAGCCGCGATTCACGGGGGCCTAGGCCCCGGATCAAACGAGACCGCACCGATGGCTTTGAGATGGCCGTCGGCCGATCGGGCGACCGCGTGCTGGGCGTCCCGATCAATCTTGAGCGCGGGCAGGAAGTCGTAGATCCGATTGGAGTCGAACGGCTCGTCGGTGCCTACGATCCGGCAGACGAGGGCCGCGGGAAAAAGCATGTCGTTCGGATGAGAATCCATGAAGCTGAAGTGCTTCGGGTCGGAACGGACCTGTTGCACGTCGCCGGACAAGATGATCCCATGCCCTCTGGTCCCGTCGGGCCAGTGCACCACGGACGCGCCTTCGAAACGGCTCCCGCAGCGGAGAAGCGTGGTGGCCTCGTGTCGCGTCCAATTCTCTCTCTCCCAGACTCGGATGGCGGCGTCGTTTCGCGCGAGCCACCGATGAGCGACCGCGTGGAGTTAAACGGGGACCCTGTCGAATGTGCGACTCCGTTCGATCATCGCGCTGTAATCTCGCGTATGCGAAACCGTGATCCCGGACACGCCGCCGAGCGTTCCGCGGCCCCGATGGCCTCGTCGTCGAACAAGGATATGCCGTCCCGCAGGGTATTGCCGCTCCGCGAGTTCACGAGGGACGCGGGCTGGGCGACCCCGTACTTGGGCGTTTCGATCAAGCTCGTGAGAAGCGACTCTTGCGTCGCCAGGATGTTCCTGCGTGAAGCGCGAAGTCTTTCGAGCGGCGTCTGCGCTGCCCATTCCCACCGTCGCACAGGCGTACGACCTCGCAGAACGCGCCGGTGCGTCGAGGCTTCGACGTCTCGCCGTACTGAACGCCGCACGTCATGCCGATGGGGATGCTCATCACTTCGGCTACTCGCACGTTCACGCTTCCGAAGGCGTGTCGCGTGCCGCGGTCCCCAGCGGCGAGTCGTCGTAATGCGCGAGCAAGTCGGCCACGTCGTCGTAGACCGCGATGGCGCCACGGAGATCCTCATCCGCCCATCCGCCCGAACGGACCGCGATGACGGCGACTCCCGCCTTGGTGGCGGCCTCGACGTCATAGGGCGTGTCGCCCAGCATGACGACCTGCGGCGCGGTCAGGTCTATCCCCTGGAGGGCGGCTATGACGATGTCGGGATCGGGCTTCGAGTTCTCGGCATCGTCGGACGACGTCTGGTCGTCGATCAGGTCGTCGACCTCGGCGATCGCCAGCAACGTGTCCAACTCCTTCGACTCGGCCGAACTGGCCACGGCCACGGCGAGGCCGTCGTCCTTCATGCGCTGAATCAACTTGCGGGCTTGCCGGAAGCCTCGGAGCTTGGGGGCGAGCTCCTCGAGGAATCGCTTCGATCGGGCTTCACGGATGGCCTTCGCCGTGGGATCCTCCTCATCCAGGGCGACGAGTTCGATGACCATTTTGTCACCGCCCTTGCCGATCCGATCGCGTACCGCGTCGAAGGAGATGTCGAAACCGTGTTCGCGAAAGGCGTGGACCCAGGCGTCGGCATGGGCGTCATTGCTGTCGACGAGCGTCCCGTCGACGTCGAGGAGGACGCCTTGGAAGGGCTGCATGAAGGGGGCTCCTGGATTCAAAGTGCGAATGCGATCGACCCAGGACTGCCATTGCAACTCACATGCCCTGTCAGGCGTTGACGTCCAGGATGTCCAGCACCTCGATCGGCGCTGCGACGATCGCCGAGGCACCGTGGGCTCGCAACTCTTCAATCGGACGAAACCCCCACGCAGCCCCCACGGCCAGCATTCCCGCGCGACGGGCGGTCATCATGTCCACGGAGGTGTCGCCCAGGTAGAGGATCTCGGACGGAGCGAGGCCCATGGATTCAGCTGCCTCGAACGCGCCGGCCGGGTCGGGCTTCCGTGCAACGCCCTCACGTTGTCCGAGGACGACGGAGAACGGCCAGGCGGCGAGGTAATACTCGACGCACTTTCGCGTGAAAACGTCGGGCTTGTTCGAGAGCACGCCGGCCGGGATCGATCGCGACCTTAACGCGTCGAGCAGCTCGGCGATCCCGGGGTAGAGCCGAGTGGCGGTGCGCCAGCCGGCGTCGTAGAGCCGTCCGAATGCCTGGACGCATCCCTCGACGGCCTGCAGATCGCCGGCCGCCTCGGGAGGGAGCGCACGTCGGAAGAGTACGGCCACGCCATCGCCGATGAAATGGCGATAGGAGGCGATCGGATGCGACGGGAAACCGCCCTCCTGGAGCGCCTGGTTGGCCGACCGGCCGATGTCTTCCAGCGTATCCAGGAGGGTCCCGTCGAGGTCGAAGAGCACGCCGCGAAGTTGCATGGGGGCGGGACGTCTGAAGGGTGAGGCCCGCCGCGAGACTCACGCGAACTGGGGCACCTTGAGGGATTCGCCGTCTTTCAGCGCGGACTGGTGGGCGACGACACCCGCGACCGTCATGTTGAGCGCGGCGGCGACGTCGACCATCGGGAGGCGCTTTTCCAGGATGGCCGAGACGAACTCATCGGTCAAGTAACCGTGCGAACCGCCGTGGCCTCCCGACGCGACCTGCGAGGGCAACGCCGGACGCGTGAGATCCGGCAGCGATTTTTCCTCGCCGTGATAGTCGAGACCGGTCATGTACCCTCGCTGCCCGTAGATGCGGCCGGACTCGATGCCGGGGACGAACGTGTCCCAGCTCACGCCCATCCGCGACATGCCCCCCTCGCTCGTCCGGAAGAGCGCGATCTCGGTACCGAAGGGGTTGTCGTATCTGTTGTTACCCGGCAGGAACTTCTTCACGAGGCTGGGCATCGCCTTACACGTCACCTCCGTGAAACTGCCGCCCGTCACGGCGACGTAATAAGCCGTGGCGTGCGTCGGGTACCAGAGGGGAGGCAGGCCGACGCGCCACTCGCGGAAGGAGGCGATCTGCTCGACGCTGTGGTGATAGTACTCGCCCTCGCTGTAGACCAACTTGCCGAGACCGCCGGCTCGATAAACTTGTCGCATCGCATAGCAGTCTTCGTGGAAAGCCGAGGTCTCGAACATCATGTAGGTCAGGCCGCTGGACTTCACCGCGTCGTATAACGCGTGGGCCTCGTCCACCGAACCGAAGACCGCCGGGACCGCCGACGCGACATGTTTGCCGTGCTTCAAGGCCTCGATCGCGTGCCGGGCGTGGCTCGGCGCGTCGGTCGCGATGAACACGGCCTCGATCGAGTCGTCCTTCACCAACTCTTCCAGCGACGGGTACGTCTTCTCGCAACGACACGCCTTGGCCAGGCCGTTGCAGCGGTCGGGGAACAGGTCGCTGACCGCCGCCACCGTGACGTTGGGATGATCCTGGAACCCGAACGCCGCCCCGAACTGGCAGACCCCGTAGCCGATCACGCCAACGCGGATTTTTCGATCGGAGATCGGCCTCCAGATCTTGTTCGTCTTCGCGGAAGTCTTCACCCCCTCCGCCCCCAGGATTTCCGCGCCAGGGGCCTGCTGCGCTCTGGCCGAGCCCGACACGCTCGACGTAGCGGCCAGGCCCAGGGAACCGACACCGAGGAATTCCAGGAACTCGCGGCGCGACGACATGGCTTGCTCCTTCGGGAGGGTGGGAACCGGACGGACGGCCCGATGGTAAAACAAAAGATGAACGCCGGCCAGGGGCCGGCAGAGGGTGGCGTCACGGCCTCTGGCAAATGTCGTAGAGTTTTCCTGGGGCTGAAGACCGCCGACTCGAGCAAGGTGCGACTCATGCGGGATGACCGTAGAGATCGGCTGGCCGCCACGCTCCTGGGGACGGCCCTCGGCGACGCCCTCGGACTGCCTTGCGAAGGCCTCTCGCCACGGACGATCGCGAGGCGTTTCGGGCCCATCGATCGTTTCCGGTTGCTGGGTCGCACGGGATACGTTTCGGACGACACCGAGCAGTCGGCCCTGGTCGCCCAGAGCCTTGCGCAGCATCCCGACGATGTCGTGGCCTGCGTCCGGGCCTTCCGGCGCGCGTTGTTCGGATGGTTCTGCCGACTGCCCTGGGGGATCGGCAAGGCGACGATCCTGTCGTGCCTCCGGATCGGGGCTGGGATCTCGCCGTCGGGAGTCCGGTCGGCGGGCAACGGGGCGGCGATGCGGTCCGCGATCGTCGGCGTCTTCTTCCGCGACCAGCCGGAGCGTCGCCGGAGGTTCGCGCGTGCGCTCGCCGAGGTCACGCATCGCGATTCACGAGCCATCGACGGTTCCTTATACGTCGCCGAAGTCGCGTCGGTGTGCGCCGTCAGCGACGAGAACGCTCCGACGCCGGCCCTGCTTCGGGAGGCACGGATCGTCATCCAGGACGAGCAGCTGGGCCGGGCGATCGACGAGGCGCTCGCAATGGCCGACGCCGGTCGAACGACCGACCAGGCGGCTCAGGCCTGCGGCACTTCGGGGTTCGTCGTCGCGACGGCCGCCTTCGCGACGTTTTGCTTCGCACGCCACGGCGATGATCCGTTGAAAGCGGTGTCGGAAGTCGTCGCCGCCGGGGGCGACACCGACTCGATCGCCGCGATCGCAGGAGCCTGGGCAGGTGCCCGCAGCGGCCTGCACAGGCTGCCCGCCGCACTGCTCGATCGAATCCACGACCGACCGTTCGGGCCGAGCCACTTGCGAAAACTCGCAGCGTGTCTGGACGATCGCGCCCGGAGACGGCCGCATCCGGTGCCCGGCTATTCGTGACCCGCCGCTCTCGGCCGGAATCTAGCCCTGTATCCGGTGATCCTCGCTCACGGATTTCGGCGTCTCGTCCCGCTCTGAGGCATTCACTCGGGGCGGTCGAGCGGCTTGCCGAAGTAGAGCGCGTGCCCGCTCTCCCCGTAGGGCTCGATCGTGCGGAACCCTAGAGATTCGTACAGGGCGACGGCGCGAGTCATCTCGGGCGTCGAGTCGAGAACCATGCGATTGTAGCCGATTTGACTCGCCCGTTCGATCAAGTTTTCCACGAGCCGCTTCCCCAGGCCCAGAGAGCGGAAGGCCGGATCGACGTAGAGACGCTTCATCTCACAGACGCCTTCGCCCAGGTCGCGGAGGCCGACGCAGCCGGCGGGGACCTCATCGACCGTCGCCAGCAGCAGGATTCCGGATGGTCCGGCGTACCGCCCCGGAAGGCCTGCCAACTCGGGGTCGAAGCATTGAAGACGCAAGGTCTCGCGGATCGTGCTCTCGAATTCCGCCGCATAAGCGACGAGCAGACTTCGGACCCGCGCCACATCCCTCTCGTCGACGACTTCGGCGATCCTCAGTCGCATCTGCGGCTCAGCGACCATGCGTCGGGCTCCCCGGCTCTTCCATCGCGGTTAGGCCGTCGATGCTGCGGGCGTTCTTCTCGCGTCGGTAGGCCTTCATACCTTCAGGCCCTTTCTTTCGCGCGAAATCGAGCAGTTGCGTCCTATCGCCACGGTAATCATAAAGCGGGACGGCGAATCCGCACGACTCGGCGATGCGTTCAACTTCCACGACGATCACGGCGCGGGCTCCAGGGGTGACGGGGAATTGACCGAAGAGATGCTCCCCCTCGGCGTCGTCCGGCTCGACGACGCGGCCCTGGCCCTGGAGCCGAAGGATCATTGGCCGTCCTTCGAACGCGCAGAAGAGGATCGTGATCCGTCCGTTCTCGCGGAGGTGGGCGATCGTCTCCACGCCGCTCCCCGTGAGGTCGAGATAGGCGACCGACCGTGGGCCGAGGACGCGAAACGTGTCCAACCCCTTCGGCGAGATGTTGAGCCGGCCCTCCAGGCTCGTGGGAGCCGTACCCACGAAGAAGAGATGCTGACGGGCGATGAACTCCCCGATCCTGCCGTCGATCTCGTCGTAGACCTTGCCCATACACTCCCTCCGATCACTCGTCGATTCAGCTGCGGGAACGCATTTCGGGCGGGACGCCGTCCGGATTCTGGAAGGCGTACCGGTCGCCGAGCTGCATCCGGGTTATGTGAAGAATTTCTTGGGCATGGCCGTTCAGATGCGTCAGGGTCTGGAACAGGATCGCGAGCACCGACTTCTCGACCTCGCCGGCGATCCGCTGCGTCCGACGTGTTCCGACGAGATCCTCCGGAGCAAGGGCATCCAAACGCTCGATCGCGCCAGCCACGGCTATGTCGAATCGTCGCAGCAGTTCGGCCTTCGGCGTCGCCCCGCGATCGGTGAACTCGCCGAAGCGGTCGCGGATGTCCGGCTCGCCGCCTAGATCGACCTGGTACCGCTGCCGCAGGTTGCCCGCGAGATGCAGCGACAGGTTGGCGATGCTGTTCATTCCCTCGCGCGGCCGCCACCACAGCTGTGCGTCGTCGAGCTGGCCGACGCAATGGTGAATGAGGCCGACGCTCTCCTCAAGCCGAGCGCGAGCCTCGTCGAGGAAGCAGCGAGCCGCCGCATTTGAGTCCGATCCCATGCTCATGCCTCACAGCTCTCCCAAGATTCTGAAAATCCATCGGAAGTTCGCGTCGAAAATTACGTTCGCATGCGAATCCGGACGAGAAGCTCATCCAACGCGGCGCGGGCCGTCGGCCGTTCGGGGAGCGAGCTCGACCGATCGGCGGATTCCAGCTCCTGGCGAAGTCGCTCGTACTCGCGGCGATGCCAGGCGACGTCGTCGTCGAGAGTCTCGCCCTCGCGACCGGCGACCTTGCGGGCGATCAGGTCGGCGACATGCGAGAGCCGTGCCGTCTCGTTCAGTCGGACCAGGTTGGCCTCGACCTCGCCCGTGCGCATGAGGTGGATCCCGGTCAACAGGACGCGATAGACGTAGAGCACCGGCTTGATGCGTCGAGGACGCCCCTTTTCGAACAAGTGCCACTGGGTCTCGGCGAAGCCGAGGTAGTGGTGGCTGTGGTAGCGGGTGACGCAACCCAGGGCGACCGCCTTCAGCTCGGTGTGCTCCGGCGTCGTGTGGACGATCAAAGGCGAATGCAGCTGCTCCAGGACGTAGCCGTTCTTCCTGAGCATCAATCCGAGGAACTTGAAGGCGTCATGGGTAACGAGGTCGAGTTCGAAGCCGTCGGAGTCCCTCCGTTCGCTCTGAACCGTCCACGGACCAGGCTCCAAACCGACGACGTTCGCCGTCGGCAACACGTGGCAGCCGCGAAGGTCGTAGTCGGAATCAGGAGATGCGAAGCCATATAGATGCGCACCGCTGATCGTTGCGAAAATCAGCGAGAAGGGATGCTCGGCCGTCGCGGTCAGGAGTCGTTCTTCCGCGTTCATGGGTATTCCGCCTTACATCATGTCCTTCACGCGATCCAGCTCCGCCTGGACCGCCCTTAGCGCCACGACCGCCCGATCGGGTTCGACCAGGCAGGCGTCCAGGTTGCCGTAATGCTCCTCCAGGCATCGCATGAGGAGGTCCTTGATCCGGGCCTGGTCGGGGGTGGCGGGCAGCTTGCTCTCGGCGCACGCCCTCTCGAGCTGGGATTCCTAATCGCTAAACCAGCGGCGGAGACGTTCTTCGCTCCACTCGCCGCGGCGGATGGCTTTGAGTCGCTCATTATCACGCTGGAGGTCGACGTCGCCTTCGGTCAGGATCTGCTCGACCTCGCCGATGAGGCGGACGACGTGGTAGGCGAACTTCACGTCGTAGCCGTGCTTCGCGACCAGATCGGCGCGGCGACCCTCGGGCTGTTTGGTGGCGATCTTGTGAAGCTGCGAGTAAGCGTACCCCTTGAACTTGGGCCAGGCTCCCTTGTGGAGGAACAACCGTCGGGCCTCCCGGACGATGTTCCCGACCCGCGTCGAGTGCAAGACGCAGTTCATCGGGGTGAAGAGCGAGTCGAGCACGTTCGGATTGTTCTGCATCGCCAGGTCGAAAAAACGGACGACGCCGAAGATCGTCACGTCGTACGTGCGTCCATGCCCCGCCAGGGCGTCGCGATCGGCGACGTGATGTTCCTGGAAGACTTCGAATCGCTTGCTCGGGATCCCGAAGCCGGGGATCTCGCCCCGAAGATGCGGGAAGAGGTCGTCCTTCGGTGGGATCGCCCAGCCGTAGACGTCGAGGTCGCTCGCGTCGGAAGACACGCCGTAGGCCACGCTCCCCATGATCGTCTCGTACTGCACGTTTCCCGGCAGCCATCGAGGCGGTCGGATCAGCCCTCGGTCGGTCAATCGCTGGACTGTGCTCATGGGCTGCGACCCCTCTCGACGATCCGACGCGCCGGGCTACGTCGAGGTTCGGCTCGGACGCGATCCGGGGCGGGGTGTTTTCCCATCTAGACTCTCGCGAGGCGGACGCGAAGGGAATACAGTGGGGCCAATGCGAGGGGCCGGCCATCCGCTCGGGGAAGCGTCGAAAGAGGGCATCTCATGGATCGTCGTGGTTTTCTCAGGACGGGTGCGATGGGGCTGTCGGTTCCTACGGCCTTCCGGGCCATGGCCGAGGAGGCCGGGGACCAGCCGGTGAAACGTGTCGGGATCATCGGTCCCGGCTGGTACGGCAAGATCGACCTCCTCCGCCTGATCCAGGTCGCCCCGGTCGAGGTCGTCTCGATGGCGGACGTCGATCAGCACATGCTGGCGGGCGCGGCCGACATCGTCGCGGAACGTCAGGCGTCCAGGAAGAAGCCGCGGACCTACGGCGACTACCGCGAGATGCTCAAAGAGAAGGACCTGGACATCGTCCTGGTCGCCACGCCCGACCACTGGCACGCGCTGGCGATGATCGCCGCCGTCGAGGCCGGGGCGGACGTCTACGTCCAGAAGCCGGTCAGCCACGACATCGCCGAAGGGACCGCGATGCTCCGCGCCGCACGGAAGCACGGCCGGGTCGTCCAGGTGGGCACCCAGCGCCGGAGCACGCCGCATCTCATCGAGGCCCGCGACGACATCGTCAAGGCGGGTAAGCTCGGCAAGGTCGGACTCGCGGAAATCTACTGCTATTACCACATGAGGAGTGACGGATCGCCCCCGGAAGGGCCGCCCCCGGAATACCTCGACTGGGAGATGTTCGTCGGCCCCGCCCCGATGCGGGCTTACAACCCGAGCATCCACCCCCGCGGCTGGCGCGGCTACATGGAGTTCAGCAACGGGATCATCGGCGACATGTGCATCCACATGCTCGACACGGTGCGTTGGATGCTGGACCTGGGCGCCCCCCGGACGGTCGCCTCGGAGGGGGGCATCGTCATGGCGAAGGGAGGTTCCAGCAACACGACCGACACCCAGGTCGCGACCTTCCGGTTCGACGGGCTCGACGTCGTCTGGCAGCACCGGACGTGGGGCTCCTCGCCCGATCCGAAGTATCCCTGGGGAGGCACGCTCTACGGCGACAAGGGGACCCTGAAGTTCAGCATCAACGGTTACGACTTCATCCCCAATGAAGGGCCGGCGCTCCACCGCGACGTCACCATGGAGCTGGAACAGTATCCGGTCGACAAGACGGAGAAGGACCTGGAGCGGCAGGTCGCACCGGCGGTTCGCTACCACATGCTCGACTTCCTCTCCGCGATCGCCAGGCGAAGCAAGCCCGTGGCCGACATCGAGCAAGGCTATCTTTCGACGACCGCGTGCATCCTGGCGAACATGTCGCAGAAGCTCGGCCGATCGCTGGCGTGGGACGCCGACAATCACAAGATCGTCGGCGACGAGGAGGCCAACGCCCTGCTCCAGCGCCCCTATCGCAGCCCCTGGATCCACCCCGCGACGGCCTCAATCTGACCCGAGCCTGGGCGCGCCGCGGCACCATCCCCTCGACAAGGACCCGACGATGAGCCTCTCTTCGAAGCCGGAATCGACCCGTCGCGATCTCATCCGAGCGGCCACCGCCACCGTCGCCGCAGGAGTCGCCTTGGGCGGCTCGTCGACCCACGCGGCGGCCGACTCGAACAAGAAGTCGGCCGCGACGGGCCGTCTCAAGCAATCCGTCTGCCGCTGGTGTTACGGCAAGATCCCACTCGACGAACTGTGCTCGGCGGCCAAGCGCATGGGCCTCGTCGGGATCGATCTCCTCGGCCCGGCGGATTTCGCGACGATCAAGAAGTATGACCTGATCTGCACGATGGTCGGCTCGCATCCGCTGAGCGACGGCTTGTGCGAGCCCAAGTTCCACGCCAAGTCCCTGGAGATGATCAACGCCGCGATCGAGGCGACCTCCAAAGAAGGCTGGCGGAACGTCATTTGCTTCTCCGGCAACCGCCGAGGAATCGACGACAGGGTCGGTATGGACAACTGCGTCAAGGCCCTCAAGGAGATCGTTCCGATCGCCGAGAAGGCCAAAATCATCCTCAACATGGAGCTGCTGAACAGCAAGGTCGACCACGCCGACTACATGTGTGACAACTCCAAGTGGGGTGTCGAGCTGGTCAAGCGGGTCGGCTCCAACAACTTCAAGCTGTTGTACGACATCTATCACATGCAGATCATGGAAGGCGACGTCATCCGCACGATCGAGAAGGAACATGCCGCCTTCGGACACTACCACACCGGCGGCAACCCGGGCCGACATGAGATCGACGAGTCGCAGGAGCTGAATTACAAGGCTATCGCCCGCGCCATCGCCGACACCAAGGACGAGGTCTACTTCGCGCACGAGTTCATCCCCGCCCGCGACCCGCTCACGAGTCTCGCCGAGGCGGTCGACCTCTGCGTCGTCTGAGATTCCCTGCCGTCATGCGTCCTCGCAAGGCAAGACGCAAAAAAAAGCGGGCGGCGGGTGTCACCCCGGCGCCCGCTTATCCTGTTCGAGCACTGCAGCGATATCGATTCGGAATAGCAGGCCTTTTCGATAGAGCGATCAATGCTTGCAGGATACTGGACCTAAGACAGAACCTCGCGGGAGTTTGTGTCGATCTGAGCTACCCGTCACAGTAGCTCGATCTTATCAGTCTCGTGCGAGGGTCATCGGAATCTGTCGCTCAGAGCAACCTCGTTCTTCCGAACTCTGTCTGATTTAACCATAGATCATTCCGAAAACCCCGTCAAGTTAGTCCAATTCTTTTTCCGGTCCTCCTACTCAAATCGTCACTTCCCCGACGATGGAATCGACCCGACCGATCCACCAGGGCGGCGCAATCCTTTAAGTTCCCAGCGAGTGCGGTCGAAATTGGAGGAAGAGCATCGATGGCCGTGCGGACGTCGCCCGGCTGACGACGCCTCCGTTCATCGCCGATGGACGGAAGACATCGGCCCGGCCTCGACGCCTTGCGCCATCGATGGTGCTGCGCGAGGTGGGGCAAGCGTAGCGGCGAGGACGTTCCCTTGAACCGAATCCGACGCAAGAGGATCATCTTCCCGGCCCTGGGGCTGTGGCTCGCCGCGGGCGTCGTCGGGACTTCGGCTCCCGCCCAGGACTCTCTCGCGTCCCCGGCCGCGGCAGTTTCCGGGAGGCGAGCGGTTACCGACGGCCCCCCCCTCGCGACCGCGAAGCCGAGCGTCGCCGCCTCCGATTCGAAGGTCCATGGGACGATCACGGTCGACTTCGATAAGGTGACGATCAACGAGCTTCTGAGGCTGGTCGACGTCGTCGAGAAGGTCGACGGGGTGATCCACATCGTCTCATCGAAAGCCGGCGACGGAGTGCCCGCTCTCGTCGTCACCGGATCGCGAGGAACCCTCGCACTGACGCGGCCCGATTCGCCGACAGCGCCGAAACTCGTCGTCGGTCCCCCTCGCGACGGCGAAGGGCATCCGCAACGCATGTCGTCGGCGCTTCAAGCGTTTTCGACGGCGAGCATGCCCGAATTTCCTCGACTGGCCGCACTGGGTCGATTCCTTGGGATTGCCCGTAGGACTACTGGGCCGAACGACCGGAGAGAGACCGTGGCCGATGCGTTGCCACGACACAACGGGCGCAATGTCGTTCCTCTGGAAAGTCCTCGACCCGAACCGAGCTCGATTCCGGTGGGGGCGTCTTCACAGCCATGGCTACCGTCGACAGCCCTCAATCCTGGCTCGCACATCGAGGCGCTCGCCAGCGGGCAGCCGACGGTCGTCAAGCCGATCCATTCGCCCTGGCCGACGCCTTCCGCCGACGAGGTTCCGGTTTCTCCTCAGGATTTCGACGTCTCGCGGACGGGCCGCGACGAAGAGGCGGTGGCGAAGGCCGCTCCACAACGCCATCTGGCCGCCAAGGGTGAGACCTTCGACGGGCTGGCCCGAAGGTTTTACGGAGACGGCCGTTACGCCTGGGCTCTGTGGTGGGCAAACCGAGATCGAGTGACCTGGCCCGACGCCCTGACGGCGGGCAAAGCCCTCGTCGTTCCAGGTCTTGGCGACCTGGATCCGAAGATGGTCATGACCCAGTCGACGCCGTCGAACGACGCCGTGCCGCGGCTGGAGCCGATCGGACCGCGCCGCGATCAGGAGACGGTCCGGGCCTCCTTCAACCCGACGCCGGTGCAGTCGACCGAATCGACGGAGTCGGGCGGGTTCGCCGTGCATATCGTCCGGCCGGACGACACGCTACGCATCATCGCCCGGGAAAAGTGCGGGGACGAGAGGAAGGCCCTCGATATCATGGCGTTGAACCGGGACGCCCTGTCTCGCGAGGGACGCCCTCGAGTCGGACAATGCTTGATCCTCCCCGCACCCTCGACGGAGACAGCCAATCGCGCTCCCGCCTCCGGTCCCTGAGTTCGGCGAGCTCGTGAATTCCCGAGGTTGATTTCGAAAAGCAAACGAGCCCTCCCGATTGGGAGGGCTCGTTTCTCGTTTTCGCGGCAGTTCGTTTCAGCGGGCGTTGAGCGTCCAGTATGGGCCAGGACCGAATGCGATGCCGAAATGGGTCGCCGAGGGCGAGAGCAGGTTGCGGCGATGGCCCGGCGAGTTCATCCAGCCGGCCGCCGTCGAATCGGCGTCGGTGTAGTTGTACGCACAGTTCTGGATGCCTGAAGGATTGACGTGATGACCCAGCCCCCGTCGGCACTGCTCGGCGTTGTTCTGGTGCGCCCATGAAGACAGGTCCGAGTCGTAAGCCAACGGGTGCAGCCCGGCCGAGGCCCGGATACGGTTCAGGACGCTCATGAAGCCGTAGGGGTCGCCAGTCGTAGCATAGGTGTACGCTGCGGCAGGCTCGGCCGCGGTGGCCGGGTCCGCGACGGGCGTCGACTCGCTAGCGGGAGCGGCTTCGGCGACAGGCGCGGCCGCGTCGGCAGCCTCCTGCTCAGCAGTCTCGGTCGAGGGAGCGACCGGCTCGGCCTGCTGGGCGACGCTCGCGACCTGCGGGGCGACTGCGGATTGAGCCTGGGCGTAGTTGTATGTGTAAGCCGGCGAGGTCGGCTGAGTGTGGACGTGGTGATGCTGGTGCGACGGCTGACGGAGGCGTCCGACGAGACGGGAGATGGGACCGGATCCGGCGTCCTGGGCGCTAGCGCTGGAAGACGCGGCGGCGAAGAGGAGCGTCAGGATCCAGGGGGAGTGAAGCTTCGACATGGATATCCTGCCTTTCTCTGGATGAAGACTCGATAAGGCGTACCGGGAGCGCTTCGGGACTCGAGCACGGTCCGCTGGTCGGCCGTGAGGCGAAATCCGTCGTGGTAGGCGTCGAAGCGGCCGGGGATCGGATGAGCCGGAGGAAATCGGTGCGGGCGAGGCGTCATGGCTAGGCCGCGCGAGTCGGTCGACGACGGCGGCCTGATCCGAAAGACGGCTTCCACCAGAGCAAGACACGTGCCGAAGCCAAGATGGAACTCTTGTCTAGAAAAAGACTTGAAGCTGCAACGATTGGACTGGTCGTAAGGCCTCTCCAGCCGCTTCGTGAGTATCGGCCGGACGAGTATTTACAAAGCAAGTCAAAAATCCCCCTGGAATTCCGACCTCCTTGGCGAATCTTCCTGTGCGGCATCCGACGTCGTCGGTCTGGTCGGGTGCCATCGGTCTCCGGGTCGAGGTCGTTAGGTATAGGGCTGGGTTCCACGGTTCGCATCTCCGACGCGACCTTTCGCTCAATAAACATTGGGGCCCGTCGAATTACCTGTGTATGGCGGACGGGTTGCGATGCGACCGCCGCCGATCCAGTTCGTAGAAGCTCAGGTCGTCCGCGGACGAACGCCAAGGTTCCCGGGATTCAGGAGACTCAGCATGGCCTGCTCGTTGATCAAGAAGTCGCTGCTTGGTGCGGCCCTCGGCGCCGGGACGTTGTTCCTGGTGTTCGGCTCACACGCCCCCAGCTACGTGAAGACCGCCTTCCACAAGGTTCGTCGGGATGTGAAGGGGTCCGTCCCGCTGCCCTTCGACATCGACCGGGCCCGCGAGGAGATCGCCAGCCTCGAGCCGGCGATCCGCGAGAACATCGAGCGGCTGGCCCGCGCCGAGGTCGACGTCGAGCACCTCGACAAGGAGATCGTCGCGATCCGTTCCAACATGGACGGCGAGAAGACCGCGATGCTGACCCTCCGCGAGAGCCTGAAGTCGGGCGAGTACCGCCTCGCCGGCCACAGCCGCGTGGCGTACACCGAGGACGAGGTCAAGAACGACTTGGCCCGCCGCTACGACTCGTACAACAACGTCAAGAAGATCCTCGAGGCCAAGGAGTCGACCCTCAAGGCCAAACAGAGCGAGATCGTCGCCTTCCGCAAGCAGCTCACGACGATGATGGCCCAGAAGAAGACCCTCACCACCAAGCTCGACGAGATCGAGGCCCGGCTGCGGCAGATCGAGGCCACCCAGGCCACGAACGACGTCCAGCTCGACGGCAGCGCCCTGTCGCACGCCAAGGAGACCGTCAACGACCTTGAGAAGCGGCTCGAGGTGATGGCCCGCAACGCCGAGATCGAGGGCCGCTACGCCGAATCCGGCGTCCCGGTCGAGGTCGCCCCCGGCCGCGACGTGGTCAAGGAGATCGACGCCGAGTTCACGCCCGCGTCGACACCGAGCCCCGAGGCCAAGGCCAACGGCAAGAGCCTCTGACGCCCGCGACCCGCGGAACCCTCCGGGGCCGGTCGGCCGCCCGATTTCGCGGCGACCGGCCGGCCTCGTCCGATTCCCTCTCGGGAGGGCGGGCCGGCGATCACGACCTCCCCGCCTTTCGCGTCCCGCCGACGCGAGGCCTGAACGACGGACCCCGGCCCTCAGGACGCCTCGCTCGACGGGTTGAGCGACGTCAGGCACACAGCGTAAGATGGCGGAGAATGAAAACCCCATGGCCACTCCGGGCGGCGAATCAACCATGATGGGGCAATGGCGGATCCTCCTGCGGCAGGCCGAAGAGGCCGCACGGGGTGGGAAGTTCGAGGAAGCTTACGCCCTGGCCGGCCGGCCCGAGGTCGCCGACCATCAGCAGGCGGTGCAGTTCCGTGGTCGCCTCGGCCTCGACCTGATCGCACGGGCCGCCCGCCGCGCCGGCAGCGACGATATCTCCGGGGCCGTCGAGGACCTTCACCTGGCCGAGCGGCTGGGCGCCCCGCCCGACTCGCTGGCCGCCGCGAGGCTCGGCATGGCCGACCGGGTCGCCGACGAGATCCGCGCCGACCTCGACGTCGGCGAGCCGATCCGGGCGCTGGAGCGGATCGAAGCCCTGGCCCGGGACAAGATCAGCGGGCCGGCTCTCCGCCGCTTCCGCGAGATCGCCGAGGCCTGGCGGCTGGCCACGGCCGAGGCCCGCCGCGGCGAGTTCGGCGAGGCCCACGAGAATCTCGACCGCGCCGAGCGCCTCGCCGCCGGTGCCGGCGCGATCGCCGCCCAGAACGCGGTCGCCTCGGCCCGACGCGACCTGGAGGCCCGCCAAAAGACGGCCGCCCCGATGGTCGAAGCCCTCTACACGGCCCTGTCCGGCGGCGACTGGCCAAAGATCCTGGCCGCGGCGGAAGCCGTCGTCGCGTGCGTCCCGGAACATCCTGCTGCGCGCCAAGCGCGGGCCAAGGCATGGCAGCAGATCGCCGCCATCGGCCCCTCTAGCGGTTCGCAATGGGCGCGCCGGCCGGCCGAGCCGGCGCGCGTCGTTCGAACGTCGAACCCCGTCGCCGACCCGGGCGACGAGGCCCCGCCCCAGAAGGGGGAAGGCGAATGCCGCGTGTTCCCGATCCTGGGGCCCGCCGCCCCAGCCAGCCGTCGCGTCGATCCCGCGCCGGTCCGGCCTCTCGCCCGCGCCTCGGCGACGGGACCTCGGGGACGATTCCTCCTGTGGGCGGACGCCGTCGGCGGCTTCCTCGTCTGCCTTGAAGACCGCATCGTCCTGGGTCGGGCGGGGGCCGACAGCCCAGCCGACGTCCCCTTGATGGGAGACCTGTCCCGCAACCATGCCACGCTCGTCCGCGGCAGCGAGAGCTACATGCTCGAGCCGCATCGCGACTCGTTCGTCAACGGCCGCCGCGTGAACGAGCCGACCGTGCTACGCAGCGGCGACGTGATCCGCCTGGGATCGACGGTCGAGTTGGAATTCCGCCAGCCCAGCCCCTTCAGTGCGACGGCCCGGTTGGCCATCATCAGCCGACATCGCCTGCCGATCGCGGTCGACGGGGTGCTGCTCATGGCCGACACCTGCATCGTAGGCCCTGCGAGCCAGGCCCACATACCGGCGCCGACGCTTCGCGACCCCGTCGTCCTCTATCGCCAGGGCGCCTCGTTGTGGTGCCGGGCCAAGGGTGGATTCGAGGTCGACGGCCGCCCCTGCGTCTCTCGCGCGCCCTTGACTCTGACATCCAGCGTGCTGGGCGAGGGCTTCTCGTTCAGCCTGGAGCCGCTGGGCTCCAACCCGGTCTGATGGACCGTCGCGCGAGACGCGGACGCGGCCCCGGTGAGTCGGGAAAATCCGTCCCCGTCGATCAACATTTTCTCATCCTCGGCGAACTGACGATAGGCCGGGAAGGACCAAGACGTGGATCGACGCGAACAGCAACCGGCCCCTGGAGCTGAGCAACCGATGAACGCCACGGCCGCCGACCGAGTCGGGAACCCCATGGCTGAGACGGCCCCTTACCATACCGATGAGGAGTCGGGCCCTGGCTCCGGAAGCGCGACGGGAAACACCTCAATGCCGGAATCCTCGTCTTCGAGACAGCTCAACGGTCGTTTCGCGTTCGGCTCCGGAGACCGCCCGCTCGACGGCTACACGATCAAGCGCGCCGTCGGCCGCGGGGGGTTCGGCGAGGTCTATTACGCGACCTCGGACTCGGGCAAGGAAGTGGCCCTCAAGCTCATCCTCCGCAACCTCGACGTCGAGCGTCGCGGCGTCGTGCAGTGCATGAACCTGAAACACCCGAATCTCCTGACCATCTTCGACCTGAAGACCAACGACGCCGGCGACGCGTTCGTGGTCATGGAGTACGTCGCGGGGCCCAGCCTGGCCCACGTGCTGCGTCAGCATCCGCGGGGTTTGCCGTCGGACGAGGTGCGCCACTGGCTGAAAGGGCTGACCGAGGGCGTCGCTTACCTGCACGACCACGGCGTCGTCCACCGCGACCTCAAGCCGGCCAATCTGTTCATGGAGGAAGGGACAGTAAAGATCGGCGACTACGGCCTGGCGAAGCTCATCACCGCGAGCCATGGCAGCGAGCACTCCGAGAGCATCGGCACCTGCCACTACATGGCCCCGGAGATCGGGTCTGGCAAATACAACAAGCCGATCGACATCTACGCCGTCGGAGTTATTCTCTATGAGATGTTGACGGGTCGCGTGCCTTTCGACGGCGAGACGGTCAACGAGATCCTGATGAAGCACCTCACGGCGCGGGCGGACGTCTCGACCTTGCCCGCGGAATACCGGGGGATCGTCTCGCGGGCGCTGGCAAAGGACCCGAATCAAAGGCCCGCGCAGATTTACGACCTGCTGCTCCCGGCCGACACCCCGCGCTCGCCCGACATCCGTATCATCGGCGCCAAGGGGGTCGGCGAACCGCCGGCCGGCCGCCCCGAGGATGTCCACCGCATCGAGGCCGAAGAGCCGGTCTTCTACATCGGACCCGACACTCTGCCGCCGCGGACGGAACCCCGACTCCAGGATCGACTCAAAGCCGACTGGAAACGGATGCGTGGGGCGGCGAAGCGTCAGGGGACGCGACCCCCCGTGCGGGCGGCGGGATTCTTACGCGAGGCCCCTCGAGTACCCGAATACGTCGCGCCCGTCGCCGAGCGGCCCGTCCCTCGACCCCCCGAACCCCCGCCGGAGACGACCGGCCGGGCGCGCGTTGCCGAGGTCACCGCCTCGATGCTCTGGGCGGCCTTGATGATAGGTTTGCTCGTACCGCCGGCGGCCGCCCTGCTCGACGTCGATCTCGCCCACGACGTCCCGAGGATCGTCTTCCTGTATGGCACGGCGCTACTCGGCACCTGGGCGTCGCTAGGCCTGAACAAGTTCCTGGAGGGACGCAACGTCGACGCCGTCGGCCGCCGCGTCGCCGCGCTGATCGCCGGGGCGGCCGTGGGCGGCGGGGCCTTCCTGCTGTCCCAGGGGCTGATGCTGGACCAGCGCTCGGCCGGCCTCGCCCCGATTTACTTCGCGGCGCTCTTCGGGGTCGCGTCGGGCTGGTCGGGCCAGGCCGCTCGAGACCGAACGAAGCGATTCCGCCTCGCGCCGATCGCGTGGACGTTGGTCCTGGCCGGTCTCGTGAGCCCGCTCTGGGAAAACCACCCCGCCGAGGGTGTGGCGCTCGCGACGATCATGGTCGTTGTCGTCCAGGTCGTCAGCCCGTGGAGCGAACAGGCGTCGCTTTACACGCGGTACCTACGCACCCTTGAGAAGGCCCAGGGGCGGACCCGGGCGGCGTGAATCCGGACGGACGAAATCGTCGAACGGGCCCCGACGTCGGAGATGGACTGACTCCCATGAAACGTTTGCTGAAATTCCTGATCCTGGCTGGACTCGCGGCGGTCGTGCTGTATTCGATCTCGCATCACCGCATGAATCAGGCCGACCGACGGCCCGTCCTCGAGCGAGTCCGTCGAGTCGTGAACTCGATGCATCCTCGAAGATCACCCGAGACGAGGACCTCGCCGGCCTCCGTTGAGGGTGAGACGAACGTGCGTGAGGTCGCCGGCCAGGTCTCGGCGACCGAGGAACGTGCCAAGGCCGACGCCAGGCGGGCCCTCGAACGCGAGGTAGCGACCTGGCTGGATCCGCAGGTACCGACGACCTGGTCGTCCCCGGCACACCTGATCGACGAGATGGTCGAGGAAACCCGGATCACGCCACAAGTGAAGCCGTATGGAACCGTCTATACCGCCGTGTTCGACGCCGACTTCGGGGCCGGCCGGCGCGAGCGGCTGGTCGACGCCTATCGTCGCGACGTCGTCGAGTCTCGCACTCTCAAACTCGGGGCCTTGCTCGGCTTCCTCCTGATCTGCTTGGGAGCCACGTCGGGCTATATCCGCGCCGATGAGGCGACCAAGGGCTATTACACTGCCCGGCTCCGCCTCGCGGCGGCGGCCGCCGTCGGGGCTTCGGGGGTTTTGCTGTATCAGTTCCTCGCCTGACGATGCCTGTCGCAAACGGCGGGCCCCGCGCATGGGTGCTACGGGATTTCATAGCCAACAAGCCATCGGCGGAGTTAGAATTCTCTGAGGCCCGACGGCGAACCGTGGAATCGGGCCACATCCAGTCGGGACACCTCCACTGATGGCGACGTCCGATTCCGACGCCCTTGTCGTCCGGCAGGTCCGCGCGGGAAACTCCCTGGCGTGGCGACAACTCATCGAGCGTTTCGAGGGTCGGCTCCTGGCCTTCGTCGACAGCCGCCTCCGCGATCGAGCCGCGAGCGAGGACGTCGTCCAGGAGACGTTCATCGGCTTCTTGACCAGTCTGCCTCACTACGACGAGAAGCGAGACATCGAAGCCTACCTTTTCTCAATCGCCGCGCACAAGCTGACCGACCACCTGCGCAAACAGGGCCGACGGCCGATCGACCAGTTCGGTTCCGACGATCACGGCCGGCCGCTCGACGAGGTGCCCGGCGGGGCCCGCGCCGCGTCGAGCATCGCTCGGAGCGGCGAGCGCCGTCGCGAGGAAGAACGGGTTCTCAGCGAATCGATGGGCCAACTTGTCCGCGAATGGCTGGCGCGCGGCGACTACGACCGCATCCGTTGCATGGAATTGCTCATCGTGAAGGGCTGGGCCAACAAGGACGCCGCCCGGAAGTTGGGCCTTACGGAGCAGGCGGTGGCCAGCTACAAGTTCCAGACGATCGCGCGGCTCAAGGACATGGCTCGTCGCTCCGGGATGAGCCTCGACGACCTGAACGAGGGGTGACGGCGGCATGACTCGCGAAGACCCGATCCCTGGGCCCTCCTCGATCGACGAGGAGACGCTCCGCGCCTACCTGGCCGACCAGCTCCCCCCTGAGGAAATGGCGCGAGTCGAGCGGACTTTGCGAGAATCGGCCGTGCTGCGAGCCCGCCTCGAGGACGTCCGGAACGACCGCGACGATTTCCAGCTACACAGCCTGGGCGCCATCTGGCGTCGCTCTCGGTTGACCTGCCCGACCCGTCAGCAGCTCGGCAGCTATCTACTCGACGCGCTCGATCCCGATCTGGGCGCCTACTTCCAATTCCACCTCGAAATCGTCGAGTGCCCGTTCTGCCAGGCCAACCTCGCCGACCTCGAGGCGCAGAGCATCGCCCCGTCGGCTGGCAACGCTTCCCGGTCGCGTCAGCAGCGGATCTTGAAGTCCAGCCAGCACCTGCTTGGCGAAGAAGGGACCTGACGCCCGCGAGGGAATGCCTTTCACGGCTTGGGTCCGACCTCATAGGGGTCCGCCCCTGGCGTCGGTGAAGTCGCTCGGACGATCGAGTAAGCTTGCGGACTCAGTCGGCCGTCGGGCGTCAGGGGGGCCATAGTGAACTGGATCGCCGCCCGATTCAGCCCCTTTTCCGAATAGATCCGGGCCCATTCGTCGGCCCCCGACACGGTCGGGGCGGCCTCGGCCGTCGAGATCCATACATCGCCGGCGACGTCCAACTGGTTATCGACGCCCGTCCACGTCAGGGACTTTGGGGTCCAGGATGCGTCCGACGGCGAGCCCGACCAGCCGAGCAGGCGTTCGACGCGCGCCGCACAGCCGACCGCATCCAGTCGCAACGGGGAACGGCCCGTAAAACCCACAATCTGCGAGAGGCCCTCGCCGACGAAGGTGCAGTGATCGAAACGCACCGATCGCCCCCCTCTCGGGACTCCCCCCCCCTCGAAGACGATCCGGGCCGCCCAGCCCCGCCGCACGGGCTTTCCCGACTTCACCGCTTCCGAGGGAGTGCCGCCGGGGACAAACATGGACTGTCTCAGGATGTGATCGTTGCCCGCCAACGCCCTGATCTCGACGGCCGTCTCGAATCCTTCGAACCAGCAGTGGGTGACGCTCAAGCCTCCACCGTTCGAGACGATCGCACACGAGCCCGGATACCCATGAGTCGGCGCGGTCCGAATGGCGCAGTGCTCCAGGAGGGCCTTGCCGGCGGCCATGATCAAAGCAGGTGGCGCGGGAGCGGGAGAGGCCGCTACGCTCGGAACCGCAGGACGACTGACCTCGATGGTCAGATTCTTCAGCACGAGATTCACGCCGGACCCGGTCGCCAGGAATGGCTTCGCGGCGTCGAGGGCGATTTTCAACACCGTCGTCTCGCCTTCGACGCCCTGGATCTGAAGAGTGCCGCGGCCCGAGATCGAATGGCCTTCGCCGGCCTGGAGTTCGATGGGCGTCCCACCCCGCAGGACCACGATACCCTTGCCGCCGAGGGCCGTCTCCATCGCACGAAGTAGGTCGGGGGCGGACGCCATGGAGCCGTCAGGCTGCAAGACCGCCACCGGCGACTTGTCCCAGTCGATCGGCGGCATGACTCGACCCGGCGAAGCTCCTTTTGCCACATTCGCGGAGAGAGTCGGGCGTCTGACTTGGGCGTCGCCCCGTCCAAGCGATCGTCGCACGCCCTCCTCGACGGCGAGGCCGCTCGCGAGGAGGCCGAGAAGCATGGCGGCCTTCTGCCAGCGGGGGCGGCCGGGGCCGGCCGGTAAGTCGAGACGTGACGCGGATACGGCGGAACCCGAGTCCGAGCCCGAGGAAGTCGAGTCGCACCCGGAGGGAGGCCTGGGTCCGGCTGTTCCGAACCAGGGCCGGGGATTGCGCACTGATCCGGTCAATGAGGGAGCCGGTCCGAGGTCGACCTGGATCGAGAATTCCTGTGACGCCTCGTTCCCGACGTCGCTCCCGCCCGTCGTGCTCGTCGGCGCGTCTCCCGACCCGAGATCGCCGCGTTCAGGGGCTCGCACGTCCCCGCCCGTCGCTCCGACCGCGATGACGGCCTCGCGTTCGACGGGACTTCTCTCCGTGTAGGGGCGTAAGGCTGCTGCGACCTCCTGCGGATTCTGGAAACGCTCCTCAGGTTTCTTCCGCATCATCTTCCCGACGACTTCGGCCAATCCGGGAGGGACGTCAGGTGTCAGGCCGGCAAGTGGGGCTGCTTCCTGGGACTGGTGTGCGAAAAGCTTCTCGGCGAGCCCTGGATGCGGAAACGGGACCTGACCCGCGACCATGTGATAGAAGGTGCAACCCAATGAATAGATGTCGCTTCGGATGTCGGCCGAGTGGGAGTGTCGGGCCTGCTCCGGTGCGACGTAGTCGAACGTACCGACCGTCGCGCCATCGCGTGTGACCTTCCCCTCGTCGGCCAGGTCGATGGCCAGGCCCATGTCGGCGAGCTTGGCGATCCCTTCCTTGGTCACGATGACGTTATACGGGTTCACGTCCCGGTGGATCAGCCCTTTGCCGTGGGCGTGATCGAGCCCGAGCGCCACCTGTCGACAGAACCGCGCCGCGACCGCTGGCGGGATCCGTCCCTGAGTCGCTATGTAGAAGCCGAGGGTTTTGCCCTCGATGAACTCCATGACCAGGAAATGACGACCTTGAGATTCGCCGAAGTCGTACAGTCGAACGAGGTTTTCGTGCTGAAGCTGTGCCCCGACCTTCGCCTCACGCTGGAATCGCGCGATTGCTCGGGGGTTGTTCATTCGCTCGGGCGAGAGGATCTTCAACGCCACGTGGCGATCGAGACGAGTGTCCTTCGCGCGGTAGACGCGACCCATACCGCCCTGACCGATCAGTTCCTGAAGGATGTAGCGATCGACTTGAAAACCGGTGATTCGGCCGGCGAGCAGCTGTTGCGCCTGCCAAAGCGTCAGACGCTGGAGATACACGGCCTGACGCCCGAGACGACGGTCGAGATGCTCCGCGTCGTCGCGTTTTTCGGGGGAGATGGCGTCCCAGCAGGCGGCGAGCGCCTCGGCGTCGAGGAGACCGCTTTGAAGCGCGGCCTTCCAGAATCGCGATGTCTTGGGATCGAGCATGCCGGATCCTGAACCGCCCCGCGGACGCCTCGTGAATTGCCTGTTGGACGCACTCTCGGAGCCACGCTGACGTCGCCTGGCGGCCACACCTAATCTAACCCGCGAAGACCCATCCCTCAAGCAACCCCCGCCGCCAGCAAGGTTTCGGGTTACGGGACAAGATTAGGGGCCGTAGCAACGGCTCCGGGAGATGAAGAACCACAGCAAACTTCCAAGTTCCAAGGTCACTAGACGCCAGCAGGGACCGTTATTTGATCGCACTCAAGGCCACATTGTTGGATGCTGGCGACGAGACACTGTTCCGCACCCTCGTCGAGAGGCAGGATCCTCGCGAGTCGCCATCGGCAAGGGACGCCGAGAAGACCCGCCACGTTCGAGGAGGCTCCAGGGCATGTCGCCTCTGATGATTCTGCCCGAATTCGACCCTGAATGTCGTCGCGTCTTTTATCCCGATCGACAGGGCGCCCAGGCGCACCTGGTCGCGATGGAAGTCTGGAATCGGGCCACCGGGCGCAAATTGAATGGGCGCCGGCTCGTCATCTACCGTTGCCCTCGCTGCTGCGGGTACCACGTCGCCGCCAGGGTCGTCGGACGCAATCGAAACTCGCCGGGGCACGAGACGGGAAGCCGCGTCGGCGCGGCGTTCGAGGGTCAAAGCGAGGAGCCGGCGGCCGATGGGTCGGCCGCCGGCTCCGAGTCGACCTTCTGACTTAACGAGGCGACCGCCTCAGCGCGAGGCTGCGGCGATGTCGTCGGCCAGCCGCTCGACGACCTCCCGGGTCAGGTGGCAGCTCGTCCGTCGCCGTGTCCGCCCCCTCGTATCGAAGAAACAACGCTCCACCTTGCAAGAGCCGCTTCGGTTCAGTCGAATCTCGTAGTAACCCAGGGATTCGTCCCGCGACGTCGGGGCCTGGCTGCGAAGCATCACCTCGCCGAGCCCGCCGTCGCTCTCGAGGACCTTCAAGGGTTCCAAGAGGTAGGATACGCGCTTCGACAAGCGGTCGCCCCATGCGTTGAGCGCTTCGGGCGTCCATCCCTTCCGATCGGTCGCGAGATATTCGAGGGCGTCGAGCGCGACGCCGACGGAGTCGAGGGCCGTCATGTTCAGGGTCACGCGATCAGGGCCGTCGTCGACCGTGATCGAGCACGGCAGGATATAGGCCTTGGTGTTCTCATCAAGCGCGGCGGCGATCTTTCGGCTCAACGTCATGGGACGCACCTCCCAAAGGGCGGATCGAGTGGTCGGTTCCGTCAAACGAAAGTAAGGTGGGCCGCCCGTCGACGGTCGTTTCCAGGTGGACCGGACGCGTCCAGAGGCGGTGAAGATGGCGAATGGTGTCCTGGGCGTAGTCCAGGCGTAAGTCGACGCCGAAATGCTCCTGGCCCAGGTACAGCTCGCCGCGGTTGCGGAAGTTGCCGTCCTTGACCCGGATGATGGGTTGGCCGAAGTTGGTCAAGTTGAACAGGAGCCGCTCCTTGATCTTCTTGAACTCCCGGCTCTCGATCTCGTAGAGGTCGTTCTGGTCGTTGTGCTTGAAGCTGAAAAGCTGGTGACGCTTGCAGAAGTCCTGCGTCAGGAACGTGTCGATGAACGTCACGTCGTTGTGGATGCGCCTCACCTCGAAGATCTTCTTGCGGCCGAGGCCGAGCTGCTTGTCCCAGTGACGCTTGACCTGGTAGTCGTCGCACTCCTCCCATTCGGGGCCGAATTGGCCCTTGTTCCAGCGCTCCTCGATGTCCCGGAGGAGCTCGATGCCCAGCTTATAAGGATTGAGCCGGCCCGGTTGGGTCGCCATGGTGCCCGAGTGGTGGTCGGCGTAGTCGAGGAGCTCCGATGGGTGGAGGATCTTCTGGGTCATGATGGTCGAGTGCCAGAAAGAGGCCCAGCCCTCGTTCATGATCTTGGTCTGACCCTGTGGAGCGAAGTAGTAAGCCTCCTCGCGGACGATGGTCAGCACATCGCGTTGCCAGGGTTTGAGCGGAGCGTGCTCGATCAGGAACAGGAGAACGTCGCGTTCGGGATGCTCCGGGAATGACGACGGCTTGGCCTTCTCGCGGTCCGAATCCCGCTGGCGCTGCTCCTCCTTCAGGACGGCGGGCGGGTTGATGAAATCGTCCATGTAGGACTTGCTCTGGAACTTCGACGGCTGGCGGTTCTCCTCGCCGCCCTCGTCGAAGTCGTAGCGGTTCACCGACTCCCGGCGCTTGATGTGGGGCGAGTAGACGTCGATCAAGTTCTCGAGCGACAGGCAGGAATCGATAAAGCTCTCGACCGCGTCTTCGCCGTTCCGCTCCATGTGAGAGCGAATTCGGCTGCCGTGGTTCGCCGTCTCGTCCATCATCTTGCGGTTGGTCTGACTGAACCAGATGTTGTTCTTGAAGAAGTCGTTATGGCCGTAGACGTGGGCCATGACGAGTTTCTGGTCGACGAGCTGATTGCAGCGCAGGAGATAGGCGTAACAAGGGTCGTTGTTGATGACCATCTCGTAGATCTTCTGGAGCCCGTAGCGATAGCCCTTCGAGAGCTGCTGGTACTCCATTCCGAACCGCCAGTGCGGGTAGCGGGTCGGGAAGCCGCCGAACGCGGCGATCATCGAGATTTCGTCGTAGTCGAGGACCTCGAAGATGGTCTCGTAGAAATCGAGCCCGTAGTCGCGGGCGTGCCCCTCGGTCTCGATCTGGATGGCCCGCAGGTCGGCGGGCAGGTCATGGGTGTTGACGGTCGACATGATCCGGGCCCCTCCCTCACTTCGTTATGCCGTCCCGCGTCGCGCCGACGTCGGCTAGCGTCCCCGCCCCAGGAATTCCTTGATCGATTCGTAGATGCCTTCCTTGTTGCGGATCTCCGAGAGCGCCATGTTGGGGACCTCGTCGAACGCCTCTTCCAGCTCGCGATAGAACTCGCCGGACCCGTAGGGGCTCTCGACCTGGCCGTAGCAGAAGAGGTTGCACTTCGGCAGGAGCTGATCGCGGAGCAGCCCGATGCACTGGCGGTTGTCCTCGCCCCAGTTGTCGCCGTCGGAGAAGTGCAGGACGTAGATGTTCCAGTCCATCGGCGAATGGAACTCCTCGATGAGCTTGTTCGCCAGGTTGTACGCCGAGCTGATCCGCGTCCCGCCGCTCTCTCGGGTGTGATAGAAGGTGTGCTCGTCGACCTCGCGGGCGACCGCGTCGTGGATGATGTAACGGGTCGTCACGCCGTCATACTGGCTCTTGAGCCAGGTGTCGATCCAGAAGGCCTCGGTCCGGACGATCTCCTTCTGATCGTCGGTCATCGAGCCGGAGACGTCCATCAGGTAGAGCACGACGGCGTTGAACTGGGGCGACGTGATCGGGTTCCACGAGCGATAGAGTTTGTCCTCGCGGATCGGGATCACCAACGGGTCGCGGGGGTCGTACTGGCTCGAAGCGATCTGGCGTTTGAGGGCCTTCTTGTAGGTCCGCTTGAAGTGGCGGAGGCTCTCCGGGCCGGTCTGGCGGATGCCGGTGTACTTGTCTTTCTCCTCGATGATGTTGGCCCGTCCCTTGGGCTGGATCCGCGGCAGGGCGAGCTCCTCGCCCAGGATCTGGGCCAGGTCGTCGAGCGTCAGCTCCACTTCGAGGATGTGATGACCGGGGGCCTCTCCGGCGCCCGAGCCCGAGTCGCCGTCGTCGGAGCGGCCGATCGGCGTGCCGACGTCACCGGGCCCCTGCCCCACCCCGCCGCGGTTCTTCTCGCCGTAGCGGAACTCGGGGATCTCGATCTGGGGGAGCGGGATCGACACGAATTCGCCGCCCGACTTGCCGATCAGCTCGCCGTGCGTGATGTACTTGCGCAGGTCGGACTTGATCTTGCCCCGGACGATCTGCTTGAAACGACTGGCGTCGCGATCGATTTTTCGCACCACGGCTGTAAAGCCCCCGCCGCTCGCTGGTTGTATTGGTTCCCGTCCTGGGCGCCCCGCCCCGCCGATCGGGCGCAGGCGAAACGACGAACGCTCCGGAGAGATCGAGAGATCCGCCGGATTCCATTTGGCAAAGAGCAGATTCAACGTTCGCGGGTGAAGACTGGACGAGTCGAAACGTCACGGCCGGACGATGAGGTGGGTTGAGAAAGCGGCTCGCAACCGTCGAGGCTTCGGGGCGCCGATCCCTGGGAAGAGCTTCTCAACAGCAAATTGTAGACCGCGGCCCCCATCCCGTTCAAGACGTGCCGCCGGTTGCGCGATTCGACCCCCCACGCGTGTGGCTTCAAGACATCACGCTGCCTAGATTTAGGGCTCCCGCTGCGTACTCCGCGAGCGATGTGGCCACTTCGCCGAGACCGCTCCGACCCGTTCGATGGGTCGGAGCGGGCGGGTGCTGGACGCTCAGTGGCCGCCGCGTTTGACGTCGCCCCTCGCGAAGATGCTGGCGACGTAGTTGAGGACGTCGGTCGCCGAATCGTCGTCGTAGCCGTAGCTCCGGATGAGTCGCGCCTTGACGATGTCGATCTTCTCCTGCGTGTCCTTGTCGACGACGCTGGAGATCATCGTCGTCAGCTTGATCGTGTCCTTCTGATCCTGGAACAGCTTCAATTCCAGGGCCTTCTGGAGCCGCTCGTTCGTCCGGTAGTCGAACTTCCGGCCGTCGAGGGCGAGGGCCCCGATGTAGTTCATGATCTCGCGCCGGAAGTCGTCCTTGCGGCTCTCCGGAATGTCAATCTTCTCCTCGATCGACCGCATCAGTCGCTCGTCGGGCTCCTCGGTCTGGCCGGTGTACTTGTTCTTGACCTTCTCGCGCTGGGTGTACGCCTTGACGTTGTCGATGTAGTTGCCGCACAGCCGGGTCAGGGCGTCCTCGTCGGCGGCGATGGCTCGCTGGACCTCGTTCTTGACGATGTCCTCATACTCTTCTTTGACCAACGAGAGTAGGTGACGATAGTGCTTTCGCGTCTCGTCGCTGTTGATCAACGAATGGTGTTTGAGGCCGGACTCCAGCTCGTTCAGAACCATGAACGGGTTGATGGACCGCTCGGTGGGGTGGGCGACCAGGGCGTTCGAGATCTTGTCCTGGACGTAGCGCGGGCTGATGCCCAGCATGCCCTCGCGCTCGGACTCTTCCCGAAGCTCCTTGATGTTATCCTCGGTGAAGCCGGGCAGGGTCTTGCCGTTGTAGAGCTTCATCTTCTGCATGAGGGTCAGGCCTGCGTTTTTGGGCTCCTCGAGCCTCGTCAGGACGGCCCACATCGCGGCGACTTCGAGCGTGTGCGGCGCCAGCCTTTTGCCGCGCACCTTGCGCTCGTTGTAGTCCTTCTCGTAAATGTGGATCTCGTCGGTGAGCCGCGTGACGTAAGGGACGTCGATCTTGACCGTACGGTCCCGAAGCGCCTCCATAAACTCGTTGGACTGCAGCTTCTTGTATTCGGGCTCATTGGTATGCCCGATGATCACCTCGTCGATGTCGGTCTGGGCGAATTTCTTGGGCTTGATCTTGTGCTCCTGGCTCGCGCCCAGGAGGTCGTACAGGAAGGCGACGTCGAGCTTGAGGACCTCGATGAATTCGATGATGCCGCGGTTGGATATGTTGAACTCGCCGTCGAAATTGAACGCCCGGGGGTCGCTCTCGGTGCCGTACTCGGCGATCTTGCGATAGTTGATGTCGCCGGTCAGCTCGGTGGCGTCCTGATTCTTCTCGTCCTTGGGCTGGAATGTGCCAATGCCCACCCGATCCTGCTCGGAGAGGATCAGGCGGCGCACCCGGACGTCCTGGACGACCTTGGCCCAGTCGCCGGCGTAACGCTCCATGCGGTCGTTGAACATCTGGCGGCAGAACGGGCACAGGTCGCCGACGACGTTGAGGTCGTATACGTGGCTGCGTCCGTCGGCGAGCTGAGAGAGCAACTCGGCGCGGTCGTTCTGGGGGATGAGGTGGAGCGGCTCCTCGTGCATCGGGCACTCGTGGAGCGTCTCCTCGCCTTCGGGGCCGACGTCCTTCCAACCGAAGCTGAAGAGTCGGCCGTCCTCGGTGTGGGAGTAGCGTTCGAGGCCCTTCTTCAGCAAACGCGCCAACGTGCTCTTGGAACTTCCGACGGGACCGTGGAGCAAGAGCACGCGACGTTCGGTGCCGTAGCCGTGCGCGGCGCTCTTGAGGACGTTCACGAGGCTGATCATCGTCCGTTCGAGGCCGAATATGGCGTCCTGGCCGCCGTCGTCGGGGTCGTCGAAGAATTTGTAGCGGACCAGCTTCTCCTTGTTGACGGCGATCTCCTCGGTCCCCTTGCTGATGATCATGTCATAAAGCCGCTGGTAGGCGGTTCGGGTGACGTTGGGATCCTGGCGGACGAGGTCGAGATATTCCGCGAAGCTGCCGGTCCAGTGCTTCTGCTTGTATTCGTCGGGGTTCTGGCGCCGGGCGATCAGCGAGATGAGTTCCGATCCTGCGGACATGACTGGGTTCCTCCTGAAGGTCGATGATTCAGGCTGTATGGCAACCGAGAGGGAGTCAGTTCTGCGAATCGGCCGCCCGCGAGCGGCCGGTCGCCCGGGCTCGGGGGCGCAGAGAGGCGCGACGACCCGCTCCGGCTCAAGGCGCGACCGTATTGCCAACGCGGGCGAGACGACGGGGGCGGGCTCGACCTGTCGGGAACTCCCTCGGAGGTCGACGTGCGAGCGAGAGGTCCGGAAGGCGGACGAAAGGGTCTCCCAGGGAAAGCCGCTCGGGACGAGTTCCTGCGCGCCTTCGGCGGTCGAGAGTCGTCGATCGTCATTACAACGCCGGCCTCGCGAATCTGTCAAGCGAACCAGCCGCCGGCCCGGTCCCGGTCATCGCTTCGGGAAGGCCGACCGTGATCAGCTTCGTCGCGCCACTCGGAAGTACGTCCGGTGGGCCTGTCGAGGACGGGGAATTTCTGGGTTCTCGACGACTAAATCGATTCGAGTAAACGGGCCGGCCGCCACCGATAGAGCGGTTTGCGATCGCGGTGGTTCACCGCGATCAGTCCAGCTTCGGGCTCGACGAGCCCTCGACTACGCTCGCGAAGTCACCATCGACGGCGGATGGCTCGACGTCCATCCGGTCGGGGGAGACGTCCCGACGTCTCGCCGTCGGCAAGGTCCTTTCGGCCAGGTGGATGAATGCCGAGAGCGTCCAGAGGCCTACGGGAAACGTCGCGTAATGCGCGTAGGCGTCGGCGGCGGGCAGCACCCAGCCCGCCGGCGGGAGCAATAGGAGCAAGCTGTACGCTCCCGCCGATAGGACGCCGCACCCGACCCCGGCCAGGACCGACACGACGGCGATCCGCCCCCCTTCTCGCTCGACGAGCCGACGATAGCCGAGCCATGCTTCGTCGATCGAGCCGCGGCTCCAGGCGATCGCTCCGGCGATTCCCATGGTCGCAAGGGATAGGGCCTGGAGCACTAGCAGGCCGGGCCCCAGGCTCCAACGGACGAGCCCGCCGAACCACGTCGCCATGACGGCGGCGGGGACGTGCTGAGACGCGAGCAGGACCGCTGTGGCCGCGTAGCGCGCCGGCAACGCGGCGAGACAGCCGAGGGCCGCCGCAGGCAGTAGTCGGAGCGCGCGAGACGGGTCGATCCGGCCGACCTGATCATCGCCGGGTTCGCCGTCGCGTAGCTCGGCGAGGATCCAGGCCATCAGGAATCCATCGCAGACGAGCATCAAGCCGGGGACGATCGCCACTTCCAGGACCAGGCAGTTTCCCACCGGCAGGGCCCCTCCGCCCGCGACGCGGGAGAAGAGGCGATAGAGGAGGTACAGGACCAGGCAAATCCCGACGACGCTGCGCCAAGACGATTCCCTATCGAACGAACCGGAGGCGGGCCGGAGATTGTGAGTCCTGACCAGCCCGGTGCCGGCCGGTCGCAACGATCCCACGGACAGCACGACTGCGACCGCCGCCGCCAGAAGCGGGAGGTTGTCGGCCAGGCCCGCGAGGTCGCGGAGCGGGGTCGCCGTGGACGTCGCGGCGTGCTCGAGGAGGAGTTCGATGGGACCCCGGCCCCGCTTGAGGACGAGCAGGTCGGTACGCCCTCGTTCGGCATCCTCGAAGAAGAACGCGAGGCACTGGCTGCCGGTCCACGACAGGACCGTAAACCCCAGCAAGGCCGTTACCAGCCTCCCTGCGCGCCAGACCCGCGCCGTCGCCTCGCGAAGAAGCCGAAGATGACCTGAGACGTCGAGGATCTGCTTCAGCGTCGAGGCTGGTCCCTGACCGATCATCGCGAGGAACACCAGCAAGGCCGGTGCGGCGGCCAGGACGCCCAGGACGCCCCAATCGGGTACGGGCCTCGACGGGGCCAGCGTCAGACCTCCGCACCAGCGTCGCAGCGCCGCATAAGCGGCCGCGGCCGGACTGCCGACCCCTGCCGCCTGCGCCCAGATCCATGTGGAATCCGTCCAGCCCATCGCACCTCCGCATAGCTTCGCATCGCGGCCGAAAAGGGGCTGGAGACGCCCGACCCGACCAAGTTCGCGGCCGTCGCCGTCCAGCCGGGGACAAGTGTAATCGGAGGTGACGTGCGGACGCCAGACGCCATCCAGTCAGGCTCTTAATTCGGCCGACTGCGACCGTGCAAGGATCGACTCGGCATCGAAATCGCTGGGCTTGAAACCCATGGGGATATGTGCTCAAAAAGATATTGAGTCCTTTTGGTCGCGACCGATCTAGGCGTCCGTCCGACGGCTGCGGGTTCTGCGTCTCGGGAGGAACGACCGTGCATCCGATCGAGGTCAATCCGGCGGCCCTGCCGGCCGTCCCGGGCTACGACCTCCTACGCCTTATCGGCGAGGGGGGCATGGGTCGCGTGTACCTCGCCCGCCAACGCACTCTGGGTCGCACGGTTTGCGTCAAACTCCTCGCCATGCCGCAAGGCGAAGGCTGCTCAGGGCGTCGCGAACGCTTCGAGCGCGAGGCCAAGATCCTGGCGATGGTCGCCCACCCCCACGTCTTGACGATACTCGACTTCGGGACGCTGCCCGACGACGGCCCCCCCTATCTCGTCACCGAATACATCGAAAACGGCGACCTCCGGAAGCTGCTGCAGAAGGATCGATCGATCACTCCTGCCAGGAGGCGGTCGATCCTCTCGCAGATCGGCCAGGCTTTGTCGTACCTCCACGAGAAGAAGATCCTGCATCGCGACCTAAAGCCCGAGAACATCCTGACCCCCACCGACTCCCTGGTTAAGGTCGCCGACTTCGGACTGGCTGTCCTGCAGGAGGATCGCGGCCGCCTTACCGAGACCCATCAGGGGATTGGAACCCTAGTCTATGCGTCTCCCGAACAGCAAAACGGGGGGCAGGTCGACGCGCGGTCCGACCAGTATTCACTGGCCGCGGTGTCCTATGAACTGCTGACGGGAAAGCGGCCCGTGGGCTCGTTCAAGAGCCCCTCCGAGATCGACTCGACCCTCGATCGACGCGTGGACGGCGTCGTCATGAAGGCGCTCTCGCGAGAACCCCAGGACCGCTACGCCGATCTCGACACATTCCTTGCAGAGCTCGACGGTGCGCTCGCCCCCCGGGCCTCGACTCTGGGTCGAGCATTGTTCGCCGGAGCCCTCCTCGCCATCGCGGCGGCGGCCACGGCCGCTTATCGTGGGGCCTGGTTTCAGAGACCGGATCCGCCGCCGCAGATCCTTCGCCTCCAGCCCAACCCGCCACCGGTCGATCCTTTCATGCCTGGGGCCGAGCCGGACCCGGACTTCGAATCGTCCGTTGAATTCCGCGAACTGACCACGATCCGCGCGCGCGAGATTTGGGTGTCCCAGGGGTCTCCGCGAGGCGAGGCCGGCCAGGCCGTCAGTCTCGCAAACTGGGTCAACGCGGAGCGACAGATCCGCGAAGAACTCAAGGCCCGGGCCTTCGACATCTGGAAGGCGCAGGGGGAACCGGCCGGCGCGGCGGGCGACGCCGTCAGGGGACGAAATATGCGTCAGGCGCTGTCCGAGCTCCTCAAGGCGGCTCGCGCCCTTCATCCCGAACTTCCCTGAGACGTACCCTCACTCGTGTTAGACCTGACGGATCGCCCTTCACGGTTCCGCAGCGTCGCGCCCCTGCCGTCGACCCCCGCCTCATTCCGATCGGACGAATCGTCTCCAGTCGTACCGATGCATCTCGGCGGCCCGGATTGAGTCCAGAGCGTTCCTGGGACTCGTCTCGGACCTATCGTGTTCCAATAAAAGCGATATTCGATTTAAAAATGCTATTTTATGGATTAGAATTAACATCGTTGAAAAAAATCGGATTTAAATTGAACTAAAACGATGCTTTGCCTAGTATCGTTAGAGAGTCGCATGATATCGCCCAGGCTGTAAGCGTTCACTGCCGCTTTTTCGGCAGCCCGATGGCGAATCTTCGACCACGCTCGTCTGCGGATCTTCACCTCCGGAGGCCCCGGCGGAGTGAGTCCGCGTCATTCACCTGTTCACAACGACCATATTGGAGCGCAAACCGTGAAGAAGCATCAGTTCACCCCCGAAGGCGTCTTGGTCATGGAGGAGAGGACCCTTCTGAGCGGGTTCAAGTTCCCTGCGTTCGTGGGCGGCTCCAACACCCTCGGTCTCAAGGGGGCGTTCGTCCTCACCAGCCGCACCTACGAAGGCGTCCAGCGGGATGTAAATACGGCGATCGTGAATTTCACGCGGAATACGCTGACCTTCTTCGACCGCCAGGGCGGATTCACCGACGCCTTCTACGCCAAGGTCGGCGTGGGGACCTATGGCGATGGCGGCCAGTCGTATCTGTACGCCCGGGGGACGGCGCTCGCGAACGTCGACGCTCGGATGAGCGCCGTGGAGGGCAAGCTTCCGTACGGCCGCGGCATGGGTGCGAATAATCCTACGGGCGGCGTAGGCCTATCCAACCGCACCGCGCTGACCAGCCTCAATCCGGGGCTGAGCGGGTCCGTCGGCAACCTGTCGGTCGCCGAGTTGCTCGAAAATGCGGTCGGCGTTTCTTCGACGCGACAGGAGCTGCAGAGCAATCTAGCCGTCGTCCGCACCCAGGTCCTGGGATGGGGCCAGAACGGCGAACTCGGAGTCCTGCCCTCCTACATCGCCGCGTTCGGACCCAACGGCGGGGTCTTCGGCACGCGCAACAGCTGATGCCGACCCTCCGGCGCGTTCCCGTCGTCGGGGCCGAAAAGGCCCCGGACGGGGGCGGTCGGGGTCGAACTGGATCTCGGTTCAGAATCCCTTGGGACGCATCTGTCCTCCGGGGGATCGGCGTCGTAAGATGTCGTCGATCAGGGCCGGCCGAGGCCCTGGTCGAGTCGACGACGTCGCGGTAACGGAGTTGGGCCAAGGGATGTCTTCACAATTACATGTTGCGCGCCCGGAGTTGCTGGCGACGCGCGAGGGGACCGCGGCCGAGCGGCTGAAGGCGGTCGTCGTGGGAGGCTCGGGGCAGATCGGGGGCTGGCTGCTCCGCCACCTGGCAGCTCGAGGGCATGAGTCCGTCGGGACGTATTCAACCCGCGCCTATCCCGGCCTGATCCCGCTCGACGCGGCCGACGGCGATGCCGCGGATCGTCTCATCCGCGAGAAGAAGCCGGACGTCGTCTTCTATCCGGCCGGATTCACCTGGGTCGACGGCTGCGAGCGCGACCGAGCCAAGGCGTACAGGGCGAACCTTGAGCAACCCATGGCGGTCGCGCGATCGGCCGCCGCCGGCGGCGCCCGATTCGTGTACTTCTCAACCGACTACGTCTTCGACGGCGTGAGCGGTCCATATGGCGAAGATGCCGCGACCAATCCGCTGTCCGTCTACGCCCAGGCCAAATTCGACGCCGAAGGCGCGCTCGCGGAGGCCCTCGGCGGACGACTGCTGACGGTCCGGACGTGTTGGGTCTTCGGGCCCGAACGGCAGGGCAAGAACTACGCTTATCAACTCATCCGCAATCTCAGTCACGGCAAGACGATGACCTGTCCGAGCGACCAGATCTCCAGTCCCAGCTACGGCCCGGACGTGGCGAAAGCCGTCCTGGCGTTGGTGGAGGCAGGCGCCTCGGGCCTGGTCAACGTGGTCGGCCCCGAGGTTATGAACCGGGTGGCCTTCTCGCGTTCGATCGCCTCGGCTTTCGGCCTCGACGAAGACTTGATCCTCGGCAAGCCGACCGCCGAGATCGGCCAGGGCGCGCCTCGGCCGTTGAATTCGGGGCTCTTGATCGACCGTCTGGAGTCGAAACTCCCGGGGATCATGCGTCCGCTCGACGAGACGCTGGCCGACTTCCGGGCGAAGCTCGACGATCCGGCGCTGCAGACCTGGGTCGAGCCCGCCATTGTCTGGCCCTGAGCCGGCCCGGTTGAAGCGCTTTTCGACGACGAGGAGCGAAATACTTGAACGCGACCCCTGCCGGACCGACCGACCCTCTCGCTGAACGGGTCGACGTTGCCGCAGACGCGCCGGCCGATGCGGCGGGACTACCGGAAGACGCTACCACCGCCGCGGGGCTGCTGGAGCGGGCTTCCGAGATGAGCGGAGTCCGTTCGCTCGCCTTCATCCTGATCATCGTGGCCACGAGTCTGTACCTCCTCGAACGACTGGAGCCGGTCCTCCGGCCGTTGCTGATCGCGGTGCTCCTATGCTACCTATTCCTGCCGTTCTACAACCGGCTGCGTCGCCGGGTCCGCCCGGTGGTCGCCTTCCTGATCATCAGCCTCGGGTTTACTACGGGGATCCTCGCCCTGGGCCGAATGGTCTATCACGACGTCGTCAGCATCGATCAGAAACGCCCCTATTATCAGGAGCGTGAAGCCCAACTCGAGCGGAAGTTCCGCAAGGCAGTCGAATCGTTGACTCCGGCGTTCGCACGCCATCGCGGTGCCGGCGAGGACGCCACGGTCGGCGACTCGCTGACCGACGAACTATCCCAGAGGCTTGTGCGGGGGACGGCCTCGGCTTTCGTATCGATTAGCCTGGAGTCAGTGGTGATCGCCTTTTACATGATCTTCCTGCTGCAGTCGGCGTCCGGGCTACCTGGGCGGATTCGCTCCAGCTTCTCCTCGCAACGCGCCGGGCGGATCATGGCGATCGTGGAATCGATCAACCGGGCGATATCGGAATATCTGCTGGTGAAGGTCAAGGCGAGCCTGCTGGTGGCCGTGCCGGTGTGGGCGCTGTGCATGGCGTTCGGCGTCACCGGCGCGGCGACTTGGGCCGTGCTCGCGTTCTTCGGCAACTTCCTACCTTACATCGGACCCCTGATCGCGATCGTCCCGCCGCTGGCCATCGCTCTGCTCGAATTCCCGACCTTATGGCCGCCGCTCGCCTTCGCAGTGATCTTGCTGACGATCAACGGGGTGACGTCGAACCTGATCGAGCCCGCGATGACGGGCAGGGCGTTAGGAGTGAATCCCCTGGTCGTGCTCATCGGTCTGGCCTTCTGGAGCCTACTCTGGGGGTTCGTCGGGATGGTTCTCGCGGTCCCCTTGACGGTCATCTTCAAGATCATCCTGGAGCATACTCCGGCAGCACGTCCCATCGCTCGCTTGATCTCGGACCAGGATTTGCAGTAATTTCAGATCGTCCCGCAGAAGCCGGAGTTACCGTCCGGATTTCCGCCGAATCCGCATTCCTCGCAGCCGCGCCGATCGTCGGCGGGGTGGGTTGGCGTGGTCGGGACGCTCTCAATCCGGGAAGCGAACGGCCGATGCCTGGGAACAAACGAGTCGTCGTCGTCGGGGCGGGGCCGGGAGGGTTGGCCGCCGCCATGCTGCTCTCGGCGGCCGGCTGCTCCGTCAAGGTCCTCGAGCGTCTGCCGCATGTCGGCGGCCGGACGTCCTCATTCGAGGCCGACGGCTTCCGCTTCGACCTCGGCCCGACGTTCTTTCTCTATCCCCGAGTGTTGGAGTCGATTTTCGCCGCGGTCGGCCGCGATCTTCACCGCGAGACGAAGATGGTCCGGCTCGATCCGCAATATCACCTGGTATTCGGCGCGGGCGGGGAAGTCCGTGCGACGCCCGATCTCGAGCGGATGGAGCGCGAGATCGGCCGCCTATCGCCGCATGACGCCAGCCAGCTGCGTCGCTTCCTTGCGGACAACCGCGTGAAGATGGACCAGTTCCGAGCGGTGCTGGAGTCGCCCTTCCTCCGCTTCCGCGACATGATGTCGCCGAAACTCGCCAGGATGCTCCCCCTGCTGCGGCCCTGGCTCTCGCTGGACGGGGAGCTGAAACGCTACTTCCGCGACCCCCGCATCCGGCTTGCGATGACATTCCAGTCGAAGTACTTGGGGATGTCCCCTTTCAATTGCCCGAGCCTCTTCTCGATCCTCTCGTTCCTCGAATACGAATACGGCGTCTTCCACCCCATCGGCGGCTGCGGGGCGGTTTCCGAAGCCATGGCGAGGGTCGCAGAGGATCAGGGGACGTCGATCTCTCTGGACGACGAGGTCGAGGAGATCCTCTTCGAGGGCAAGAAGGCGGTAGCCGTGCGTTCGCGGTCTGGCGTCCATGCCTGCGACGCGCTGGTCATCAACGCCGACTTCGCCCGAGCCATGACCAGGCTGGTGCCCGACGCCCTGCGGCCACGCTGGTCCGACCGCAAGATCGCCCGCAAGAAGTTCTCCTGCTCGACCTACATGCTCTACCTGGGGATCGAGGGCCGTTACGACGACCTGTCCCACCATACGATCTACCTGGCGAAGGACTATCTGGAGAACCTCTCCGACATAGAATCCCGCCACGTCCTCTCGCGCGACCCCTCGTTCTACGTCCAGAACGCCTGCATCACCGACCCGTCGCTGGCGCCCGAGGGCAAGAGCACACTGTACGTGCTGCTGCCTGTCACACACCAGCACGCCAATGTGGACTGGGAGAGCGAGTCCCCCCGATTTCGCGAGCTGGCGATCCACCAGCTCAGGAAGATCGGGCTCGAAGACGTCGAGTCGCGGATCGTTTTCGAGCGCCAGGTCACGCCTGCGAACTGGGACCAGGATTACGAGATCCACCTCGGCGCTACGTTCAACCTGGCCCACAGCCTGTCGCAGATGCTTTATCTGCGGCCCCGGAATCGCTTCGAAAACCTGAAATCAGTCTATCTGGTTGGCGGCGGCACGCACCCGGGGAGCGGACTGCCGGTGATCTTCGAGTCGGCGAAGATCACGGCTAAGCTCGTCGGCCAGGACTTGGGCGTCCCGGTCTCTCTCGGGAGCGACGACGGGCTGCTCTCCTCTTCGGTGAACCTGTTTCCCGCCCCTCACGCCGGCGTCGGAATTCCGGAGGAAGTGGATCGATGAGTAAAACGGAACGTGTCGGCATCGTCGGAGGTGGGCTGGCCGGGCTCGCCTCGGCGTGCGTCCTGGGCGCGCGGGGCTATGACGTCGTGCTCTTCGACAAGAATCCCTGGCTCGGTGGCAAGGCCGCCGTCCTGTCTGAGGCCGGATATCGGTTCGACATGGGACCGACGATCCTCCTGATGCCGTCCGTCCTCGCGAGGATCTTCGCCGAGGCGGGCCGCGACGTGAAGGACGGACTCGACCTCATCCCGCTCGACCCCCAATGGCGGTCTTTTTTCGACGACGGCTCCGTCCTCGACCTCCACGCCGACCGCCCGCGAATGGCCGAGGCGCTCGATGCTTTCTCAACCGGCGGGGCGGCTTCCGGGGAATATGGTCGATTCCTCGACTATTCGAAGCGGCTCGACGACATCTCGCGACGTTTCTACTTCTGGAAGTCGATCGGCTCGGTCCGGGACATGTTCGATCCGTCGTCGAGCTTCAGCGTGGCCCTTCTCGGCGACCTCATGAGCATGCGACCCTGGAGCACGGTAGGGAAGACGGTCCGGAGTTTCGTGAAGGATGCACGGGTCGCGCAGATGCTCGACCACTTCACCCAGTACGTCGGCTCTTCGCCCGACATGTCGCCGGCGATCCTATGCGGGATCGCCCACATGCAGACCGGTGAAGGCGTCTGGTATCCCCGCGGCGGAACTCGCGCAGTCGCCGAGGCCCTCGTCAAACTCGCCGGCGAATTGGGAGTCGAGTTGGTCGCAGACGCATCGGTGGAAGCGATCCACACCGACGATCAGGGCAAGGTCTCGGGCGTGATTCTGGGCGACGGGCGGACGGTCCCACTCTCGGCGGTCGTCTCAAACTCCGACGCCGTCCGCACCCATCGCGAGTTGCTGGCGGGTCGTCCCGCCGCCAAGCGATTCGAAGCTCGGCGGAAGTATGAACCCGCCTGCTCCGGCGTGGTCATGTACCTGGGCCTGGATCGCCGCTACGATCAGCTCAGGCACCATGACTTCGTCTTCTCTCGCGACCCGCACGAGGAGTTCGACTACATTTATAACAAGGGCGAGCCCGCGCCGGACCCGACGTGTTACTTGTGCGCGACGGCCGGCACCGAACCCGAGACCGCTCCACCGGGAGGCGAGGCGCTGTACGTCCTCGTCCATACGCCCTACCTGCGGCCGCACCACGACTGGAAGACGCTCTACCCGAAGTACCGTCGGACGATCCTCGAAAAGCTCGTGCGGACGGCCGGATTGACCGACCTGGAACGCCATATAAAGCTCGAACGCTGGTTGACGCCGCAGGATATCCACGACCGGTACCGCGTGCTGGACGGGGCGATTTACGGACTGGCAAGCCATGGCCGGCTCAACGGGGCCTTCAAGCCGTCGAATCGGAGCCCGGACGTCCCGGGGCTCTATCTCGCCGGCGGCGCGGCGCACCCCGGTCCAGGAATGCCGATGGTCTTGATGTCCGGCTGGATCGCCGCCGACGCCCTTGATTCCGACGGGCTCGTCGCGCCGGTCCGCGAAGCCCAGTCTAGGTCGGCCCCCTCCGCTCCTCCGGTAGGCGTCTCCTGATGGCCCGCCCCGCGCGAGTCGAACTGAAGGCGAACGCCCAGGAGGCACGCCCCCCCGGCTCCCTGCCCCGCCGCTCGGCCTGGTTCTTCCGGGGCTTTCGGAAATACGCCCGCCGGTATGTGGCCAAAAACTTCCACGCGCTCCGCGTCGATCGCGACGGCTTGCCGACCGACCCTCCGCCCGGTCCCGCGATCGTCGTAATGAGTCATGCCTCGTGGTGGGATCCGATGATCGGATTGATCCTGTCCGAGTCGTTCGGCCCCTCGCGAGCCCACTACGCCCCGATGGACGAGGAGGGCTTGAAGCAGTATCCGATCCTTGAGCGGGTCGGCATCTTCGGCGTCGAGTTGGAGACCGCTCGCGGCGGGATCGCCTTCCTGCGCCGCTCTTCGGCGGTCCTGACCCGTCCCGAGTCCATGCTCTGGGTCACGCCCCAGGGCCGCTTCGTCGACGTCCGCGAGCGCCCGATCCGATTCAAGCAAGGGATCGGCAGGCTCCTTCACCGAACTTCGCACGCCTCCGTCGTCCCGCTCGCCGTCGAATATCCGTTCTGGAACGATCGCCGGCCCGAAGTGCTCGCGCGTTTCGGCGCCTGGATCTCAATCGAGGAGAGAGTCTCCCTCTCGGCGAAAGCCTGGACGAAGCGGCTTGAGACCTCGCTGGGCGAGACCCAGGATCGTCTGGCGGAGTCGAGCCTGGGGCGCGATCCTGGACGCTTCCAGACAGTGGTGAGAGGCTCGTCGGGAGTCGGCGGTGTCTACGACCTGGGTCGGCGGCTGCGGTCGGCCTTCCGGGGCGAATCGTTCACGTCCGAACATCTCGTCGAACAACCCTCCCACGGTCCTCGAACATGACGTCGCTGCTCATCGCCTGCCTGGCCTTTGCACTCCCGCCGGCGATCCTCGTCGCGCTCAATCTGCGTATTTATTGCCCTCTACCGAGGGTAGGCGACGAGACCGCCTCGCCGGCCGTCTCGGTACTGATCCCCGCACGTAACGAGGAGCGCGCCATCGGCGCGGCGGTCGAGGCGGCGCTGGCGAATCGCGGTCCTCTCGAGGTGATCGTGCTCGACGACAATTCCGAAGACGCGACGGCCGACGTCGTTAAGGCGATCGCGGCTCGGGACGACCGAGTGCGGCTGGTCACCGCCGGCGAACTGCCTGCCGGCTGGTGCGGTAAGCAACGAGCCTGCTGGCTGATGGCGAAGGAGGCGAGCTACGACCTCTTCGTCTTCCTGGACGCCGACGTCCGCCTGGCACCTGACGCGGTCGGTCGCATCGCCCGTTTCATGGACGAGACTGGTGTCGACCTGGCCAGCGGCATCCCGCATCAGGAGACGGTGGGTCTGATGGAGCGGCTTCTGATCCCGTTGATCCACTTCGTCCTGCTCGGCTTCATGCCGATCGCCAGCATGCGTCGGACGCAGATCCCGTCGCTATCCGCGGGCTGCGGCCAGTTGTTCGTCGCACGTCGCGAGGGCTACTTCCAGGCGGGCGGCCATTCGGCGATCCGCTCGACGCTTCACGACGGCATCAAGCTCCCCCGCAGCTTCCGCGCGGCCGGCCTGCGTAACGACCTGTTCGACGCGACCGACGCGGCCGAATGTCGGATGTACCGCACGGCAGGCGGGGTCTGGTCGGGCCTGGCCAAGAACGCCGGCGAGGCGCTGGCGGCCCCGTCGCTGATCGGCCCCATGACGGTTATCCTCCTCGGCGGACAGGTCGCGCCATTTTTCCTGTCCGCGGGTGCCATCGCGGCTTGGCCCCGGCCCTGGTCTCGCGTCGAAATCGGGCTCGTCGCGGTCGCGGTGGCCGCCGCCTGGACGCCCCGATTCGTCGCGGCCTCGCGATTCCGACAGTCGTGGCTGGGCGCGACTTTCCATCCCGTGGGCGTCGCCCTCCTGGTCGCGGTCCAGTGGTACGCCTTCGCCCGCAACGCGCTGGGGAAGCCTAGCCTATGGAAGGGCCGCGGATACTCGAAGCCTCAACCCGAATCGTTGGTCGAGCACCCCTGAGGCCATCCAGGTCCGATCGTTCAGCCCTGGTGGCGAAAGATTGCGTAGAGTAGGCCCGCGACGACCGTGGAGAGAACCCACGACTTGATCTGGGTTTTCACCGCGGGCGGCAGGGCGGAAACCCCCGCGTCGGTGCGAATTCGATGGACGACCGCGGCGCAGGCGTGCCGCCTGGACCTGAGCGCAAAGTCGGTGTGGCCGCAATCCAGGCAGTGATACTGGATGAGCAACGGGCAGACGAGAGCGGCGAAAAGGGTCGCCAGGAAGAGGCCGAGGTTTCGAACCTCCAGCGCAAAGCGGAACAAGGCCCACACGCCCAGCAGGGCGACGGTCGTGAGCAACGGGTTGACGATCAACCGCTGATGGTCCGCGACGTCGAGGATCGGGTTCGTGGTCGGGTACGTCGCCGTATCCAGGTCGGGATCAAACACCGCCATCATACACCTTCAGCTTCCGTCCATCGACCTGGCTGGTTCAAGACCGCTTGACACTCGTGCGAACCCCCAAGGATAATTCGATCCCAATGCACTTGGCTCCTCGTCCGTCCCCGCCCCAGGGCTCGCCCTTCTGGAATCCCACCGACGTCGCCCGCGGGTTCCGAAGCTCCGCCGCCCTTCTTCGACTGGATCCATCATCGTGAACAAGGACATCCCCGCCGCGTCGTCACGCCTCGAGGAATTGCTTGCGGAACGGATCCTGGTCCTGGACGGGGCCATGGGCTCGGTCATCTACTCCTACCAGCCCACGGAGGAGGATTATCGCGGCAAGCGGTTCGCCAACCACCACATCCAGCTGAAGAACTGCACCGAGATCCTGGTCCTCTCGCAGCCGAAGATGATCGAGGAGATCCACCGCGCGTACCTCGAGGCCGGCGCTGATATTATCGAGACCGACACGTTCAACAACAACCCCCTCTCACTGGAGGAATTCGGGCTCCAGGAGCACGTCCGCGAGCTGAACGTCCGCGCCGTGGAGATCGCCCGCAAGGCGGCCGACGACTACACCCGTCGTGACCCGAGTCGGCCCAGGTTCGTCGCCGGGAGCATCGGACCGACGAAGAAGCAGCTCTCGATGGGCATCCACGTCGAGGACCCCGGCCGTCGCGACGTGACCTTCGACGAGATGGTCGCGAACTACAAGGTCCAGATCGCCGCCCTGGTCGAGGCCGGCGTCGACCTGCTCCTGCCCGAGACGTCGTTCGACACCCTCGTCATGAAGTCGTGCCTCTTCGCCATCGACTCGTACTTCGAAGAAACGGGCCGACGGCTGCCGGTCATGATCTCGGGGACGATTTTCGACAACCATCGGACTCTCTCGGCCCAACCGGTCGATTCCTTTTACTACTCCGTCTCGCACTATCCTGCGCTGAGCGTAGGGCTGAACTGCGCGGTTGGCGTCGACCAGATGCGCGACTCGATCGAGACGCTCTCGTCCATCTGCAAGACGCGCGTCAGCTGCTACCCCAACGCCGGAATGCCAGACGGCTTCGGCGGGTTCCAGGGGGACAAGGAGCACACCGCGAAGGTTCTCGGCGAGTTCGCGCGCAACGGCTGGCTCAACCTCGTGGGGGGGTGCTGCGGCACGACTCCCGAGTGGATCGCGGCCATCGCCAAGCAGGTCGAGGACGTCGCCCCGCGCAAAACCCCCGAGCTTCCGGGCTATTCGTGCTACAGCGGAATGGATCCGTTGGTGGTCCGCCCCGAGACCAACTTCATCATGGTCGGCGAGCGGACGAATATCACCGGTTCCAAGAAGTTCGCCCGGCTCATCAAGTCCGGCGACTACGAGGCTGCGCTGGCCGTGGCGCGCGACCAGGTGGAATCGGGCGCGAACATCGTCGACGTGAACATGGACGAGGGCCTGATCGACGGCGAGAAGGCCATGACCCGGTTCCTCAACCTGATCTCGGCCGACCCCGCGATCGCCAAGGTCCCGATCATGATCGACAGCTCCAAGTGGAGCGTCATCGAGGCGGGCCTCAAGTGCGTCCAGGGTAAGTCGGTGGTGAACTCGATCAGCCTCAAGGAAGGCGAAGAGAAGTTCCTGGAGCAGGCCCGGCTCGTCCGTCGCTATGGTGCGGCCACGGTCGTGATGGCGTTCGACGAGGTGGGCCAGGCCGTCGAGGCCGATAACAAGGTCGCGATCTGCAAGCGGGCCTACAAACTCCTGACCGAGGAGGCCGGCTTCCCGCCCGAGGACATCATCTTCGACGTCAACATCCTGACGGTCGGGACGGGCCTGGAGGAGCACAACAACTACGCCATCGAATTCATCGAGGCCGTCCGCGAGCTGAAGCGGCTGTTCCCCAAGTCCAAGACCTCCGGCGGCGTGAGCAACGTTTCTTTCTCCTACCGCGGTAACGACGTGGTGCGCGAGGCGATGAACGCCGCGTTCCTGTACCATGCGATCAAAGCCGGCCTCGACATGGGCATCGTCAACGCCGGTCAGCTCGAGGTTTACGAGGAGATTCCCAAGGATCTGCTGGAGAAAGTCGAGGACGTCCTCCTGAATCGCCGGCCCGACGCGGCCGACCGGCTCATCGAGTTCGCCGAGACGGTGAAGGCCGGCGGCAAGAAGGACAAAGGCAAGGACCTCGCCTGGCGCGATCAGTCGGTGGCCGAGCGGCTCAAACATGCCCTTGTAACCGGGACCGTGGATTACGTCGAGCAGGACGTCGACGACGCCCTGCGGGAGTATCCCAAGCCGCTCTCGATCATCGAGGGGCCGCTCATGGACGGGATGAACGTCGTCGGCGACCTCTTCGGCGCCGGCAAGATGTTCCTCCCGCAGGTGGTTAAGAGCGCTCGCGTGATGAAGAAGGCGGTCGCCCACCTGACCCCCATGATGGAGGCCGAGAAGGCGCGGGCCGCCGCCGCGGGCGAGGCCGCCTCCGAGCACAAGGCTCGGGGCAAGATCCTGATGGCGACCGTGAAGGGCGACGTCCACGATATCGGCAAGAACATCGTCGGGGTGGTCCTGGCCTGCAACGACTACGAGGTCATCGACCTGGGCGTCATGATCCCCTGCGAGGACATCCTCAGGAAAGCTAAGGAGCACGAGGTCGACGTCATCGGCCTCTCGGGGCTCATCACGCCGTCGCTCGACGAAATGGTCCACGTCGCCCGCGAGATGCAGCGCGAGGGCTTCGACACGCCGCTGCTGATCGGCGGCGCCACCACCAGCGTCAAGCACACGGCCGTCAAGATCGCCCCCCAGTACAGCGGGCCCGTACTCCACGTAAAGGACGCTTCCCGGAGCGTCGGCGTGGTCGACCGCCTCAATCGCGCCGAGTCGCGCGGGGAGATGGACGAGCAGAACCGTGCGTTGCAGGAGCGCGAGCGACTCTCCTTCGCCGGGCGCCGCGAGCGAAGCCTCGTCCCGCTGGACGTCGCCCGCAACCGAGGTTCGCGGATCGATTGGGAAGCCTCGCCCATCGCCAAGCCGACCTTCATCGGCCCTCGCCGGCTCGCCCACTATCCTCTGGAGAGGCTGGTCCCTTTCATCGACTGGTCTCCGTTCTTCTCCACATGGGAGCTGAAGGGGAAGTACCCGGCGATCCTCAATGACCCCGAGGTCGGCGAGGTCGCCCGCGAGCTGTTCGAGAAGGCGACCGCGCTGCTGGGCCAGGTCGTCCGCGACGGCCTGCTCTCGGCGCAGGGCGTCTACGGCTTCTTCCCCGCAAACTCGGTCGGCGACGACGTGGTCGTCTTCACGGACGAGACGCGGACCGAGGAACGAATGCGGTTCCACTTCCTCCGTCAGCAGTGGGAACGCCAGGGCCAGACGGAATTCCGGTCCCTCTCCGATTTTGTGGCCCCCCTCGATTCCGGCCGGGCCGACTACCTGGGCGCCTTCGCGGTCACGGCCGGAACCGGCTCGGACGTGCTGGTCAAGAAGTTCAAGGACGATCTTGACGACTACAACGCCATCATGGCCGAAGCCCTGGCCGACCGCCTCGCCGAGGCGTTCGCCGAGTCCCTACACCAGCAGGCCCGGCGTGATTGGGGCTACGGCGGCGACGAACAACTCTCCCCCGCCGACCTGATCGCCGAGAAATACCGGGGCATCCGGCCGGCGGCCGGCTATCCCGCCTGCCCCGACCACACCGAGAAGGCGGGCCTCTGGGACCTCCTCGACGTGGAAGCCGCGACCGGCATCCGCCTCACCGAGTCGTACGCCATGCACCCCGGGGCGTCCGTCAGCGGGCTCTACTTCGCCCATCCCCAGGCCCGCTACTTCGCCATCGACTTCATTCAGCGCGACCAGGCCGTCGACTACGCGGCCCGCAAGAAATTACCACTCTCGGTCGTGGAGCGTTGGTTGGCCCCGAATCTGTCCTACGACCCCGATTGATCCCGGGACGCCGCCAGAACCGAGGCGACCAATCTTCTCGGTGGATTGAGAATCTGCAAAATTCCGAACCGGACGGTGCGGCCGTCTCCTAGAATTCAGGAGAGTCGCGCGTCGCTGGCGTAAGCCCCGAGCTGCATTCACACAAGGAAAACGCCTTCCATGAGGTTATCACGCCTGCGCCTCGCCGGGCTGTCGTTCGCAGTCTTCACGACCTGCGCGGCGTTCTCGGAAGTGGTCCAATCCCGGGACGGGGCGCCGCCGACGCAGGCGGCCACCGCCGATGCGGGGAGCCCGACTGATCGGGGGTATCCCTCTCACATCCGGCCTCAGGCGCACTACCCCCAGCAGCGTCGGAGCATCGTGCAGCACTACCAGTACCCGTATCCGGAATACTACCACGGAGAGGAAACGGCCGGCTTCCGGAACCCCGGGGGCAGGGGAAGGTACGCCGAATACTATCCGCCCGGCGAGCACTTCCAGAACGCGCAGGATCCCGTCCGCGCCGCGAAGTTCGCGCAGGGGGGTGGCGCGCCCGATCGAAACGAGCAGATCGCCGCCTACAATGCCGGGACTCAACGTTACAACTCGATCCAGCAGAGCATCGACAACTACGCGCGACCGGCCTGGGGTGGCGGGTTCGGCGTGGGCGGCTTCGGCGGCTTTTATTGAGCGAACGCGTCGCGGCCCTGACGGAGTCAGGGCCGCCGTCCGTCAGGGCATCGTCTTCGGCTCACCGACGTCGTTCGAGAAGGCGTCGTCGTCGCTGCGACCTTTGCGGGCGGGAGGAGACGGCTTCCTCTCGGCGGCCGTTGAAGAGCCGGCCGAAGCAGCCTTCTTGACGTACTTGTCGGGCGACTCCAGGAACTCGTCGCGGCATCCCGAGCAGCAGATGGGGAAGTCGCGTCCCTGAAACGAGACGGTCTGTGTGGCCGCACCGCCCGTCACCACGCACTTGGGACGTTCGATCGCGGTCGAGCCCGCCGCGAACGTCTCGCCCTCCTTCGTCAGGCCGATCTCGGTCGAGCGGACGTACGCCCCCGTCTTGGAAGCCCGGCGCTCGACGAACATCGTGTAACGAACAAGATTGCCGTTGGGCCGGAGCGTGAGCCGTTCGGCGGGTCGGTCGGCCGAAACGTCGGTCCGATCCAGCGTCAAGAGCTTGCCCTTGCCGTCGATGGTCCCTTCATAGATGACCGGCTTTGACCGCTTCGACGTGGCGCCCGATGACTCGGACGCGACGGGTTCGGTCCTGAGCACATACTTCTTGCGACCGGCCTCGTAGGTCAGTGAACCTGACTTCAAGAGTTTCGAGCCGTCCATCTTGAAGGACATGCCAGTCGGCTTGCCTTCCAGGAAGGTCCATGCCCAGGAGTGGGTCTCAGTCCACCCCCGGATCCGTTGCGCCGGGTCCCCCAGGGGCATCGCCTGCCCCTTCCAGGATCCCACTAGATATTCGAGGGGGGCGAAAGGCGGCGGTATTTCGCGATCATCGGCCAGGGTCGCTGACGCCCCTGGTCCGACGAGCGTTGCAGACAGGCACGTGATCGCGAAAAGGCGGAGAGGTGGTCGCATCGTCGCACGGCTCCTCAGGGCAAGGGAGGTTTCTCCGCCGCCTTCTTCTGGGTCCCGCCGAAGCCCAGGAGCGACTGGACCGCCCGCAGGCCGGTCCGATTCCGGTTTCGCAGGGCCTGACGGTCGATGGGCTCGCCGACCGGGACGTCGACGTCGATGTATCCGATCATCATCTCTTCAAACGTCTGGTCGCCCCAGCGTACGGTTTTGGTCGGGTCGGGGTTCGCGGGGTTGGCGGCCGAATTATCGTAGTGGGCCAGGCAGTCGATCCTGGTTCCCTTGGGAAGCGTGAGCGGCTCCCTGAGGGTGTAGTAGCTTTGCCAGCCGAAATCGTAGGCCGGGACCGATAGGATCACTTCCGGAGGCCCGCCCGGCCTGGTGATCGTGTACTGGAAATCTTTGCCCCGCACGTGCATGTGGGGCATGAAGCTGAGCAGCCTCACCTCCTGGGGCAAGGTCATCGAGGCGGCGACCGGCACCTTGGGCTCGTTGGGAGGGATGATGAAGCCGCCCTCGGCGATCGGCAGCGTGAACGCCTCGCGCGTCACCGGCTTCGTGGCGAACACCAGGCCGAGCTTGGAACGATCCTCGAGAACGCGGCCGTTCGGGGTGTAGTGGATCTCGAACATCAGGTCGGATCCGGCGGGGATCTTCTTGGCCGTGCCGTCGGCGAATCTTGAAGGCATGTCCCCCGGCGCGTAGCCGCAAAAGTGCGAGCCGCCCAGACCGAGCCGACGCCCCTTCGTATGGTCGTCGACGTAGATGATGATGTGGTGGACGACGGAACGGTCGCCGGGCGTGGCCTCGGCGGCCTGGATCCACTTGTCCTCGGTAAATTTCGTCGGGACGCGCACCCGGACGTATTCGAGCACGCCCTGGGCCGGGACGACGTTGGCTTCGGGGATTTCGAAGATCACGTCCGGGCGACCGATGGACCAGCCTTCGGAGAAAGTCCGCGGAGCCGGGACGTGCTTGGGGTCGCCGAGCGGAGTTCCCTGATCGATCCACGCCAGGAGCTTGGCGCGATCCTCGCCAGTCAGGCTGCGATCGTTGGCGAACGAACCGTGGCGCGGATCGGCGTGCCAGGGGGGCATGCGGCGGTCGTCGACGACCTCGCGGATCATCGCCGAGTGCTTGCGGGCTTCGTCATAGGTCAGGAGCGGGAACGGGGCGACCTGGCCCGGGCGGTGGCACGTCTGACACTTCTCCTGGAGAATCGCCGCGGCCGCCGAGGCGTAAGTGACCGCGCCGACGTCCGCGGGTTTCGGCGCGAGCGCATCAAATGCCGCCCGAATGTCTGCCGAGGGTGCCCGGACGCGGACGACGTCGGTTTTCGGCGCGGCGACGGGCTCGGCCTTCTCGATCAGGCAGCCGGCGACGGCCGTGGCGTCGACCTCGACGGGACGCCGGGCCAGGACGGCGTCGAGGGCTTCGCGGAGGTGGTTGCGATCGGGCGCCGGTTTCCGTGAGCCGACGGCGTACTGGTCGTCGATCGCGCCTCGGTAACGAATCCTCGCGGCGCCGTCGAGCACCAGGACTTCGGGCGTACGCTCGGCCAGGACGCCGTCGGCGACGACGTTCCCGCGATCCTTGAGGATCGGGAAATCCACCTGAAAACTCTTCGCGTGTGCGGCAATCTCCTCTTCGCTGTCTCCCACGTTGGCGTTGATTCCGACGAACGCGATCCCCTTGGGACCATAGTCGCGGTTCAGCTCCACAAGGCGGGGCAGGTATAGGTCGCCGACCGGGCATTCGGTGCCCAGAAAGACGATCACCGCACCCGGCTTGCCTGCGAGGCCGTAAAGTCGGAAATCGCGGTTCGACAGGACATCCTTGAGGGTGAAATCGGCCATCCTCCGACCCACGAGGCGATCGACGGCCGGGGTCTTGGAGGCTCCCGGGGCGTCGAATACGCATGCCGGGGCCGTCGAGAGGGCGGTCGTGAACGCGAGGAAGGCCCCCGCTTGAATCCATGCAGATCGAAGCATCAAAGTCCCCCAAGAGACGTCAACACGGGGCCCCGGCAGGGGATACGTTCCAGGATAGCCGGAAACGCCCTTGTGCGAAATCGGAAATCCCCTATACCTGCATCGCGATCCACCGTTTCCGGAAGGAGCCCGGGAACACAGGCCTCGGACGAAACGAGCCGAACCGGATGGAACCGGAAACCACTTCTCAAACGCGCCGATCAGGGGAGCCGGCGTCCGTCGCCCCGTCCCGGTCGCGCCCGCGCCGGCGCATCATCGCGAGCCGAGGCGAGTCGACGTCGACTCAGGTGACGTTCGGCCCCGCCGACCCTCGGCTTCTGAACCGGGGCGTGTGGGCCTTCATCGCCCTGGGCGTCGTCGTCCGGATGCTGCGCTACGCCCAAAATCTACCCTTCTGGTCCGACGAATGTTTCCTGGCTGTGAATTTCATCAGACGCGGCTTCCTGGAACTCGCGGGGCCGCTGGACAATGGCCAGGTCTGTCCCTTGGCGTTCCTCTGGATCGAGCGAGCAGCCGTGCTGGCGATGGGTTTTTCGGAGTGGTCGCTGCGGTTGTTCCCGCTCCTGTGCGGAATGACGTCGGTGGTCCTTTTCGAGCGCGTCGCCCGTCGCTGCCTGAGCGGCTTATCCCTTCAGGCCGCCGTGGCGATCTTGGCGGTCAGTGTCCATCCGATTCGACATGCAGCCGAGGCCAAGCCTTACGCCTCCGATTTGCTCGTCGGGCTCGTGCTGCTGGCCCCGGCGGCGGCCTGGCTGGACCACCGAGAGGGCCCGCGACGGCTCTGGATTTTGTTCTGTCTGCTCCCGCCCGCCGTGGCGGTTTCGAACCCGGCGGTTTTCGTCGCCGGCGGAATCTTGGTCGCCCTGTTCTGGCCGGTCTGGCGGTCGGGACGCTGGAAGGATCGAGGTGCATTGACTTGCTGCGGATTGTTGTTGCTGGGCCTCTTCGCGATCTTCCACGTTGGATTCGGTGGAGTCCAGAGCGCTGCGGCTCTAGACGGCCTTCGACGGTATTGGGGGCCGGGCTTTCCACCCCTCGAGGACCCGTTGAACCTCCCGGACTGGATGCTCTCGGCCCTGACGGGCAGCGTATTCGCTTATCCCGGAGGTGGGGCCCGCGGGGCCAGTGCGGCGACCTTCATCGCCTGTATCGCGGGCTCGGTCACCCTGATCCGGCGAGGGCGGGGGGCGATGGTCGTGGCTCTGACGGCCCCTCTCGGACTGAACCTGATCGCGGCGGCGGTGCAGCGTTATCCCTTCGGACCCGAGGCGCGATTGGCGCAATACGCAGCCCCCGGGATCGTCTTGCTGGCTGGAGCCGGGGTCGGTTCTTTGTTGGAGACCGTCCGCCGATCGAGACTTCGCGAGGCCTTGATCTATGCCGGGGTGGTCGGCCTCGTCGCCTGCGCCCTGGCTCCCCAGATCATGAGTTGGCGAAGGCCATACCGAATGCTCCACGACCGGGAGGCTCGCGATTTCGCCCGGAGTTTCTGGCCCGAGGTGAGCCGAGGCTCCGTGGTCGCCTGCGCCCATCTGGACTTCGGCCTGGGTCGCCCGGGCGCCTGGGAGGGCCGGCGGGCCTGGTATCTCTGCAATCAAGCCGTAGCCTCGCCGCGACGTAGGGCCTCAGGAGGGCCTCGGCTCGATGAGGTCTCCAGCGATCGGCCGCTCCGTTGCGTGGTGTTCGACGAGGAACCCTCGGATCCAGAAGTGATCGCCTGGCTCGCCCGGATGCGACGGGATTTTCAACTGCGCTCGACCCGGTCGGTGCCGGTGCGATCGACCTACGGCGACGATTTGAGATCCATCGTCGAGACCTGGCGGATCTACGAATTCACGCCCGCTTCCCTCCGGGTCGCCGACCCGGTCGCGATTCAAGGAGATCTCGAACGATGAGCATGGACGCTCGAAGTCCGTCGATCGCCGCGCCTCTCTTGCCCTTAAGGATTGGCGAGGGCGGGGCCGCGGATGACCTCTGGTTCGAACGCGTGAGCTGGATGTTGGTCGCGCTCGGGATCGTCGTCAGACTCGTCCGTTATCTGGTCGACTACCCCATTTGGCACGACGAGGCCTTCCTCGCGGCCAGTCTCTGGGACCGGGGCTTCGGTGATCTGGCCGCCAGGCCGCTCGAGTACGGCCAGGTCGCCCCCTGGCTCTTCATGGCGATCGAACGGCTCTTCGTCCAGGCCCTGGGTTACTCCGAGCTAACCCTGCGGCTCTTCCCGACGATCTGCAGCGTGGCCAGCGTCGTCGTTTTTCGCCACCTGATCTCGCGGGTGGTCCGTGGCTGGGGACTCGTGCTGGCGACGGGCGTCCTGGCCTGCGCCTTCTACCCGATCCGCCATGGGAACGAGATCAAGCCGTATGCATCCGACTTGCTCGCGGCGATCCTGATCCTGACCTTCGCCGTGGAATATCTCCGGCGGCCGGATTCCCCTCGATGGTGGTGGATCGGCGCCGCGGCGCTGCCGGTACTCCTGGGCGTCTCATACCCGGCCGTATTCGTCTCCGGCGGCGTATGCGCCGCGACGGCCCCCGGAATCTTGCTACGGGGAAGTACTCGCGTCCGTGCGGCGTTCGTCGCGTATGGTTTGGTGATGGTCGCGTCGTTTCTCTCTATCTATCTGGCGGCGACCGTCGTCCAGCAGCGCGAGATGGGCTCGCACTACCGCTTCGGCTACTGGAAGGACTCCTTCCCGCCGCTCGACAGCCCCGCCTGGATTCCCGTCTGGCTGCTCGATCAGCACGCCGGCAACTTGATGGGGTATCCGGTGGGAGAGCGCCGCGGCGGCAGCACGGCCACCCTCATCTGCGCGATCGCGGGAATCACGGCCCTCTGGCGAGCAGGGCGCCGAACGCTGGCGGCGACCCTCACGGCCCCGTTCGCCCTGGGACTGACGGCCGCTTTTCTGGGTCGCTATCCCTACGGCGGCGAGGCGCGAATCGTCCAGTATCTCGCCCCGACGGCCTGCCTGGCGGCCGGGCTGGGAATGGCCGTGCTGGCGTCAAGGATCCGGCGTCCGCGGCTGGCGATCCGAATTCCGAGGATCCTGCTCTCGGCGCTCGTCCTTCTCGGACTCGGCCTGATCGTCAAGGATGTGGTCAGGCCGTACCGGGTCGCCAAAGACGTCCGCAGCCGGGATTTCGCGCGCCGTTTCTGGACGGAGCAGGCGCGCGACGCCGATCTCGCCTGCGCGAAGGCTGACTTCGGGCTGGAGATCGATCCCCACACTTGGGAGGCGGGAATGTCGGCCGTCTACCTTTTCCATCAGCGACTCTATTCACCGCGTCATCGCGCGAAAGCCCCATTCGCGCCGAACCCCTTGCACATCTTCGAGAAACGGCCCTTGCGGCTCGTCCTCTTCCGCGACTACGAGGCGGACCATCCGGCCGTCCAGGCCTGGCTGGCGGAGATGGGTCGCGATTACACCCTGATCTCGACGAAGTCTTTCGTGGTCGATCCGGCCTCGTCACGGGAATCGTGGCTCCGGGACGCCTACGGGGTCTTCGACTTCGTGTCCCGCGAGGGTTCGACGACGGCGCGAGGGGCCGATTCGCCGGCCAGCCCTCGACGATTCTGATTGCGGCCGGATCGCTCTGGCGAAGGATCATCCGCAAAGATAAGCTAGGTGGTGAAGTGAGCGTGAAGCCGCCTCAGAAGGGCGATTTTGCGACTCGAGGCCGACGATAAAACAATTCGACGTGACGGGGTTCACCATGCGTTTGGCGGCAGTAATCCTGCCCGACCTGGGAACCAATCCCGACATGCCGATCATCGTCAGCCACTGGTACGCCGGGCGAGGAGACGACGTCTGGGAGGGCGATCGGCTGGTCGAGATTTCGGCCGGCCCGCTGACCTTCGACGTCTCCGCGCCCGCGACCGGGCGCCTCGTGGAGATTCGCGGCCGAGAGGACGACCTGGTGCAGCCGGGTACGATTCTCGGCTACGTCGCTCCGTGTGAGGGGCAGGACGGTGGCGACGAAGAATCGGGCCGTAACGGGGGGACCGGCGGTCACGGCGATGTCACGCGCTAGTCAGGTCGCCGCCGGTCATGACCACGTTTCACGAACGATCCGCTGGCGTCATCCCCTTCCATCGCGGCGAAGGCCGGGCGTATACGTACCTGGTCCTCCACTCCGCGACGGTGCGGAACCCGCGCGCCAAGTGGGAATTTCCAAAGGGGGGGGTCGAGGCCGGCGAGACGCCGCGCCAGGCCGCCGGTCGCGAGTTTCAGGAGGAGACCGGGCTGCCCGATTGGGGCTTTCGCGACGGATTCGAACGCAGCCTCTCGTACACCTACATCCGCCGGGGGCGTAAGGTCGTCAAGACGGTGACGTATTACCTCGTCGCGGTCCAGCAGCCGATCCTCCCTGTCCGATCCGATGAGCACATGGAAGATCCTCACGGCCACTGGTTCCACTGGGGCACATTCGAAGAGATCAACCGGCTCTTGTATCACACGAAGATTCGCCAGGTGTTCGCCGAGGCGGTCGCCTGGATTCAGGCCGCCGATGAGTCCGGGACGTCCGAACCTCCCCTTCCGCCCGTCTGAGGCGGGTTCTCCCCACCTCGCCTCGCCGCCGATCGGCGGAGTCTCGCCACCGGCCCGCCGGCCCGTTACGATTCGGTCAGGAGGACACCGACGTGACGCCCCAAGAATTCTCGAACGCGACGTCCCCGCCTCGACCTCATCCCGGCTTTTTCCTCGTCTTCGAAGGGCCCGACGGCGGCGGCAAGTCGACTCAGGCGGCCCATGTGACGGCCTGGCTCCGAGAACAAGGGTTCGACGTCGTGGCCTGTCGCGACCCGGGCGGCACCTCGCTCGGAGAACGCCTGAGGTCGGTCGTCCTCGCCGACGAGAGCGTTCACCCCACCATGCGCGCCGAAATGCTCCTCTACATGGCCAGCCGCGCGCAGCTGGTCGACGAAGTCGTCCAACCTTCGCTCAAGGCGGGTCGCATCGTCATATGCGACCGATTTCTGCTGTCGAACATCGTTTATCAGGGAGTCGCGGGAGGCTTGTCCGTCGATGAGGTTGCGAAGGTGGGAATCGTCGCGACCGGGGGCCTGCTGCCCGACTTGACCCTCGTCCTCGATGTCCCCTCAGATGTAGCACGGGAGCGTACAGGCCCGGGTCGCGATCGGATCGAGAAGCGTCCGCCGGAATATCAAGCGCGCGTCCGCGAGGGCTTCCTCGCCGCCGCCCGCGCGAGACCGGAGAGCCTCAGGGCCTACGTCGGACGGATCGTGTTGATCGACGGGCGGGAGGGGGCAGAGGCGGTGTTCGACCGGATCCGGAAGGAGGTGGAGGATGCCCTGGCGCTCGGTCCGAGGCCATGACCGCGTCGTCGATACGTTGCGGTCGGGGGTCCGGTCGGGACGCTTTCCGCACGCCTTCCTGTTCGTGGGGCCCGAGGGGGTCGGCAAGCGGACCTTTGCGTTGACGCTCGCCCAGGCCTTGCTCTGCGAGACACGACCCGAAGCCGACCTCGAACCCTGCGGCGTCTGTCCCGGTTGCATTCAGGTCGAGGGGGGCACGCACCCGGATCTGATCGTCGCGGGCCGCCCGGAGGACAAGCAGGAATTGCCGATCAAGATCATCCGCGACCTGTGCGACGAATTCGGGCTCAAGCCGGCCCGGGGTCCGCGGAAAGTCGCCGTCGTCGACGACGTCGATTCGATGAACGACGAGGCGGCCAACGCCTTCCTGAAGACCCTTGAGGAGCCCCCGCCGGGTGCCGTCTTGATCCTGATCGGCACGTCCCCGGAGCAACAGTTGGAGACGGTCGTCTCGCGTTGCCAGGTCGTCCGCTTCGAACCTCTCGCCGCCGAGGAGCTGGCGTCGCTCCTGCTGGAGAAGGGCGTGGCCTCGGAACCCGCAGAGGCGCTCAAGCTGGCGATGCTGGCCGACGGAAGCGTCGGCCGCGCGGTCGGGCTGGCCGATCCGGACCTGGGGCGCTACCGCCGCGACCTCATCGACGGTCTGGCCGGCGAGCGCGGCTTCGACCCGGCCGAGCACGTCCGGCTCCTCGATGCCTTCGCCAAGCAGGCCGGCAAGGAGTCCGGCGCGCAGCGGCGGCGGGTGCGCCTGATGGTCTGGGAGATGGCTCGCCTCTTCCGCGGCGTCCTCTGGCAGACCGCCGGGCTCGAACCGCCGTCGCCCGACCCTGAGGACCGCCGCGCCATCGCCCGACTCGCCGAGCGGCTGGAACCGGAAGACGTCTTCGTCCTGGCCGACCGCGCCATGGAGGCCGACTTCCACCTCCAGCGCAATCTGTACATGTCTCTCGTGCTCGAATCGCTGTTCCACGACCTTGCAAAGGTCATCAACCCCAAGGCCCGGTCCTGACTCCCGGATCTTCGAGCCGCGCCGATCACCCGCCACGATGCCTGCGTACCAAGATCGAAAGTCCCTGGTCGGCCGCGAGTCCATCTTCCCGACATACACGCCTTCGGCAAGGAGACCTGCCATGGCAGAGACCATCCTCCCGACGCTCACCGTCGGGCGATACCTCATCGACCGGATCGCGGAGCTGGGCGTGAAGCACGTCTTCGGCATCCCCGGAGACTACGTCCTCGGTCTCTACAAGATGCTGGAAGAGAGCCCGATGACACTCGTCGGGACGACCCGCGAGGACAATGCCGGGTTCGCGGCCGACGCCTATGCTCGGATCAACGGGCTGGGCTGCGTTTGCCTGACCTATTGCGTCGGCGGGTTGTCGGCCGCCAACAGCATCGCCGGGGCCTTCGCCGAGAAGTCGCCGGTCATCGTGCTGAGCGGATCTCCGGGGGTCGGCGAGCGGGCCCACAACCCTCTTTTGCATCACAAGGTCAAGACCTTCGAGACCCAATTCGACGTCTTCCAGCACCTCACGGTCGCCTCCGCCGTGCTCGACCGCCCCGACACGGCCTTCGCCGAGATCGACCGTGTGCTCGACGCCGCGCTCCGCTACAAGCGGCCGGTCTACCTGGAACTTCCCCGCGACCAGCTGCACTCTGCGCCCGACGCTCCCCACCATCGCCGCACGAGTGTGCAGGCGAGCGATCAGGACGCGCTTCGCGAGGCCCTCGACGAGGCCGAGGCGCTGCTGACCTCGGCCAAGCGGCCAGTGATCCTGGCCGACGTCGAGATCCATCGGTTCCACCTGCAGGACGAGCTTATCGAGCTGGCCGAGTCGGCGGGAATGCCGATCGCGACGACCATCCTGGGGAAGAGCGTCGTCGCCGAGGCCCACCCGCTCTTCGCCGGCGTCTACGAGGGGGGCATGGGCCGGCCCGAGGTCACGACTCTGGTGGAGTCCTCGGACTGCCTCTTGATGCTGGGTTGCTTCCTCACCGACATCAATCTTGGCGTCTTCACCGCCAAGCTCGACCCGTCGCGATGCATCGACGCGACGAGCGAGGACCTGCGAATCCGCCGCCACCACTATCGCGACGTCCGGCTCGACGACTTCATCCGGGGACTCATCGATCGCCGGCTGACGGTCAATCGGACGCCGATCCCGAAGCGGACGAGCCCGTTCGCCGAGGTCGAGATCGGCCCCGGAGACTCGCCGGCGACTTCATCGAAGGTGTTCGCGCGGCTCAACCGGCTGCTCAACGAGGCCAAGGGCGCCACGGTCATCGCCGACGTCGGCGACTCGCTCTTCGGCGCCACCGATCTCGAGATGGAGCGACGCACGGAGTTCCTCAGCCCGGCGTATTACACGTCGATGGGCTTCGGCGTGCCCGCAGCCCTCGGGGCCAACATGGCCAACCCCGCCTCGCGGGTCCTGGTGATCGTCGGCGACGGGGCCTTCCAGATGACCGGCATGGAACTGTCGACGATCGCGCGGCACGGCTTCAACCCGATCATCGTCATCCTCAACAACCACGGCTACACGACCGAGCGGTTCATGCTCGAAGGGTCGTTCAACGACGTCTTCAACTGGGAGTATCATCGCATCACGGACATGTTGGGGACCGGGCTCGGCGTCGAGGTTCGCACCGTGGCCGAACTCGACGAGGGGCTGGCTCGAGCGTGGGCCAATACCGACAGCTTCAGCCTGCTGAACATCCACCTGGATCCCTACGACCACAGCCCCGCCCTAGAACGGCTCGCCGCCCGCATGGGCGAGCTGGTGCGTAAGAGAGGCTGAGGCCTTTCGAGGCCGTCGTCGCGACCGTTCGAATGACGAACGGCCGGCCCCCCTCGCGAAGAGGGAGGCCGGCCCGTTTCATCACCGTCTGGCGGCACCCGAGGGTGGCGCTCAGCCGGGGAGGTGGTTGTTGCGTCGCGTGAACTTCTGGACCTTGTTCTGGACCGGCACGACGTTCCCGGAGTGCGTCCATTTGTAGGTCTGGCCGTTGTGGAAGCGGCCGCGGCTGAAGACGCTGCTGCCGAGCGTCCACGGCCCCAGACCCGAGGTCGAGTCGGAGCCGGCGGTCCGCTTCCGACCCTGAACGGTCATCCCGTGATAAGCCTGGATTCGCTGCCGGAAACCCGCGGGGGGCAGGTACTGGCTGAGGGCCACGCTGACCGGGATCGGCGCGTAGTTGAACTGGGAAAGCGCGGAGATCGTCGGCACGAACGAACTGCCGAACGGCGAGACGAACGTCGACGGGACGAAGAGGCCAGGGGGGACCGGCGCGGCGACGCCGCCCGTCCCGGTCCCGCCACCGTTGTTGCCGCCTCCGGTGTTGACGGTCGTCGTGCCGATCCACGGCTGGTTCGGGTCCGACGCCGTCGCGTTGGTCAGGCCCGAGACCACGAGGGTCGACGTGCCCGAAGGCAGGTTAAGCGACGACCGCGGCGAGATCGTGATGATCGCCTGGGTCGCGTTCGTCGGGTCGGCGGCCACGGTCGCGTTGGCGAACAGGACGCCGTTGACCGTCACGGTCGTCGGGTCGATGTCCGTCGCCGGGTTGAAGGTCCCACCCGTGGGCGTGGTGGAGCTCGTGACGACGATCTGCATCGCGTTGGGCGTCGTCGCGCTGATCGAGAACGGCACCGTCGTCGAGTTGTCGATCTGGACGATCGTGGTCGTGATGACGTTCGACGCCGGCGGGATGCCGACGACGATCCGGGCCCCCTCGACGATGAAGCCGGCCCCGGCCAGGTTGCCGGAGTTGATGACAGTGAAGCCAGGTGCCCCGATGACGAAGTCGCCCAGCAGGTCGTTGTCGCCGGTGCGGCTCTGGCCCGAGGCGATCAGGCGGCCCGACACGGAGGTGCCGAATCGAGGCGCGTTGGTCGACACCGCGAAGCCCGGCGTCGTGGCGGTCAGCAGTAGGCCGGCCAGGGTCGAGGTGTTCTCGGCTTCGGACAGCGAGAACGTCCCCGTATAGAGGCCGCCATGGCCCGGCAGGTAATACGCGGCGCCGCGGCTCGAGAGGTAGCCCGGCGAGCCGATCAGGATGCCGTTGGGCTGGCCGCTGTTCACGGCGGCCGCCAGCGACAGCGAGTACCCCGCCTGGTCGCCGGTCGCGGTGCCGATCAGGGACAGCGAGCTGACGCCGCTGGGGATCGTGTCGGCGGTGAAGCTCCCGCTGACGACGTTGTTGGCACCGCCGTAGATCAGCGTCGCCCGGCCCGTGAGGCTCGCGAATCCCGGCCCGCCCAGGAGGATGTCGCCGAAGCCGTCGTTGTTGAAGTCGCCGGCGCCGGCGACCGCGAACCCGAGCTGCTCGCCGGTGGATCCGGCGACCACGGCGCCGGCCACCGAAGCCGGCGTCGAGCCGCTCGCCGTCCCGACCCGGGCCAGGGAGAGGAACCGGACGCTATTGGTGACGGTCGTCTGGCTGATCAGGTTGCCGCCGTAGACGAGGTAAGCCGAGCCGGACGTGCCGCCGGTCCCGGGGGCACCGACGAGCAGGTCCGCCACCCCGTCGCCGTTGACGTCGCCGCCCGAGCCGCCCACCGAGAAGCCCGCCTGGCTGCCGCCGGAGGGGCCCGAGATCACCAGGCCGGTGACGCCGCCCTGGCCGATCTGGGTGACGTCGATGGTCGCGGCCGACGCGGGCAGGTTGTTGCTGCTCATGACGTAGACGGCGCCCGACGTCGCCGTGCCGCCGATCGAGGCGGAGGGGGCGCCGAGCGCGATCGAGTTCGAACCGTCGTTGAGGAAGTTGCCGATCCCGGCCACCGAGGACCCCAGCTGGGCCCCGAGGGCCGAGCTGACGAACGTCACCACGTTGATGCCCGCGGCCGCCGCCGAGGCCGGGTCGTCCAGGTCGATCGTCTTGTTCGCCAGGGTGCTCAGGTTGCTCGACCCGTACACCAGGTAGGCGCGCCCGGTGCCGGTGCCGCTGGTCGTCGAGCCGGCCTGGGTGCCGTTGGGGGCGCCGATGAGGAACGCCTGGGTCCCCCGGATGATCCCCGCGTTGGCCACCGAGGCCCCGAGCTGGGAATTGGGCTGTTGGCTGGCGATGAACGTCACGCCGTTGAAGGCGTAGGCGTTCGTCGTGGTCCCGGTGATGGGATTGGGCTGGACGTTGCTCCCGAGCGCCGCGACGTCGCCGACTCGGCCGTTCGGCGCGTTGAGGAGCCAGTCCGAGGTGACGGGACCGGTGGTCGAGGCCACTTGCGAGCCGAACACCAGGTAGGCGGCCGATGCGGTATTCGAACCGGTGGTGTCGATCGCCGGGGCGCCGATGAGATAGCTGTCGAAGCCGGAGCCGTTGACGCTGCCCAGGTTGGCGACGCTGTAGCCGGCACCTTGGAGGGGCGTGCTGGTCCCCACCATCGCGATGCCTACGTTGGCGCTGGCGATGTTGGGAAGCGCCGGCGGAGCCGACCCTCCCAGGTCGATCGACAGCAGCACCTTCGCTTCCAGGACTTCCCCTCGCGGGAGGCACTTCGTCGGTTTATGCACCGACGCGCCGGGCCGAGGACCGCGCTTGCCAATCAACATTTGGAGACTCCCTTCTCCCAGGCTTCAATCCGCGTTCCGCCACGAGTCATCTCGCCACGGCACCTCGCGGCGGGCGTCCCTCGTGAGACTCGCCCGGATCGAACGACTCCAGTCGTCGACTCGAGCGGCTTCGGCGCTGTTCCGCCGTCAAGGGCCCCTGTACACCCCTGGAATTTCGGCCCGGAAGCGACCTCGTCTGCATCCTATTCCTCCAGGTCGCGACCGGCTGAGGGATGACGCCATCCCCTTTCGATTCAACTCGGACAATCCGCAGACCCGATACAACCCGTGACATAGCTGCCAAGGCCGCCTCGATCGTTGCGCCGACCGCCCTTGACCCGTTCGCGGGCCTCGTGCCGTCGTCCCCGACGTCGAGCCGCGAACGACGCGGCGCGGTGCGCCCCCGGTGGGCGGCAGTCCGACAGAGTTGCCAGTCGTCGAGGCAAGAAGCATGGCCGATAAAACGTTCAGGACACCCAGAACGCCCCTGATGCGGTACGGCGCCCTGCCGGCCGTGCTCGCGGCGGCCCTGGGCACCCAACCGGGCTGCACCCGCGAGTTCTTCCGGGAATGGGCCAATCAGGACGTCTCGGAGGCGGTTTTCGAGAAGAGCCGCGATCCACGATGGCGGCTGGACACGTTCTCGATCGAGCCGCCCTCCTTGTCGCGGTTCGCAGACCCCTACGACCAGGACTTCCCACCGGCGCCGCCCGATGATCCGGCCGCCGAGGCCCTGTCGCCCGTCCCTCAGGCTCCGGACAATCGACTCCTGATCCCGGCCGAGGGCACCGGCTACCTCGAGTTGCTGGAGAAATGGAGCCAGGAGCGCGAGGCCTTGCCGAAACGGCCCAAGCCTGCGACCCCGGCGGCACGCGGCGACCAGGGACCCGGGACGCCGACGACGCCCCCCGGGCCTACCGACGCCCCCTCGCCCTTCTCGGCCCCGGCTCCAGCGACGCCCCCGGACGGCCCGACGACCCTCAGGCTCGACCGGCCCCGGCGCGAGGGCGAAGCGGCTCCGGTCCTGCTGGCCGACGCACGGAAGGCCCCGTCCAACAAGGAGATCCCGCCGCCCCGGACCGCCGAGAGCTTCCGGAGGGCGAAACTCGCCTCGGCCGCGGCGGCGTCCGATCCCGGCGTTCGCCGCTCGTCATACCAGGATTCGACGCAGGACCGACCCCTTTCGCCGGCCCCGGCCATCCCCCTGGATCCCAATCCCCAGGAAAAGGACATGGCCGACCCGAACCTGCCCAGGCCGAACCAAATGGTCCCGGGTCGGGGCGATGGGGCTTTCACCGAGGCCCAAGCCGCCGAGTTGTCGGGGATCCTCGTCCCGTCGATCCCCGAACTCGACGAGGCGATCGCGGCCGGGCTGCCGAGCGGGTACAAGCACTACAAGGTGAACATGCAGCAGGCGTTCACCCTGGCCCTCATCAACAGCCGGTTCTACCAGACCCAACTGGAAACCCTGTACACCTCGGCCCTCTCGGTGACGCTCCAGCGGTTCTCGTTCCAGCCGCAATTCTACGCGGGCCTCTCGCCGACGACCTCGCCGCTAGGGGCGGGCTTCCCGGCCCTTAATCCGGCGAACGTTTTCAACTATCAGACCCGCTACTCGCCGGGCGGCCAGGTCTCGACCTGGCAGATCAGCGAGGTCGCTGGCGTTGGAAAGCTCCTTAGTTCGGGCGGACGCGTCTTGATGGGCTTTGCCAACCAGATCGTCTTCAACTTCGTGGGCAGCAAGCCTTTCCAGCCGAACGTATCGTCGTCGCTGCCGCTCACCTTCTTCCAGCCGCTGCTGCGGGGCGGTGGCCGGGCCGTAACCCTCGAGAACCTCACCCTGGCGGAGCGTTCGCTGCTTTACCAGGTCCGCGCGTTCGCCAAGTTCCGCCAGGAATTCATCGTCTCGCTCCTGATCGGCGGCACGGTGCAGCAGCTCGGAGCCGGTTTCAACCTGGCCGGCTTCTCGACGGCGGGCAACTCCGACTCGACCATCGGCTTCATCCCCGTCGTGCTCGACGCGGCCCAGCTCGAGATCGACAAGCGGAACGTCGCCTACTTCGAGCAGCTGGTCAACCTGTACACGCAGCTGATCGACGGCGAGGCGTCGGGGCTCACCCAGCTGCAGGTCGACCAGGCTCGGTCGCAGCTGGTCGGCGCCCGGTCCCGGCTGGTCTCGGACCTGTTGAACTATCGAAACGGCCTCGACAACTTCAAGACCCAGCTCGGCATGCCGACCGACACGCCGATGACGGTCGACCTCGGCCTCTACCAGCCCTTCCGCGACGTCTTCAACCGGATCGACGACTGGCAGCGCAACCCCAAGCGGGACCTGAAGGACCTGCCCTCGATCGTCGGCAAGGTCCCCGAGCTGGAAGACGTGGTCATCGACGGTCGGTCCGTGCTGAACATCTACAAGGGAAGCCAGACCTACTCCGAGGAGGAAGGGCTGGAGGACATCCTCCAGGCCGGGGTCCGGACTGCGATGGAATACCGGCTCGACCTGATGAACAATCGGGCCCAGCTTTACGACGCCTGGCGACAAATTCGATTCCAGGCGAATTCCCTCAAGGGTATACTCAATGTCGGCGTCACGAATCAGTTGCTCACCCCGCCTACGACGACCAACCCGTTCGGCTTCGACTCTCAGTCCAGCCAACTCAGTCTGGTGCTGAATGCGGAGCTGCCCCTGATTCGGCTCTCCGAGCGTAACAACTTCCGCCAGGCCATCATCAACTACCAGAGACAGCGGCGGGCCCTCCAGAACGCCGAAGACTCTTTGAAATTGTTTCTTCGACAAGACATCCGCGGGATGCAAGTCGCCTATATCAACTATGCGATCGCCAAGCAGCAGCTGGAGCTGAACATACGGCTGAAAGACCAGGCGTTCGAGCAGATCGTGGCGCCGCCCCAGGCGACGACGGGCAACAGCCTCGCCCAGTCGGCCAACGCGGCGACCCAGACCTCGAACCTCATCGGCTTCCAGAACGGCCTGATCAACAGCGAGACCGCGCTGCTGACCACCTGGCAGAACTTCCAGCTCGCCCGGTTGACCCTGTACCGCGACATCGGCACCTTGCCTTACGACGAATGGGAGGCGTTCAGTGAACTTTTCCCTGCAGAATACCGAGGCCCCAGCCTCGGCCCCGGCACAAGCGACACGCGACCTGCCGCCGCTGCAGCGGCCGAGACGCCGTAAGGCCTCGATCGGCAAGGTGTTGGCCCTGGGTCTCGTCTCCCTCCTCGCGGTGGGGGGCGTGGCCCTGGTCAGCGTCCCGGGCATGAGCAAGCCCATCCGCGGATTCTTCGCCCCGACCACCCTCGACATCATCCCTTTCGAAATCAAGCGCGGCCCGCTGCCGATCACCGTCACCGAAAAGGGCTCGCTCGAAAGCGCCAAGAACGAAGACGTCTACTGCCAGGTTGAAGGCCAGACGACCATCATCTCGATCCTCCCCGAGGGGACCGCGGTGAAGAAAGGCCAGCTCGTCTGCGAGCTCGACTCGGCGACCCTCCGCGAGTCCCTGATCAACCAGAAGATCTCCACCCAGGGGGCTGAGGCCTCTTACCAGCAGGCCAAGCTCACCCGCGAGGTCGCCGAGATCGCCGTTAAGGAATACGAGGAAGGGATCTACGCGCAGGATAAGGCGACGA